>JAQIBS010000167.1 GCA_027858965.1 Kiritimatiellia bacterium
GTAGTGTGGATCTGGTTGTGGATAAGAAATTTAGAAATCCATTCTTTCAGGCGGTAGTTGATCGGACACGTAGAGTTGTTTATGAAAGATGAATTGAGAAAGTGCTTTTTTGATATTCACCAAGCTATTCTTGAAATAGAAGAGTTTATTTCAGGAATGGACTTTGATGGATATGTCGCTGATGCAAAAACTCAACGAGCTGTAGAGAGAGATTTCGAAATTATCGGTGAGGCTCTTAACCGCTTGCGTCGTGATGATGAAGAGCATCTGGATCACATTTCAGAATCATATAAGATAATAGGGTTTAGAAATATACTGGCTCATGGTTACGATGTGGTGGATGAAACTATAATATGGAATGCCGTGGTCAACCATTTGCCTCAGTTAAAAACAGAGGTTAGTCGCTTTTTGTAGTAATTCTTCCTGCTGTTTGCATCCGGGTCGTGGAATACGCCGAGGGGAATACGCCGAGGGGTCGTAGGTTCACTTTAGGTTCCGCTGAAAAAGTCAGTCTTATGAGGCCAAGTATAACGCCTTATGACGCAAAATTCCATGCGTCATTTCTGATTTCAAAATGCTCTTAGGTGACGTAAGGGTGCGTCTCTGTGCCGGTGGGCTAATATTTCACTTTCATGGGGTTATTATCGCATTTTCGACTCCTTTTCTGTAGATGCTACGCATGACACCTCTGCTGCCAGCACAGTCTTGCCGCCCAGCGCCGCAAGTTGCAGGCGGCTCCGGTAAAGAGGTGCTGAAATTTTGTCTTGGCCAGCCCTTTGTAACGACATCGGCGGACACCATATCCTCGTGCCAGCTCACTGTGCGTTCCTTCTACAGCATTTCTTCGTTTCATCAGCTCTTTGTATTCGGGTGTTGCGCAGTCCTTCCGCCGCTGCTGGATATACATGTGGTTTTCACCGACTTCAAGTCTTCTGCGCACAATTTTTTTTGATGGGGATATACATTTGTCTTTCAGTGTGCAGGCAGCGCATACAGCCCGCGGCCATTCGAAACGGAACACAACTTTGATTTTTCCATGATCGTGGATACGTACACAGCTTGAGCTTATCTCCCCGGCCGGGCATACCGCTTTGCGTAAAGGTATGTCCACCTGAAACGCGTCGGACTTGAAGCATTTGTTGCGACTGGGAGGGCCTGCGACCGGACCGTTCAACTCGTAACCCCGTTCCTCTGCATGTTTAATATCTCCGGCACTTACATATCCGGCATCCACATATATCTCTTCGGGAGTGCCCTGTCCGTTTTCTTTATGTGTCTGAAGAACCGGGTCAAGACTCCCATGATCGCTGGTTGTGGCCGGCTGAGTCACCACGGCTGTGATCACCGATGAGGTGGGTTCGCCTTTATCACATATCTGTTCCGGCACGGTTTCACACACTTGCAGTTTATATCCTATCCAACCGTCCGTTTCGATACTGTCTTTTGTACTCCATCCCGCTTCCGGGTCATTGGGGTTCTTTACTGCTCCTGAGCAAGTCGCTCTGTTCTCAACAACTTCTCCATCCTCACTAACAGTGTACTGTTCATTAAACACGCGCCTGAGCAGTGCAACCGGCTCCGCTCCGGCCGCCTCTTTAAAGCTGTGGTTAATTTTGTTCAGCACTTCATTGACATCACAGCCAGCCTGGGTCATGACGCGTTTGAGAACTTCCTTTGACGCACCACGCAGCTCATCCGGGTTGCGTTCCTCATAAATGGAATACCACGGTTCCCAGTCATCGGAGGATGTGAACTGAGCAAGGAACCTTAACGCGGATCGGAATGTTTCTCTGACGCATGCCAGCCTCGACATCTTTGAGACCGCGCCCAGAATATGCGTTGAGTCAATCCGTATTGATCCGGTTCTCCCAAAGTAGCCATCCCTTCTCATTGCCTCCAGACCGGCATCCATAACCAGGCCCGCACTGTCGTGTTCAATCATTCTCTTCCGGAAGTAGACAAGTGATGTGGGATGAAACGGTTTCCAGTCAGCGGGAAGTCCCAGCGCCACTCTCCAGCGCACATCGTAGCAGCATGCCTCAACCGCCGCTCTGTCAGGCCGCTTCTCCATCATCTGAAGGATGGTAACTGCGGTAAGCAGAACAGGATCAACCTCAGGTCGACCCATGACCGGACTGTACATCGATTCCAGATCGGCCCTGCGCTCTTCCAGTACCGGCAGCACATGATCCCGCAAAAGAGTGAATGCTTTAACATTCTTGAAATTATCAAATCCATCCGAGAAGGAAAAAGTGAAATTCATGGTTGACATGATATAGCCTCTAGGCTATATTGTCAAGACGAAAGGACTATCATGAATAAAAAAGATAATAATACAGAAAAGATAAAAGCCTCTTACCCATTACGCATCCAGGCAATTAACTCAAAGGGACAAAACAAACGGTTCTTTGTTTACATTCCAATGCCGCTTGCCGCTGCGTTAGGAGTTGAAAAAGGGGAAGAAGTTTCATGGGAACTTCTCGAACGAAATGAATTACACTTGGTGAGAAAAGCACCTCCGCCCACAAAAACAAAAAAGCGAGCTTAACAGCTCGCTTTATTTGATGTGCTCTTATAATATATTTAAGTGGATTGGTTCCGCTGGACTTTTTCAGCGGAACCCACTTTACACAGGAGTAAACCAGGTGGAATCGTTGGAGTCCAGCCTTCGTCCCGCTTGCGGAACTACGCCCGACAAGTAGCCCTTGGATTAGTCGTTTATCTGGGAGTCGTGCTGTCAGAAAAATAGGTTACTATTTCTGACAGAATATAGTCGATTCGATCTCTCGACGCCTGAGGCTAAGCTGAAACGGAGCTGCCACTGAATAATATCTGAATATTTTGTCACAAAATGACCGTGCAATTTGTGACAAAATAGAGTATAAGGGTTTTATGCAATCTGTTGATAATAAGGTAGTTTCAAGGATATATGGCCACAAGAGGGGTTGGGTATTCTCCAAGAATGATTTTTTAGACATTGGCGGGGATGACGCAATCCGGAAGTCGTTGTCACGCTTAGAGATAAAGGGCACCATTCGAAGGGTACTGCGCGGGTTATATGATTATCCGAGACACAGCAAGCTTTTGAATGAACCAATGGGGCCGGATTTGAACGAGGTGGCCCGTGCGCTGGCTCGTAAATCCGGTTGGCGTATTCAGCCTTCAGAAAATACAGCGTTAAATTTACTGGGCCTGTCTACTCAGGTGCCAGCACAGGCGGTATATTTGTCTGACGGACCAAGCAAAACCTTTGCTGTCGGCAACAGGGAATTAATTTTCAGAAAAAGGGTTTTGAAGGAGTCGGGATTTCAACTTAGTGAAAGCGATTTGGTTGTTCAAGCACTGAAAGCTTTAGGCCGGGAGCGGATCGATACGGAGATCCGCGACAAAATTGCTCGGGCAATTCCGTCGGAGAAGTGGGGCTCTATGGTCCGGGATACGAAGACAGCGCCGGCATGGGTTCATAACATTATCCGTAAAATAGCGGATGAGGTGGCTTTATGAATCGTGTTGCTGCGCTTCCCGCTGATCAGCGGAATGAATTGTTTGCCCTGACAGCAGAACGCCGAGGTCTGGGATTGGTTGCTGTTGTAGAGAAAGATTTCTGGGTCTGCTGGACGCTGAAACAAATCTTTGAACACGAGGAACTGTCGAAAATTTTTATTTTCAAGGGAGGCACCAGTCTATCGAAAGTTTTCGGGCTGATAGATCGCTTTTCAGAGGACATTGATCTGATTCTTGATTGGCGGGTGGTGACGGATGATGATCCGATGGCTGACCGTTCCAAGACTCAGCAAGGTAAATTGAACGATGAAGTAAACGAGAAGGCGCGTAGCTACATTTCTGAAAAGCTTCTTCCATATCTGAGTGAAGCTCTGGGTTTGCATTGTTTGGTGGAGATCTTGTCGGAGGAGAAGGATCTTGGTCATATAGTGCGGGTCAGGTATCCAGAAACAACGGAAGCCGGAAACCTCTTGCCATATATTCAACTGGAGATCGGTCCGTTGGCATCATGGCTACCTCACTCCAGACATACTGTTAGACCGTATGCCGCCGAGGAATTTCCTGATGTGTTCGCTGATGCGGAGTGTCCCGTTTTGGTTATTGATGCTGAACGAACCTTCTGGGAAAAGGCAACCATCCTTCATCATGAGGCGCATCGGCCGGAAACCTCACTGGCTCCTGTGCGATACTCGCGGCATTATTATGACCTGTATATGATGTCAATTGATGAGTCACTAAAAATGAATGCATTGGGTGCTCTGGCTATGCTGGCTTCCGTGGTTGAATTTAAGCAGAAGTTTTACCCTCGCGGTTGGGCAAAATATGAGCTCGCTAAACCAGGTACGTTGAAGTTGGTGCCACCCGAGCGAATCCTGAAAGTTATGTTTCATGATTATGAGGCCATGCGTGATATGATATTTGGACGTCATCCATCTTTCGATCAGATCATAGAGGGCTTAACTGCGTTAGAGGTTGAAATTAATGCATTGAAAGTTGAATTATGAAGAAATTTTTGATTATAGTGCTGCTTATTGCAGGCGGTGTTTACTATTACTATCCTACGCTGAAGAATTTCGTGCCGCAGAAATATCTGCCGCAGAAGGTTGCAACGCAGGAAAAGCAGAATTCAAATTTCACAATCGTCGGTTCTAGGACCTCTTCAGGCAACACAGCTCTCAATCGCGCATTCAGGAACAGAACCAGCGATCTTCAGGTCAGCGGATCTGGACGGGTGTCAAAAACGCTTTCAGATGATACCAAGGGAAGCAGGCATCAGCGATTCATTCTGAAGCTGGATTCCGGTCAGACTCTGCTGGTTGCCCACAACATCGACCTGGCCCCCCGGATCAATTCGCTTCGTGTGGGTGATACCGTTGCGTTCAACGGCGAGTATGAATGGAACTCTAAAGGTGGTGTAGTTCATTGGACTCACCATGATCCTCCCGGCGGCAGCAGACATGTGGGCGGTTGGCTGAAACACAAGGGCAGGACTTACAAGTAGAAGTGCGTTAGTTCGTTAGTGCGTTAGTTTGGTTGCTATGCAAATGCCGAGTCCGTCTTCGGGGGGAAATGGGGGTCAGCCCTGAAATTAGAACTTAATGCGAGTTTCTGAGTTTTAATAAATATCGGGAATTCTGAGATATTTCACTTGCGCGCATGTAGCACAAAAGCTACAATAAAAATATGGATTCAACTCCACAGATCTTGCATGAATATGTTACGAGCACCGGAAATAACCCTTTCCGTAAATGGTTGTTAGATCTTCGCGACATTCAGGCAAGGGCCAGAATTCGTGTCCGCCTAAATCGTATAAGAGCAGGAAATTTCGGTGATGTTAAATCTGTCGGTGATGGTATTTCCGAGTTAAGAATACCCCACGGTCCCGGTTACCGTGTATATTTTGCAAAAGAGGGTAATACCATTGTTTTGCTCTTGTGCGGCGGCGATAAATCAAGCCAAACAACGGACATAAAGAAAGCTAAAGAATATTGGGCTGATTATAATAAGAGGTCATCATGAAACAAAAATATGAAGATTATGAATCAGGACTTCAGCAATCATTAAGTAATGAAGAGGAAGCCGCAGCCTATCTCAATGCGGCTCTTGAGGATGGTTCGCAGGATGCATTTCTTATGGCACTTCGTGATGTCGCCAATGCACGAGGGTTGTCGCGCCTTGCCCGCAATGCATCTCTTAACCGGGAAAATATGTACAGGATCTTATCAGCTAAAGGAAATCCTCAGCTGTCCAGCCTAAATACGCTGCTAGATGCTCTAGGACTCAAACTTGCCATTGAGACAAAAAAGGCAAGCGCCTTTGCCGTGGCTGAAGAGAATGAACCATATATGAAATCTTAGAATGCGCAAGAGGTGGAAAGAGGAATATGCGCGAGTCAGCCGCGTAGCGACTGACTTGTAAGCGTTTAGCTGATTTTGCCATTGATTAAGGCGACTCAATCTGCGGATAATTTTTGATGTCATAGAGGAGGTTGAGCGGGGTGTCCGCTCCATGCTGTGAAATGGTGTCGTGATGAAGGCTGGCAGCTGTATCCATTGGATACAGAGCCGTTAGGTTTTTCCCGCTGTCTGGATGGTTACATTCAATGGATCAGAAAGGCTGACTCTCTTGAGCCACCTCAAACTATCTCTGATCCAATTGTTGTGCAGCTCATGAATTTTGTGGAGGAACTTAATGGAGAACCGGTGTATTACAAAGGCGGCGTTGACCAGTTTCTCGGTTCAGGCAAGTATGAGTCGTTCGTGCCTTATGAAGAACCTGATTCACCTCTGAAAGAGGGGGTTCTCTATTTCGGTGAAAATGGCATGATTGTTTGCTCCAAATGTGCCCGTCTTCGCGCTACGCGGCTACGCCGTGGCATGCAGGAGTGAGGGAGTCAAGTGGTTATCTGAGTTCCGGTGAAGGCGTTGTGCCGGTCAGCCAGGCGGATATGGAAACGTTCAAAAAGATGTTCGGTGAGGATATGAGGTGTGAAAAGGGATGTACGGGGTACGCCGGGTGATCCGTCTCCGTGCTTCCGTCTCCGTGCTGCGCAGCTACGCCGTGACAAGTCGCAACTACGCCGTGACAAGAATGGTTTCCGCCTTCCGTTGTCCGGCATATGTGTGGACTACGGTGGACAGAATGGTCGGATGGGTGGATCGGATGAAGGTCTTTTTCTGCTTTTCTCCCTTATATGACATAGAAACCGTGGAATGGCGCAAAGAATGGTGACTACATAACTTATTGGTGGTAAGTACTTTGTGGCTTTTTTCTTGTGCAAGGTCCGTTTCTGTGCAAATATATTTCAAGCATGAGGTTACAGACGGTGAGTTAGTTTTCGTATTTCTCCATCCGTTTCGACTTCAAGTTATCTTCGCTAGTTGTGTAGTTTTCAGTTCTTGAATGCATTAGGGTGGGAAAAATGGCGGCAAATACTATGAGTTTTGAAGCATCACGGAAGGCTATGCTCAAGGAAATTACTAAGGTTGTTGGTAAAGATAAAATTACTACAAAGAAAATCTCTTTTCAAGACAATGGGCTTAGCAGTTTTCTGAACGATGTTGTTGAGTTTGAAAAAAAGTCACGCAGCTCAACATTTATGTGCGGATAGTTTTTTTGGCTTTTGTTCATACTGCTTGAGGCTATATTCATGAGTTGTGTAAGAAATTCAGTCGCCGATCCTGGTAAGGTTGAATTTTTTTCTGTCATTCGGCCATTTTCGTTTTTCGATTTTGTTGAGGAACGTTTCTGCGGGATATCTCCGTTACGTCGCATCTTTTCCCAGGCCCGGAACCTTAAAGCAAAAACAATGGTTGTCGAAGAAATTCAGCATTCATTGGAAATCGCTCAGGAAAATGAGGACATAGAAACTCGTTATAAATTAAGCCCGGTCACACGTGTTTTTCGGCTGAGTTTCTTTTCAAAAAAATTCTCTACTGTCAAGGGACTCTCGTCAGCAACAGATCACGATTTTATTGGCTATGCGGTTATCAAATCAGATCGATTTTCTAGAGAGGAACTGAATGGTATACGGGTATTTGAATCGGTTCTGCATACAAGTTCATACCCTAACAATTGTGTGAAAAATAAACCTGTATGGCTGTGCGAAATTTGTGGGTTCTCTTTTAGGGTGGAGGGCTACATATATGCACAGCAAAACAATATGACAAATGTTTGTGCGCATGTGGCACTGCGTAGTGTCATATCCTCGTTTCACCCAGAAGGAGATATATCGTACAGGGAAATTAATGAAATTGTTGGTATTGATCATGTAACCAGAAAAGCAGGTGGTAAGGATGGAGAAGGACTCTACTTCAATGAAATGGTCAAAGTTCTCGGTCATTATAATCTGACATGTTTTGGGGTTGATTATCAGAATCCTGAATTAGATATACCCGATATTCCTTTTCACAAATTTATTTATGGTAGCGTTGAATCCGGATATCCTTCGCTTTTGATGTTTGCGACAAAAAACAACAGTGGGCACGTTATCCCTGTTTTCGGGCATACTTTCAATGAGGATACATGGGTATCTAATGCGGACTTAAGCTATTTCAAGGCTGGGCAAGATCTTGAATATATTCCCAGTGAATCATGGTTGAGCATGTATTTGGCGCATGATGATAACTTTGGTTCCAATTTCTGTATACCCCGGCGCTATTTACATGCGGTTCAACCATGTAAGAACATAAATGAGGATTGTCCTTTAAACACAAATGTGGCCGGTGTAATTTCAATCTTGCCGAAAGAAGTCAAGATGCTTCGGCAAGCTTCGTATAGGTCAGAATAGGCGAGGGCGCGGTCCCTCTCGCGTTGGCATCGGTTGAAATGATGCGCGCCCTCCCGCTGCACGTGAGAGGCACGCCCTACAACTCAATCACTGCTTAATTTTTTATCCACCAAGTTTTTTTCTTATCCAAGCGGGGTTACGTCTGCAATCGACAACAGCTGATATTCTGATTTCCTTGCTTATTATTCTGTAATAAACAGCGAAAGGGAATCGTTTGGATAAAAGACGATGGTAATTCTGAAAATGAATGCTGTGTATTCCGGCAAAAAGAAGTAATGAATCTATATCAGAGTAGAGTGTTTCAAGAAAGTAGAATCCTAAACCTGTTTCTTTGGTTTCATAAAATTTGAAACCGTCCTTAAGGTCTTTTTTTGCCGATTCCAGGATTCGGATTTTCATGTGACTGAGTCCCAGATGTCTTGTTTTGCTTCTTCCCAGTCAACAAATTCATCAGTGCCATTTTTTACGTTTTGTTCTCGTTGTTTCAAAAGTTCACCATGCCACTTAGGAGAATTCATATTTGGCACATCACGACAAATGTCATCCCATAGCATTTCCATTGCCGAAATCTTATCGGAGGTTGTCATTTCTTTGAGATTAAGCGTTGTAATCATAATTGAATCTCCCTACTTTCTATTATTTGTCTATATATTATATCAGAAATGAAATAGTTTGAGAAATCCTAAAAGAGGTTCCGCCTCCTGCAGTGGTCTCGCCGGGGGCAGCCCTGAATGGCACGAAGTTAAGCATCACATCAGGTCAAGCATGCATTCCTAGTGCTTCTCAATATCCAATATCCAATACTCAAACCCAATATCCAAGGTGAGAGCCGCTTCGCTCCAAGGGAGGCTGAAAACCACGATTTCCAGGATCATATATTGCGAAGAGTTTCAGTTTTTTTACTTGTTCGGTTGGAATTGGCATTCCACCCTGCGGGCTCCATTGCGGCGTCCTTCGGACTTGTCCCTGCGGGAGAACATCCTTCGGATGTCCCTCTACCTGCGCTTCGCTTGGTGGTGTCCGTTCCTGCAGAGTAACCTTTCTCGCAAGCTCGGATCTCTTGTTGGATATTGGATATTCAGTTCCTATGTGCTAAATTGCTTAACTTCGTGCCATTCAGCCCCTGACTTAGAACTTAACAGGGAAAATATGTACAGGATCTTATCAGCTAAAGGAAATCCTCAGCTGTCCAGCCTGAACACGCTGCTAGATGCACTAGGACTCAAACTTGCCATTGAGACAAAAAAGGCACGCTCCTTTGCAGTGGCTGAAGAGAGCTGGTTGAAGAACTGGTCTATTACAAAGGCTGAATAGATCAGTTTCTCGGTTCAGGCAAATATGAATCGTTCGTGCCTTACGAAAAACCAGCGTCTGTTTTGAAAGTGAGCATTTTCCTATATACCCAGTTCTTCACGTACCTCTAGCAGGCTTTTTGTCGCAGAATCCTTTTCATATAGCTTTGCATCCCTGAGATCCATCAGGTCCGCGTAATCGTTTAATGCTGTTTGAACTTTAAGGAACTCCTCATATGGAAGAACTGCAAACTCTTTCTTGCCGTTTTTTTTAAGCACATTTGGATGTAAAGCAATCATATTGGCCTCTTATAAAACTTTTAACGGTATGCGTCTTTTCTGTGAACAATGCGGTAAACGACTAATTCAGTAGTGTTTTCTATTTCAAATAAAACTCTGTAATTCCCAATTCTTAACCTATATTCCGGCGAGAAATTAGTTAGTTTCTTGATGTTTGGAGAATTCAGGTCAAATTGCAGTTTTTCAATTGCATCAGCTATCTTTGAAGCATCCTGTTTATCGATTCTCTTTAAATCTTTAATGGCACGTGGTTTTATCTTAATGCCGTAGTTCATATATAAACTGTATCAAAAAGGCTCATTGTGTCGCAACCTGTTTGATTAACCTGTTTTTGCGAAATATCCCGACATCTATATTCAATGGATCAGAGAGGCGGATTCTCTTGAACCAGTAGAAACCATGACTGATCCAATTGTTGTTGAAGTTCTGAATTGGGCTGAAGAGTTGGTTGAAGAACCGGCTCAGGGTTAAATTTAACAATAGAATATAGCGATTTTATGGGTGTTTTTGGTATTAGCGGTCAAGGATATGTTTGTGGTTAAGCAACCTTTTACCCAGTTCCAAATATTGGGTAGTTCGTATTTGATTGGCATGTTTGATATTAAAACCCTCAAAACAAGCAAAGCGCACCCCATATTTTTACCGCACAATCTGTGGATAAATATATTTGAATCAATGACCTGAGTGATATATCATTGAAGTTTGAGGTTTGAATTCATGAATAAAAAGGTTAAGTAAATTAAAAAGGGAGAATGAATCAGTGAAAAGAGCAATGGGGATATTTTTTGTAGTGGCCGCTATGGCCGTTTCAGTTGTGGCACAGCAGGTGTCGACTACGCCGGCATCCCGAGGTGAGGGCTGGGAGAATCGGGTTGCGAGAAATGCGGCCCAGGCGCAACAGGGGAACAAGGAACTGGTTTTTATCGGCGATTCCATTACGGATTTCTGGTCTAACCGGGGCAAATCGGTCTGGGACAAGTATTACAGTCAGTACAATATACTCAATCTTGGAATCAGTGCGGATCGCACAGAGCATGTGCTCTGGCGTCTGGATCATGGTGAGCTGGATGGGTATCAGCCCAAGCTTTTTGTGGTGATGATCGGAACGAATAACACGGGCCATCGTCCGCTGGAGAAGGAGAGCCCGGAGGATACGATTGCGGGTATCAAGGCGATTCTGGATCGGCTGGAAGCGAAAGCCCCTAATTCGAAGGTGCTGTTACTGGCGATCTTCCCGCGCGGAGCAACCCCTCAGGATGGATGTCGTGTACGCAATGCGAAGGTTAATGCGGCGATTGAGAAGTTTGCCGATAACAAACGCGTTTTCTGGATGAATATCAATGACAAGTTACTTGAGAGTGATGGTACTTTGTCGAAAGAGATTATGCCGGATCTGCTGCATCCGAATACCAAGGGATATGAGATCTGGGCTTCGGCGATGGACTCATTTGTGACGAAGACTCTGGCCAGAACTTCGACAACTCCGAAGTCGCGCATGGATCAGGCATGGTGGAAGAAGCGCTTTGAGCAGAAACAGGCTTTGGTTAAACAGGGTGGCTGGGAGCTGGTCTTTCTGGGCGACTCTATTACTCATGGTTGGGAAGGTCGCGGTAAAGATGTCTGGGCTAAGAACTTTGCCTCATACAAGGCATTGAATCTCGGATATGGCGGTGATAACACAGAGCATGTGCTATGGCGCCTGGATCATGGTGAGCTGGATGGTTATCAGCCTAAGCTGTTGGTGCTGATGATCGGCACAAATAATACCGGACACCGTCCGCTGGCAAAGGAGAGTGCGGAAGATACTGCCGCGGGCATCAAGGCGATTTTGAGCCGGATTGCAAATAAATCCCCTTCAACCAAGGTGGTGTTGCTGCCGATCTTTCCGCGTAGTGGCAAACCCACAGATCAGTCGCGTGTGCGCAATGACCGGGTTAATGAGATTATTAAAGGTTATGCCGATGGTAAACGGGTGGTCTTCGTTGATTTCAATAAGAAGCTGCTTGAACCGGATGGAACGCTTTCGAAAGAGATTATGCCGGATCTACTGCACCCGAATGCCAAGGGATATGGAATTTGGGCGGATGCGATTATGCTGATTATCAAAGAGACTCTTGGTAAGTAGGTGTGGCTTCGCCACAGGGGTTAGGGAGCTGGAGGGGTTAGGGAGTCGCTGCGCGCTCTGTGAGTTGTAGAAAATGGAGAGTTTGATCTCGGGCGTAAAATGCCCGAGATTACTCCACTGGATAAAAACTATTTAGCGTGTCACAGTTTCATACATTGTAGGAACGGCGTTGCATTTGAGCTGTGGCAATTGATCCGGATCAACTGGGCCGGTTGTGTTGTAAACATCAAAGGGCTTAAAGCTTATCTTATCTGCAGGTGATCCGACTTTAAGACGGTAGTTGCCCTCGGCCGGGTTTTCAAAGAGAGGATCAGCAACCAGTGATCCTTTATCCTGTCCTGTCTCTTTCTGCCACTCAGCCAGCGTCTTTCCGCCTGGAAAGATCTTCTCTTTCTTCGGGCTGTGCCAGTAAATATTAGGCCCCAGCTCATAATGCTGGGTTGCTTTTCCATCTTTCACCCCGCGAACACCACCCTTCCAATTGCTGCCGAACAGGGGGCTGTCGTTATTCCAGTAAACAATGTTGTTGCGAAAGAAAAAGGAGATATGATCTTCATCGCGTGTGCGTTGTAGCTGCTGCAATTCAGAGTCGGCAAAGATGTTGTTCTCGATGATGTTATCGCGTCCGTAGTGCTGATGAAATCCGCCGGTCTTAACGCGGTAGACCAGGTTGTTATACATGTGGATGCCAGTAGATCCCTCATCGGTATAGAGTCCCCATCCTCCGTATTTATGTGCATGTACATGATGAATAAGGTTGTCGTGCACTGTTGTTCCAGGTGATACCCCGAGTGTATAAACTCCACCCATATCAGAGAGGATGCCCTGTCCGATGTGGTGCATGTGGTTGAAGGCAATTTCGTTGTGGTGAGAGCGTGAAGGCAGGGTATAACCCCATACCCAGCCGACTGCCACAGCTGTGTAGTAGAGATCGCTGATCTCGTTGTTAACGATTTTGTTATATGATGAGTGGCCGATCCAGACACCGTGCGCTGCGGGATGTATACGTCCACCACCTGTTATACGGCAGTTGGAGATGGTTATAGCAGATGTTGTTTTGTTCATTCCATCCGGCGCATCTGGAGTAAGTTCGTTTTTGGGAGCCTTGGCCATTCTGTAACCGACAAAGGGAGGCCCGATTTTGACACCGCCGGCTCCGAGGTCTGTCATCAAACACTGGTCTACGGTGTTGGAGTGTGCTCCCGGACCGAATGCCAGGGTGTAACCTCCGAGCTGGGTGAATGCGCATTGTTTTACTGTGATATTGCGTGCACTCACAAATTCCACTGCAGCTGGAATGTTCATTTCTCCCTGTGGTGTGAAGTTGCCGTCAGGGGGTGTAACCCATTGTGACTGTTTGAACACCAGCCCTTCAAGTGTTGTGTTAACAAGCGGCTGATTCTCAAAGCCCTGCAAGATCAGGAGCTGCGACAGGAAGGGGGCCTCTACTAATGTGCTATCTGGACTCTCACCAGGCATCGGCATATAGCTCAGCACTCCGGTAGGTCTATCGAGATACCACTCACCGGGGGTGCCGAATGCCTCTTTTACATTCTCGGCCCAGTAGCGGCGCTTTTTATAATCCGACCAGTAGGCATTGTAACGGCGGGTCTTGGGAAATTTAAGCGCTTTCTTGGCAGGGTCTATAGATGCAGCCCTCATGCGGGATGCCGACCATACGTGCAGTGCATGAAATTCGATATCTCGCAGATTAGCCCAGGCTGGGTTCAGATCTTCATTCTCATAGATAAATCCGTTGATGCCATTGTCATTCTTTTCGAAGTTGTCAACCGATGTATACATCCCTTTTTTAGGCAGGCGTGGACGGAATCGCCGGACTCCATTAACAAACAGCTGTGAGAAATTCCACTGACCCGCTTTAACATCCGGCAGGCTGGCACTCCATGATCCGTCTTTGTTAACATTCCAGCCCGTGATAGTTCTGCCACCGCTGAAGACTGGTTGTTTGCTGCCGCAGCTACGGTAGATCACCGGGTATGTGGGGGTGCCGCCGTGCGGGGGTTGTATTACGATTGGTTTAGTGAGGGTGTAGCTACCACTCTTGAATTTGACCTCAATCCGTTCAATCTCCTCTGCCAGAGTTTTCTCCTTGAAGGTTTTGACAGCTTCCTGAGCTCGGTCAAAGCTGGCAAAAGGATGCCACCAGGAGCCGGATGCAGTATCACTACCTTTTGGTGAAACATAGAACTTTTTCACGGATGCGGCTTGTAAAGTGGTAGCCGCAAAGACAATTGTGGCTAAAAGCCATGCAGTTGTTTTCATTTGTAATATTCCCCTTAGATTGTTGTCGATAGAATAATACATCATGTTGGAATTGTAAAGGTGGAGTATTATTTCTGTATAACTGATTCACCATTGCGGCTTTGGCGGGGGGTGTGATATGATTATTTTCAAGTTTATATCGCTGTCTTTTCATTGTTTGGCAGGGCTTGATAGGGAATTTAATTGAGGGAGTACATATGAGTGACTATGACAGTAATAAAAAAAGTTCTAAAGGCTGCGGTTTCGGCTGTTTAATAATGCTGGCTGTTGCAGGATCTGTTTTTGTCGCTTTTGCGGCGCTAGTTTATTTCGGAGTTATTGCGGAAGGTTTTAATGGAGTGGATTTCAGCCACTCTTTTAATGCTGAAAACCATGTTAAGCTGGGGGAGGATGAGTTTCCGGTTATGTTGGAAAGATGGTCCAGCGGCAGTGGAACAACCCGGGTTGTCAGAGTTCCGGTTTCCGGTATGATTATGCTTTCTCCATCTCCCTGGGGTGAACGCAATGCAGTGACGGCCCTGCGCTCTATACGTCGTGCTACTCATGATGCCACAGTGAAGGCTTTGATTCTTGAGGTTAACAGCGGTGGCGGCGGTATTACTGCCAGTGATATTATTTATAAAGCCCTGCTGGATTTTAAAGCTATGCAGCCGGATCGTAAGATTGTGGTTGTGATGGGGGATATGGCTACATCGGGTGCTTATTATATATCTCTGCCGGCTGATTATATCATGGCTCATCCTACAACGGTGACCGGTTCGATCGGTGTTATTATGCAATCCTATAATGTCAAAGAGCTGGCTGCTAAGATCGGTATCAAGGATGTTACGATTAAATCAGGAGCTAATAAGGATTTCTTTAATCCGATGCATGATGTTAATCCTGAACAGATGGCCATTATGCAGCGCTTGATTGCGAGTATGCATGACAGGTTTGTATCCCTGATTGCTGAGAATCGTAAACTCTCTAAAGAGAGTGTCGGTAAACTTGCTGATGGACGCATTTTTATTGCTGATGAGGCTGTTCAGAATGGTTTGATTGATGGCATCGGCTACTATCAGGATGCCGAGGCTAAGGTGGCAGAGCTGCTTGAGGTAACTGACGGACTCAAAGTTCTTCGGTATGAGGAGCAACTGACTCTCAGCGATATATTGGGTGGCGGCGGTTTTGGGGTTGGCATGAAGCTGGAGAAACTTATTCAGGGCTATAACAATAACTCTGGTTTGATGTACCTCTGGAAACCTTCCGGTATGTTTAAATGAAACTGCCTGAGGGCTGTCAGATTCATATGGTGGGGGTGTGCGGTGTCGGCATGGCCGGTGTGGCGCGTCTGCTCGCGGCCCGCGGTTATAATGTCAGTGGTTGTGACGCAACTCTGAATGAGCTGGTTGGAGGACTGCAGCAAGCCGGTGTCACGGTTTTAAAGGGGCATGACAAATCTCATCTCGTTGGACTCTCTAAAGATGACGCTCTGATCATTACCCCGGCTGTGGATCGGAATGAACCTGAGTTCACAGCCGCGCGGGAGAGAGGGCTCCCGCTTTACTTTCGAGGCGAAGCTCTTGCCTTGCTTGTCTCTGACTCTTATGGAATCGCAATATGCGGGACCCATGGAAAAACTACGACATCCTGTTTTGCAACACGCCTTTTTCAGGAACTGGGATTTAATCCGGGTTGGTGCATTGGTGGATTTACTGAGGATCTTGGCGGTGTTGCTGAACCGGGCGATAATGAGATTCTGATTGTAGAGGCTGATGAGAGCGACGGCACCTTGCAGTTTTATCATCCTGCTGTGACGGTTGTTAATAATATTGATATTGATCATCTGGAGCATTTTGATGGAGAGGAATCTCTGGTTGAATGTTTCAGAAAGGTTGTTGTTCAGAGTCGGTTGGGGGTATGCGTCTGCCGTGATAATGAACGTGCTTACCAAACAGCTTTAATGGCGGCAGAGGTGAATCTGCTCGATTACGGGTTGAGCGAGCAGGCCACTCTTCAGGCCGCATCCGTTGAAGTCCGGGCTGATTACTGCGCGTTTAACTTGATCTATAATAAGATCGATTATGGACGCGTTGAGTTGGGTATTGGTGGTCGGCATAATGTTGCAAATGCTCTCGGGGCAGCAGCTGCTGCCCTGATGTATGGGCTGGCGGTTGAGGATGTTGTCCGAGCTATTCAGTCAGCCTGCTCCCAACTTCCCGGCAGGCGCTTTGAGGAACTCTGCGTTCAGGATGGCGTCAGTTTTGTTGCCGATTATGCTCATCATCCTGTTGAACTAAAAGCTGCAGTTGATATGGCAGTGGCTTGTGATCCGAAACGGTTGATAGCGGTTTTTCAACCGCATCGCTATACTCGCACTTTAGCGATGGGTGATCAGTTTCCTGACTCTTTCCGCGGAGTCGATGAGGTTATTCTGCTTCCCGTTTATGCCGCTTCAGAGCCGATGATTGAGGGAGGGACCATCTGTGATCTTTATGCACATTTTCGAAGGCAGCTGCCCCATCAGAAAATTACATTGGCTCGTAATTTAAAAGAATGCTGGTTTTATCTGCAAAATACCCTCAGCAGCGGAGATATGGTTTTAATTGCTGGAGCCGGTGATGTGATTGAGCTGCGTCACTATTTGCAGAGGGAGTTTAACTGCGATGATTGTGTGGCTTTTAATGTAGCTCTTCGAAATATTGAACAGATCAAGGTTGCTGCACCGGGCTCCCTGAATGGCTGTTCTGTTTTTCCGACTCAGAGCCTGGCCCGTTATCTGGTTGAAGTTGAGGAACGTAACGGATTGCAGGCGGTTATCGCACTGTGCTGCAAATATAAAATCAGGTGGATCATTGCAGGAGCCGGTATGAACAGCTGGTTCAGTGATTGCGGTTTTGATGGTTGTGTTATCAGGTTTAAGCCGCAGGCTTTCTCGGGTTATACCGTTGCAGGTGATGAGGTTGAGGTGGGCTGTGGCTCCAGCGGTCCTCGCTTGCTGGATATGCTTGAGGCGAGTGGACTCTCCGGTCTTGAGTTTTTGGAAGGGGTGCCTGGATCTGTAGGCGGCTGGCTTGCAATGAATGCCGGTGCACATGGCTCTGAGATAGGGGATAGCGTTATCAGTGTGGAGTTGTTGAACTCTGATAATCAAATCAAGAGCGTGAAGGGGGGGGATTGCGACTTTTCCTATCGCCACTGCGAACTATTAACGAGCGGAGTTGCTATCAGCTGCAAGCTTAAGTTGAACTCAGATGAGATTGAGAGTATTAAAGCTAAGCGCTCTGAAATCCGGAAAAAACGGATTCCTCTCAAGGGATTACGCACCGCTGGCTCAGTTTTTCGTAATCCGCTGTCGGATTCGGCTGGTAAGCTGCTTGATCAGTCGAAATGCAAAGGGTTGCGTGTTGGCGGAGCGTATGTAACCGATTTTCACGCAAATATTATTGCGGTTGATGAGGGAGCCTCGAGTGCTGATGTAGAGGCCCTTGTTCAAATGATGCGCAACCGGGTCTTTTTTCGGAGTGGTATTGATTTGCAAACAGAAATTTGCGGAGTTTGAAGGAGTTGTCTATGAAAAAAGTTGCAGTATTAATGGGGGGAACCTCCAATGAACGCGAGGTTTCGTTGAAATCCGGTGCGGCTGTAGAGAAAGCTTTGCGTGAATCAGGTTATGATGTACAGGCTGTTGTGTTGGATTTGGACAATATCGACTCGCTGCCTGAGGGAGTGGATGCGGTATTTATTGCCCTACATGGCGGCTACGGGGAGAATGGCGGAGTGCAGTCTGACCTGGATAAGAAGGGAATTCCCTACACCGGTCCTGGTGCTATGGCAAGCAGAACGGCTATGGATAAGGTTTTGACCAAGCAGACTCTTGAGAGTGCGGATGTTCCGACAGCGCCTTATGAAAAACTTAGAGTTGGGGAATCCCTTAGTGTGTTGGAGCTGCCAGTGGTTGTAAAACCTCCTCGGGAGGGTTCCAGTGTCGGCATCAGCAAGGTTACAAAGCCGGAGGAGTTTGCATCGGCTGTTGTGGCAGCGTGTCAAGCGGATATACTTGATGAGGCTTTAGTTGAGAGCTATATTCCCGGTCGTGAGTGGACTGTAGGGATTCTTGGGGGTGAGGCTTTGCCTGTGGTTGAGATTATTGCTCCCGGCGGTTGGTATGGATTTGATGAAAAATATACTAAAGGGGTGTCGGGATTTGATATTCCGGAGTCCGAAGAGGATCAGCCGTTACTCGCCAAAGCGCAGTGTTATGCGTTGCTGGCTTATAAAGCTCTCGGTTGTCGCGGGGTCAGCCGTGTCGATTTCAGGGTTAATCCCGAGGGAGAACTCTATGTTCTGGAGGTTAACACAGTCCCTGGAATGACTTCAACCAGCCTTTTGCCGCAGGCGGCGGCCAAAGCGGGAATAAATTTTAATGAACTTTGTTCAAAGCTTATTGAGTTAGCTGCTCATGATTGATACTATTTAAGTTTAAGTTTTCAGGAATACTCCAGCGGAAAACAGGAATTTACGGTTAGTAGTATGAAGTGGAAGATATTTCAAAAAGCGAAGAGTTCTAAAAAAAGAGCGGGAAGTGGCTCAAAAAAAGGTGCCTCTGCTACTAAAAGCAGGGTTAAACGCAGACCGAGGCGCTCTAAAGAGACTCCTTTCTGGGTTAAGCCCCTTTTGAAAGGTGTCGGGGTTTTAAGTTGCATTGCTTTGGTGATTTTTGGTCTGTGGTATGCTTTCGATGCATATTATTTTAAATCAACAGACCTTTTTGTTGTAAAAGATGCTCAGAAAAATGTGATCATTGATACAGGCAAAACCCTGACTCCCGATCTGATCAAACAGATTCTTGGTATTAAAGATGGTATTAACCTCTTTTCAATTCCCATTGATGAAAAACGCGTGCAGCTTATGGAAAAAGCACCCAGTATCAAGGATATTGCAATTGTTCGTTATATGCCGGATAAATTGAAGATCTCTATCATTGAAAGGGACCCGATTGCACGTGTGGAGATTGATGGACGTGTGGTTGATGATGAAGGTGTCGTTTTTGTCCGTTATACCCGGACAAGTGGGTTGCCCATTATTCTTGGTTCCAAAAAGATCAAATCGGCAAAGCCCGGTGACAGACTTACCGGTATGGAGATGGCAGCCGTCCGGCTTGCCAACTCCACCTTCCGCCCGGAATGTAAAAGTCGTTTTATGTCAGTTGATTCATCACACTCGCGTTATTTACTCCTGAAATTTCCCGATAGTCGTCGTTCCAAAATTGCCTGGGCAGGGATGAAGGAAAAAAGTGCAAAGTCTAAACGCTTAATGATAAAACAGTATGATAATCTGATCAATGCGATGAGTAATGATATCGGCATGGAATTTAAAATGTTTGATGCTCAGCATCCTGGTCGAATTTTTGGAAAATCTTCGAATTTTTAACATAATAGAGAGAATGATCTTATGAAAAGAGATCCCGTTGCAGCGCTTGAAATTGGAACATCCCGTACGGTTGTATGTGTTGGTGAGCCCGATGATAATGGCCGTATGCGAGTTACCGGCGTGGGAACCTATCCCACAACAGGAGTTCGTAAAGGACAGATTATTGATTTTAAACAGGCTTCAAATGGCGTTGAGTCAGCCCGTATTGAAGCGGAAGATAAGGCGGAGACCAGTATCTGGCAGGCATTGATTTCTGCAACAGGCGGGCATATTGAGGGCAAGTCTTATGATCAGGTGTTACCGATTGAAGCATCTGATAAGATTGTCTGTAAAGCCGATATGAGCGAACTGGATGAATTGCTCAGCATGCCTCCCATGGATCCAGAGAAGGTTCTGCTGCATAGCTTGTATCAGTCGTACTCAGTGGATGACCAGTATGGCATTGCTAATCCTGAAGGTATGAAGTGCAATATGCTGAAACGCAGTGGAATTAACATTCAAGGCCAGAAAAACCGCATTGATAATTTAAAAAGGGTTGTCAGTGATCTGAAAATGGATGTGATTGATGTTGCCTTTGATGGTGTTTCCGCATCATTATCTGTTTTGACTGCCGCGCAGAAACGCGATGGTGTTCTGTTAATTGATCTTGGCGCAGGAACCACGACTGCCATGACTTTTTATGGTCAGTTGATATCCGATATCTTCTGTCTGGGGGTTGGCGGTGATCATATCACGCATGATATTGCCACCGGGTTTAATATTCCCGTTATGCGCGCCGAGGAAGTTAAGTGCAACCACGGTAGCGCACTTGTTAATATTGAAGAGGCCAAGGGCCGGATTGAACTCCCTGAGGAGGTGGGTTTTGACAATCGTACTATCAGTGCAAAATCACTTCAGGTTATTATCAATGCCCGGATGGATGAACTTTTTAAGATCATAAGATCCCGCTTGGCTGATCGTGAACTCTTGTATCAGCTTGGGGCAGGTGTGGTTCTGACTGGTGGCGGTGCTTACCTGCGGGGCGTCACGGAGCTTGCTGAGCGTGTTTTTGGTACATCCTGTCGTATCGGGGTGCCCATTAACGTGGATGGATTTGAAAATCTTGATAAACCGGCATCTTTTGCTACTATCGCCGGTTTGATTAAGTATGGTTTTGATGCCAATAACCTGTTGGGCGCAAAATCGGGTTTTGGGTCTATCTTCAAAAATATCTTTGGACGGTAATCTATGAAAATGATATCTGATTTATTATTAATAGGCGTAGGTGGTGGTGGTTGCACTCTGCTCCGCTCTATTACGGAAAAAGCCAATGTTGCAATAAAAGCTCTTGGTGTGGATACTGATGCCGCTTCCAATTGTGAATCCGGAGATAACGGGGTTGACTTTCTTTTGATTGGTGGTGCCCGTTTTTCAGGTCATGGTACCGGGGGAGATGCTGTTAACGGTCGTTTGGCTGTTCAGGATGACTTTAAAAATCTCGACCCGTTTCTGGAAAATATTCGCATGGTGGTGGTGGTTACATCTCTTGGAGCTGGCACCGGCGGTGGTTCCACTCCTGAAATATTGAAGTACTGTCATGAACGCGGTATAACCACGCTTTGTTTTGCAACCCAGCCATTTGAATTTGAGGGACCTTCCCGGTGCGAGGCAGCCCAGCGGGTTATGTCTTTGCTGGAAGATAATGCTGATACTTTGGTTACTATTCCTTTGGATGATTTACACGCGCAAAGCGGTAGTGATAATCTTCAGCTTTCAAAAGAGGGAGCGGTTGAGACTTTGAGCGCAGGCATCTCTCTTATGTGGCGTATGCTATGTATGCCGGGCTATATTCAATTGGATGTTGAACGTCTGCGTTCAATGGTTGTCAGTGGAAAAACAGGGCGTTTAGGTTTTGCTTTATGTGCCGATGAGATGGATCGCGCTCCGCAGATTGTTGAGCAACTGGAAGATTTTAAACTGCTGCAAGGTGCGGGTGAGGGCGTTGCCCCTGCCGAATCACTTCTGGTAGGTATTATCGCCGGTGATGATCTTCTGCTCTCGGAAATAGCAGTTCTGATGAATGGGATCAGGGAGCTTTACCCGAACAGTTCCCGGGTTGAAATGGGAACTGTGCAGGATGCTCTCTTTAACGGTCGTATTGAGGTCGTCCTGTTTGCCTTTGATAATTGGGCCAAACCGGTTGCTGCTGGATATGTGAACGTTGCCGCGCGTCTGGATCAGCCGCCTGTTGCTGATATTCTGCCGGCAGCATCAAGTGTGCGTAAGATTAAAGGCAAGGGTAAAGTTAAAAGTAAACTTTCATTTGGCCCGACAGGTCGCGGAAAGTTCCAGAATAGTGAACCCACGATATACGATGGTGTTGATCTGGATGTGCCGGCGTATATCCGCTACGGAATCAATATCGAGAAGTAATGCACCTAACGCAGTAGAGTCGTAACCAAACTTGCTGTGAGTGATGAGCGAAAGCTTTATCCCCTTTTTGATAGGTTGTGCAATGTACATTACTGCGTTAGTCAACAACGCTTCGCGTTGCATAGAAGAAGAGTTTTGATCACTACCACTGGATAGAGGCTGGCGCGAAGCGGCTATTGCCTTGGAATTGCCGTTACACCCTTCGGGTTCACTGCCGGCCTTCGGCACGGCCCTTCTCGCAAGCGCGATTCGGGAGTTCCGTGTTGGATATTGGATATTCAACCTTTTATACTACAATTATTTATAAAAACAGCTACCTCAATTTCTTGTTTTTTATGACAGGAGTTGATTTTATAGCTACTAGGCCCGATCTGAGACTTCGCTCAGATCAAGTGGCTGCGCAACCTTCTCTCGCACCTTCTCTCGCACCTTGTCTCGCACTTTGTCCAACCAGACCAGGTTTGAGACAAAGTGCGAGTCAAAGAGTAACCAACGCTTGATGAATGCACCATCCGACAACATGGTTTCTAAGGGCTTAGAGGATATTCATGTTGTCGCTGCCCTTCGGTGAAGGGCCTAATGAACTTCTTGCCCGGCACTCCAGGACCAGTCGACACGGAATCGGGTAATTCCCTGTTGCAGAGCCTCTTCAATTTTATCTTCCCTGTCAAGAGGCTCCTTTGCTGTGGTAACCCACTCTTTGTCTCTCTGCTGAGTTATCAACTCTCTTCCTCCTCGCCCTTGGAGTTCAATGAATCCAATTTCCGGTATGTCATTGATGGCCGGAGCGGTTGTAGATATGTAAAGAGGGGTATGCTGAAAAACAAGATATTCACGGTCACAGCAATCTACAGTACGCGGAAAAAGCGAGCTGATGTCAATCAGCTCGGGAGAGATTACATGCGAGTTGAACCCCATCGCCTTTAATGTAGCGGACGACATCCGGTTCATACAGTAAAGAGTCCAGTCGGCTGAGACTGGTGTGATCCCCTGTGCTTTAAGAATGTGGTACCCGGAGAGGTCGGCAACCTCCCAGGTTGTTAAGTTCTGTGCAATCAGATGAATGACGCATTTCTCAAGTTCATCATGATCCTCCATGCGCGTAATCAGGGGTGTTGCCAGAACAATCGATTGGTTCTCTGAGATCAGATCTTTCCAACGCTTTAGATTTTCAAGAGTTTGTCGGGCTGAACGATGGCCGATGTTCAGAACGATAGTTGAAAATTTCTGCAGGTAATCTGCTTCCGGTAAGGGTGAAAATATACGGGTTTTAAGAGTGAATGACGGTTGGGTGTCCGTTGTTTCAAGCGGCTTGCCGCTTGATAAGTTCTGTTCGAACTCCGCGACCTTTTTCTTGCGCTGTACCAGCTGTTCCAACTCAAGTTTATCCATTAGCTCCCTGCGGGCATTATTTAGAATGGCCGGGGGGATATAGAGCTTATGCTCATCAATCAAAGTGAGTTGATTGAGCGACCAGATTGTGTTGCCCAGTCGTGCGCAGGCCTTGCGTACTCCTGCTTCGGTTTTATCTGGATTTTTAGCGGATTCCAGCTCAATCGGCTCACGGTGCTCAGCTTTTATGGAGTTGTCTGCGCCGGAGATACACGCTTCTATGAATAATTCATCGGGCTTGAGTGTGACCGAGACATCAATCTTGGTTCCGGAGTTGAGTTCTGAGGCACGAACGCTTGTGATACGGTACTTTCTATGCACGGCTTGTGATGAGGAACAGTATACTTTGGCGTTTTTGTCAATCAGGGGTGGATTGCAGTCCAGAATCTCAATCTCAACATCACTGCCGGATGGTATAACCACCTGCTCGCGTTCTTCACCTCTGCGACGCATATACAGAATTCCAAATCCAAAGGGCCGTTCACTCTCCTTTATATCAATTTGAATCCCGTCGTGTTTTTCCAGTTCGCGCGTGGTTTTAAAACGCAGCCAACGACGATTATCATCTCCTTTGAATACGGATAAAACGCGTCCCACTTGAGCCCCTCTGTGTCCAACAGTTTGTGGGTCGATGATGCTGGAAGGAATTTGTTGTCTGTTCTCTGTATAAAACTGAGTCCATGGTCTACTGAAAACCGTTTGTATATCGGATATAATTGCTTTTTCCGCACCAGGAGGAAGGTTTGAATCAATCTTTTTGCGGTAGGCATCAGTGACACAGGCAACATAGAGCGGGTTTTTCATGCGGCCTTCTATTTTCAGAGAGTGAACGCCGGTTGTTGTAAGGTCATCTATGATGGGAAGGAGGGCCAGATCTTTCATGGAAAAGGGGTGACTTTCCTCCTCGTTTGAATTGAAGGAGTGGCGGCAGCAATAGGCGCATTGACCGCGATTGCCGCTGCGACCGGTTGTCTGTGATGAAAACAGACAAAGTCCACTGTAACTGTAGCACAGGGCGCCATGCACAAATACCTCAATCTCAATTCCGCAGTTTTCGGCAATGTGTTTAATCTCCGGCAAAGAGAGCTCCCGGGCCAGCACAACACGTTTGAATCCCAGCTCTTTCAGCTCCAGCACGGATTCAAGGTTGTGTGCTGCCATCTGGGTGCTGGCATGCAGGGGCATGTTTGGAAAATTCTCTTTTATCAGACGGGCACCGCCCAAATCCTGAACAATGACTCCATCGGGTTTGAGTTCATCCAGTTGATCCAGCATCTCAAATGCGCGCGGTAGCTCATGGTCAAAGAGCAGAGTGTTGAAGCTGATATAAATCTTTTTGGCAGGGGAGAACGTTGCTGCGTAAGCTGATAAAAGCCGCAGTTCATCCATAGAGATGTTTTTAGCCTCCGCTCTGGCGGAGAAATGTGGTAATCCTGCATAGACTGCATCTGCGCCGTATTGAAAAGCGGCCAGGGCTGCATCATAAGATCCGGCTGGTGATAAGAGTTCTGGTTTCATAGGGGCAATACATTAAAGGGTAAGCGCCCAAGGGTAAAGAGCAAATTACCACAATAATCAATGTCCAATGTCCAACATTCAATATCCAATTTTCAAGGAGAGAGCCGCTTCCTCCTACGCCAGAGATACGGCGGGGCATGTCGCTCTAGATGCCGTCACGGCTCGCTGCTTCAGGAACATGTTTTTGAAAGCAACACCCGGATTTGTGAAATTCCGGGATCAACAACTGAGAAGAGTACCCCTTTTTACTTGTTCGGTTGGATATTCCTTGTTGGATATTGGATATTGTTATTGATGCTGTCCTTAAACAACCTCCCAGCCTTTGCGGTAGCTGCCGTTGATGAATTCATCAGATCTGTCGCATCCAATCAGCTTCATGTTTTCGGCATCCCACTTGCACTCCTTCTGAGCCTGCAAGGCTACAATACCCAGCAGAGTGATTTCCGTGAGTTGGGCGGCGTAGTCAAAATTACTACAGGCCTTTGGTCCGCCTTTGATCGCATTAAGCCAATCTTTGTGGTGGCCCTCAGAACGGCGTAATGTTTTGGCCGGTTTTTTGTATGATTTACGTAGTTCCCCAGGGAAAAGCCTGGCGGCACCGCCGGCACCATCACATTGAATGATGCCCTTTTCTCCTACGAACAGAACACCGCGTCGTGGTAGATTCATTCCTTCAGGGAGATAATCAGGACGTGGTGGTTGTAGACCGCCGGAATACCAGTTGACTGTCATGGGGGGGCGTTTTCCCTTTGCGGGGAATTTGTATACGCAGGTCTCTCCATAAGGGGCGATCTCATTGCTCATAAAACCGGCGGAGTGTGCTTCCACTGTCTCCGGTGCTTTCAGGTCATAGGCCCAGACAGCTGAGTCAAGATCATGACATCCGAAATCACCCAGAGCACCGCAGCCGTAGGTCCAGAAATCGCGCCATGCTACCGGTACGTAGGCAGGGTGGTAGGGACGCTTTTCACGAGGCCCCAGCCATAAATCCCAATTCAATCCTGCTGGTATAGCCGGAGTGTCCTTAGGATACCCGGTTAAACCCGGGTTCCAGCGTCCGGCTGGCACCCATGAATGTGTTTCACGAACTTCACCAATAGCGCCATCGCGTAAATACTCAACTGTCTGCCGGATTCCCTCTTTGGAATGTCCCTGGTTGCCCATCTGGGTGGCGAGACCTGTCTCTTTGGCTACACGAGCCACCAGGCGGGCCTCTCTTATATTATGAGTCAATGGCTTTTCACAGTAAATATGCTTGCCATTGCGCATGGCTATCACTGATACGTAGGCGTGCAGATGATCCGGTGTGGCGCACAGGATCGCATCAATCGCTTTTTCCTTTTCAAGCATGATCCTGAAATCTTCGTATTCAGCGCATTTGTAGTTGGGTGTCTTTTTCTGATAGTTCTTCTCTATCTCGGCTTTGACAGGTTTGCGTCCACCCATCCCTTTAAAATAGAAGTTATCAAGATTGACGGATTCCATCGGGTCGGCTACGGCAATAATCTGTGCCTCAGGCTCATTAAACAGGTGGCGGATGTTACTGCGACCCTGACCACCTGTGCCGACGACCGCAATATTAACCTTTTCACTGGGGGCAACAAAATTTGGACCACCCAGTACATGGCGGGGGACAATGTTAAATATGGCTGCTGCACCGAGAGAGGTGCCTATGAAACCACGACGGGATATTGACTGCTTTTGTTTATTCTTTTCCATGACTTGATGCTCCCTTTAACTTATGATCATTCAAGTGCATTTGTTTTGCACTTTTGTATGTCTCCATTAAAAATATCATCTCTTGATGGATTAGGCATTATAAAAATGAAAAAATTGAAACCAAAATTTATATGAGTCATTATATATGCATCAATTATGATCGGTAAAAACGTCCCTCAACTTATTAAATTCATGTAATTTTTTAATCCTCGCAGAGGCGCTGAGGACGCAGAGTTTGATTGCTCAGTGTTACTGCTACGTAGATTTTTTTGACAGGATTAACAGGATTAATCTAAAATTTCTTAAAGAATGTTTCGAAGTATGCGGGGATTTTTGCCTCAAAGGTCATGGGCTCATGTGTATAGGGATGGGTGATTGAGAGGGAGGTCGAATGAAGTGTGAGCCTCTTAATGAACTTGTCCTTATGCCCATACATCTTGTCACCAGCTATAGGAAAGCCCTTTTCTGACAAATGAACCCGAATCTGATTCTTCTTTCCGGTGTACAGATCAATCTCCAGCAGAGAGTAGTGTTTTGATTCTTTGATGACCTTGTAGCCGGTCTTGGCAAATTTGCCCTTTTCCGGGTTCTGCACGGAATACATTTTGTAAATGCTGTTTTCCGCCAGGTAGGATTCGATGATCCCTTGCTTCTCCGGTAATATTCCGGTTACGATGGCATAGTATTTCTTTGTGAAATTCTTCCATTCATCCATGAGATAAGCTTTGGCTTTTTCGCTCTTGGCAAAGATGAGAATGCCGGAGGTGTCTCTATCCAGACGATGTACAACAAGTACATGTGCACTTGATTTAGGATTCCCTTTTTGCACATAGCTGTTCAGGTGATTAAGAGCGGTGTTTTCTTTAATCTTTTCTGTGCGCACTGTTAAAAGGCCATTTGTTTTGTTAACCACTACGATATCATGGTCTTCATAGATGATGGTCATACCCTTGGGTTGATATTTTTTAGGCGGACGCTTAAAGGGCTTGATCGTTTTTTTTGTTTTGGGTTGGTTTGAGTTCATATGGTTAAAGTGTAATGTAATTTATTGCCACAAAGAACACAAAAATTAGGTTCTTCACGGAAATGTGTACTAAATGAGTTTAAAAATTGAAAAATATTACGGTTGCGCGAAGCGCTACCACTAATTCGACGTTGGACGTTGGATGTTTGATGTTGGACGTTCGTGATTTGGTTGCAGCTATGCTGCGCTACTCGCTTTTCTTGTTCGCAGCAATTTGTTGTTTGAGTTCCGGACATTTTTCGGCGTAATCTGAGATGTGCTGCTTGATTTGGTCGCGTTTTTTATTGAACCCATCAGGAAGGTCCGGGGTGTCGGTATAGAACTTAGCCAGCTGTTTAATGCACTCTGTTTTGATTTTGCCGGATTTATCCTCTTCTACTTTTTTAAGAACAGCAAGCATTTTGGCGGCAGAGAGCTGATTGTCATTCTCAAAGCTTTTGCTCATCGATGCTTTAAAGGATTTAAAGTCTTGCATGACCTCTTCATGAACAGATATAGCATGCGCCGGACGGTATGCCTCGTAGTATCTTCCAGCCACAAAAGAGATGGCACAGAAAACAAGTGTGAAAATCAGGGAAATGATCTTTTTCATTATAGCAACTTCTCTTTCGCCAGATTGAATCATGGTTTGGTTGTCATCTGTAAAAGGTAACTATAATTTTTTGATATGGGGATGTCAAGTGATTGAACCGATAACTGTGCTTTGATTCTAAAATGCATAAGCAGGTTAAATGTGAGAGCGGTTATGGAGGGGCACAGGCCTCTGTGCCATTTATTTGCAGCCGGTCGCAGAGGCCTGCGCCCCTCCAGGCTTGGTGAAAAAAAACTGCATTATATAGTTAATTTATTGTTTATATTTTGATAAATAGATTGAATTTAGGGTTCTGATTACGGTAGTTTATAAGGGCATTTAGGATGGTAATCTGCATTTGACCTCAAATTTGGATTATTCGAAGAATTCCGTGAGTGCGTCTCCATGGTTAGCGTCATGAGAATCTTCGAAGAATTCCACTCTGTTTGTTACCGGAAAAATTTACAATTAACAACCTTAAATGGATTTTATGTATGTGCGGAATAGTTGGCTATATTGGTAAGAGAAGTGCCTGTGATATTTTGATTAACGGCCTGAAGCGTTTGGAGTACAGGGGGTATGACTCAGCTGGAGTTGCCTTGAACTATAATGCGCAGCTTACGATTGCAAAGCAAAAAGGCAAAGTGGCAGCTCTTGAGGCTCACATTTGTAATGACGTTTCGCATGATGCTGTGGAAAAAGCTTGCTCCGGTATTGCCCATACCCGCTGGGCTACGCACGGTTTGCCGACAGAAGAAAATGCCCATCCGCATCGGGATAACAGCGGCAGGGTTGCTTTGGTTCATAATGGCATTATCGAAAATTATGCAGCCCTGCGGAAACAGCTTGAGAAAAAGGGGTCGTCCTTTTCCTCTGAAACCGATACCGAGGTGTTGGCCCATCTGGTGGGAAGCTTTTATTCTGATGATCTGCTGGGCGCTGTCTCAGAGGCGTTGAAGATGGTTGAGGGAACTTATGGTGTAGCGGTACTGGCGAATGACAGCCCTGATGAGATGATTGTGGCCCGCAAGGGCAGTCCTCTGGTGGTAGGCATGGGCAGCGATGAGAGTATTATCGCCAGTGATGTTTCCGCAATTGTGGCCCATACCCAGCAGGTGATTTATCTTCAGGATGGTGATGTTGCCCGCATCTCGGCCACGGGGGCTGAGATTTATACTCTGGATCAGTGCGTGGTTGACCGCAACATCTCCAGCGTTGAGTGGGAGATCGGTGCTGTTGAAAAGAGTGGTTATGACCACTTTATGCTGAAGGAGATTTTTGAGCAGCCCTCCGCTCTGGAGAATACAATTCGCGGTCGGTTGGATAAGGTGCAGGGTACAGCGGTGCTTTCAGGGCTGAATCTGACCCCTCGGGATATGGCTTCGATTAAACGTTTGGTGATTGTTGCCTGTGGCACCTCGATGCATGCCGGTATGGTGAGCAAGTATCTCTTTGAAGGGTTGGCCGACATGCCGACCTCCGTGGAGCAGGCCGCTGAGTTCCGCTATTGCAATCCTCTGGTGGGTGCTGATGATTTTGTGGTGGCGGTCAGTCAGTCAGGCGAAACAGCCGATACGCTGGCAGCGGTGCGCGAGAGCATTCAGAAAGGTGCATTGGTCGCAGGTCTGTGTAATGTGGTGGGGTCAACCATTGCCCGCGAGACAGGACGTGGAATTTATCTGCATGCCGGTCCTGAGATTGGTGTGGCCTCCACTAAGGCTTTCACTGCTCAGGTGATTGTGCTGCTGATGATGGCACTGAAGTTTGGGCGTCGGCGTAGGCTCTCACGTGAGGCCGGTCTGATGATCAGCCGGGAGATTGAGCAGATCCCTGCTATGATTGAAAAGGTGCTGGAGCAGAATGAGGCGATTGCCAAGATTGCAGAAAAATATGCTCAGGTGGAGCATGCCTTCTTTATTGGACGTGGTATTCTTTATCCCGCTGCATTGGAGGGGGCTCTCAAACTGAAGGAGATCAGTTACATTCATGCTGAGGGTTACCAGGCCGCTGAACTGAAACATGGTCCCATTGCCTTGCTGCAGGAGAGCACCCCGGTGGTGGCCCTGCTGAATGATATTCCCGGCAAGGAGAAGACTCTGGGTAATGTGGCGGAGTGCCGTGCGCGTAAGGCTCCGGTGCTGGGTATTGTGACAGAGGGTGATCTGGCTACAGCCGAGAGCGTTGACGATGTGATCTGGGTGCCGCAGTGTTCGGTCTATGCCGCACCGATAATCAGTGTGGTGGCACTGCAGCTCCTCTCTTATCACATTGCAAGAATCCGCGGGTGTGAGATTGATCAGCCTCGCAACCTTGCCAAGAGCGTTACAGTTGAATAGCGGGAGAAGTTAGTTAGTTAATTAGTTTGTGAGTGATGTGAGTGATGGGAGATGGGAAGAATAGGATTTATGAGAGGTATGGCTTGAGAGTGCTGCCATGATTAATTACGCTTCCTCAGACCTCAGACCTCAGACCTCTGACCTCTGACCTCACTCTTCTTATCCAAAGTAATAGACATATCCGAAGTAGATCAGATGGTTGAAGACCAGGGCATAGAGAGAGGCAAAGAAATCATCAATGACAATGCCGATGCCGCCTGTGATTCTTTGCAGACCTCGGGCCGGTGGCGGTTTTGTGATGTCGCAGAAGCGTGTCACTAAAAAGAATACAGGCAACAGGAATGGGACGCTGTGCAGGGGGATGCCAATGACACAAATGGGAAAGAGCATCCATTCGTCGGCACAGATACGTCCGTCATCTTTCTTCTGGAGAACCTGCTCTGCAATATGGCAGATAGGAACAGCGATTAAGGATAGTCCGATGCAGGTTATGATTTGAAGGGGAACGTTCTGTGTGGACATAAACCACGCCAGCAGTACGCCGGGAAGTGAGCCTACTGTGCCCGGCGCAATAGGTGTGATCAAACCGATGCCGAAACCGGTTGCGATAAACACATTGAATCTCTGCCATGCTGTGGCACCTGGTATCTTAATCATTTTTGTATGTCCTCTCGCTTGCGAATCGGGTCTTTGTTAAATCGTGTCCTGCGACTAATTGCATTTTAAAGTATTGTTCCTGTAATGTGCTGGCGCGTGTTGTACTGCCGCCTGAAAACTGCCGCCTGACTCCTGAATTTACAGTTGTTCGGCAGCGGTTGCGGCCAGCAGGCTACGTTCACTTTGGCGCAGTGTTACATGGCCATGGATCGGCAGTTCTTTGAGTCTTTCCGCTACATAGGTGAGTCCATTACTGGATGCATCCAGGTAGGGGTTATCAATCTGGTATGGGTCGCCGGTGAGGATAACTTTAGAGCCTTCTCCTGCGCGACTGATAACAGTTTTTACCTCATGAGGTGTTAAATTCTGAGCTTCATCAATGATAATGAACTGGTTGCTGATAGAGCGGCCGCGAATATAGGTGAGTGCTTCCAACTCCAGAACATTGGTCTGCATGAGGTGAGAGATGCGGGCCTGAGGGGTGCTCTGTTTAATCGGCTTCTTGGCTCCCTGAGGGGTGGTTGCCGGATGGGTCCTGAAGATATAGTCCAGATTATCGAATATGGGTTCCATCCAGTGGGATAGCTTTTCCTCTTTGCTGCCCGGGAGATAGCCGATGTCTTTGCCGAGCGGTACAATTGGACGTGAGACTAGAATGCGGTCGTATTGATGGCCATGCTGTACCAGCTCCAGCCCGGCAGCGATTGCCAGGAGGGTTTTGCCTGTTCCGGCCTGTCCGACTAAGGTGACAAGGCTGACTTCAGGATCCATCAGCAACTCAAAGGCGATGCGCTGTTCAATATTACGTGCTTCAATACCGTAGATCACATTTGTTTTGAGATTAATTTCAGCTAAAGATCCGTTGGGAAAAACCCGGGCAATTGCATGATGGTCATCATCGGTATCGGATTTGAGTTCAAGAAACATGTTGGGAAAGTAGTCGGTGGGAACTGATTCAAGCACCTGTCCGTCATAGATCCGGTCAATCATCTCATTGGTGACTACCAGGGAGGAGAGTCCGCTGTACAGCTCGTCAAAGTTGACTTTCTCATGTTCAAAGTCTTCAGCATCAAGTCCGAGTGCATTGGCTTTAACGCGTACGTTGATATCCATTGAGACAATGATGACACGTTCGCCTTCGCTTCCAAGGCGGCTGGCCAGTCGGATAATTGAATTGTCGGCATTGTTTACGGTCAGGCCCAGGGTCTCATCCGTGGGTGAGACCAGCACTCGTAAAGTGCCACCGCATGGGAGCCGGACCCCTTTGGAAAGATTGCCTTCAGCGCAGAGGGCATCCAGTTTACGGATGCTCTCGCGGGCGTTTCTTCCCAGCTCGGAGCTTTGGGTTTTAAAATTATCCAGCTCTTCCAGTACATCGATTGCCAGAACAATATGATTGTCGTCAAACACATCCAGCGCTACAGGTGAGTGCAACAGGACGTTGGTGTCCATAACGAATGTTTTTGTTTTAGGCAGTCGTTTAGCTTTTTTACGTGGTTCTTTTACTGGAGACATAGCGAATCAATAAATTTAAGCTGTTTGAAGTTTTTGAGAACGGAAGGTTCTCCATCCAAATATGGAGATGACAATGAAGCTGATAAGCGGCAGAATGAAAGCAGCGCTTTCTCCTCTAAGAACTGTGAAGCCTATATTGATGGTATCCTGGTCGATGAACCAGCCAGCGCCCATGGGCATAAGAGCGCCACCTACGATAGCAAAGATAAGTCCGGCTGAGCCAAGTTTGGCATCTTCATCAAGTCCGTCCAGTGCAATGCCATAGATCGTCGGGAACATGAGCGACATGCAGGCCGATACGCCTACGAGGCAGACCAGGCCAGCCTGGTTTTGAAGCAGGATTGTGAGGGTGGTCAGAATGGCTCCTCCTATGGAGAGGATAGTCAGCAGCTTGCTGGCATTTAAGTACTTCATTAGGAACGTACAGATGAAACGGCTGCAGAGGAATATGATCATAGCTACAATATTCCAGTTCTGTGCTTTTTCTGCGAGAAAGCCGCAGTTTCTGCCTGCGTACTGGATGATGTAGGTCCAGCAGGTGATCTGTGCTGCTACGTAAAATGTCTGGGCAATCACACCGCCGACCCAGTTTTTGTTTCGGAAAAGGCGTTTGGCGGATTTAATCGGGTGCAAATGGTCGGCCTTGTGCTGGGCCGGAAGTTTGCTGAAGAGGAAAATGAAAAAGATTGTTGCAACTACGAGGCCCAGAATAACGTAGGGGTTGCGGATGATTCCGATGTCATGTGTTTTCATCGCTGCATATGCAACTTCATTCGCAGGAAGCGTGATATATGCTTTAATAGCTTCCGGCAAGGCTTCGGCTGAGATTCCTTTGTCTGTGAGCATGGTAGTGATGTTTGCGAAGTATTTCTCGGCTTGGATGTTTGCCAGAACAATTTTGCTGGCGACAACCATGCCAAGCAGGGAGCCCAGGGGATTGAAGGCCTGGGCCAGGTTAAGGCGTCGGGTGGCTGTGGCGGGGTCGCCCATTGAGAGAATGTAGGGGTTGGCTGTGGTTTCCAGAAAGGCCAGTCCAAAGGTCAGGATGTAGAGAGAGACAGGAAACCAGAAAAAATTCTCCGTGATTGCGGCAGGCAGGAAGAGCAGTGCTCCCAGAGAGTAGAGAGCCAGACCGATAAGAATACCTGATTTATAGGAAAATTTACGGATGAATAGCGCTGCTGGGATGGCCATTGTTGCATATCCGCCATAGAAGGCAAACTGCACCAGGCTGCTTTGGGTATTGCTGATTTCAATAAAGACTTTTTTGAATGCGGCAACCATGGGGTTTGTTATATCGTTTGCAAATCCCCAGAGTGCAAATAGGACTGTTACCAGTATAAAAGATTTAAGAAATTGTTTAGAAACGACGGCGATTTTCGAATCATTATTATTCTGGCCCATTACATTCTCCCTGTTACACTTTTTATTAATAACTTAGTTAATTAAATATACAGATTTTAGATATAGAATGAAACACTAATTTAGTGGCTTTTTTACGTTTCTTCATCTTTGACAGAGGCACAAAGCCACAGAGGTTATTGCTACGTAGTTATTTAGACGGGATTGCCGCTCCCTTCGGTCACTGCCACCACAAGGGTGGCCTTACTACGTTTTCCAGGATTACTATCCGTTCATCATACAAAATATTTTTGAAAAAAACTAAAAAATCATGTTAATCATGTAATCCTGTCTAAAATAGTAATTGGAATAAAAAAACTGAGTTGAAATTTTTATGTGCGATGGTACAGTGGGAAATCCTCTATATTATACAGAGTTGCGCACTGAGTGGGTCCATGGTAATATTTCTACATTGGGTATAAGTATTTTAAATCATCACAGGGGTTACAGGTTGGCGAAAAAAACACGAAAGATTGGTGAAGTGGCTACGGGGCTGTGGCAGGTGCGGGATGAAAACGGAGCTATTTTTGGGCCGGTGGATTTCAGTGCATTAAAGAGCTGGGTTGCGGACGGACGAGTTTCGCCGGTCAGTGAAGTATCTTCAGATGGTGAAGAGTGGGTACTGGCTGTGTTGGTTAACGACTTTGAAATGAATTGTGTGGCTGAGATTGAACCGGGATCTTTTTATGGGCCTATTCATCGTAAGGCAATGCGTGAACTTATTGCGGCTGGTTCGATATCTGCGGATGCGAAGGTTTACTGTAAAGATTCTAAAATTGAAGCTGCTTCGCAGCCTCACTCTGTTGAGGGAGTGGATCAGGGCGAATACGATGCTGTGTGCGTCCAGCTGGCAGCAGTAAAGGCAGACAAGGATGCTGTGGATTCTGAGCTGAAGAGTGATAAAGCCAGCATTGCGACCCTGCAGGGTGAAGCTGCCAATGACAAAGCGCTTATGAAATCACTGCAGGACGGGATTGCCAATGATAAAGCCTGCATTGAGACCCTGCAGGGTGAGATTGCTGAAGATAAAGTTCATATTGATGCATTGCAGGGTGAGATTACCAGAGGACAAAATTTCGTTGGCTCGCTTCAGGGAGAGGTTGCAAAGGAAAATGAGCGTATTGAATCGTTGCAAGGTGAGATAGTTGTATATAAAAAGGAAATTTCTGAGCTCCAGAGTGCATTAGATGAAATAACTGGCAAATACCAGATGGAGATCTCTTCTCTTAATGAGGTGAATAACGGATTGAAATCTCAGGTGGATGCATTAGTAGGGGAACAGAGTGATTTCAGGGTTGAGATAGAGGCTTTACGTAAGAATAATCACGATCAGATTAAGTTGATTGAGGAGAGAGACCGGCTTTATGCAGCGGAGTTGAATGAGAAGGAGACAGCCAGCAACCTCAAGATTGAGAGTATGGTTTTGGAGCATGAATCTCTGATTAACAGGATAAAGCATCAGTCGATTGAGGAAATTCACAGTTTGCAGGCCTCCAATTTATGTTTGCAGGAAAGTGCAAAATCTTTAAACAACGAGGTTAAAGAGTTGCAGGATGCCAGCCTGGCATTGGAAGATGAGAAACGAAAGATGGCTGCCGCGGTCCAGAAATCGGGACAATATTCTCTGAAAGAACATGAGATTCATGCAGATGTGATTGCCGTGAAGGACCGGGAGATCTCTCAGCTGGTTCAGCGGATTGGTGAGTTGGAGCAGAGTAATCAGGGGTTGAAAGAGGAGTTTGTTAAGTATGAAGAGCTGAAAACGCGCAACGGTTCGAATGATGTTGCGAAACGCAAGCTCGTTGTTATTAAGAATCTTTTTGCAGAGGCTGCCCTGCTATTAGAGGAGGAAGAGGACGGTTCGGTTGAGGCTGAGGGTGAGTCTGGCTCCAGTGATAGGGCGGGTGACGTTATTGAGCCTGAACTTTTGGACTATGAGGAGCTCCCCGTTGAAGAGTTGAAAGCAAAAAAGAACCCTCCGGTTGTGGTAAAGGATACGGTAAAAGAAAAAAAGGTATCGCGGAGTGTGCCTAAAAAGGCAAAAGAATCTAAGGCCAATGGAGAAAAGAAGTGGCCGTTTGGAAAAGGTAAAAAGAGCTTTAGTCAGGATTCTCTGGCCGAATTAGAGGCTCAGGCCCAGATGGAATTGCAGAGGATCTCCTCGTCACGGGATATTTCAGCAATATTTGAGAAGAAGAAGTGAATTGATAATAGCAGAGGAATCCGGTAAAATTCCGCTCTGTATCTATAAATTATAAAATCATATGGCAAAATCAAATAAAGAGTCTGGCTCTCAGCAATGGTTTCTTCGCACTGGAGTAAACGCTGAGTTTGGCCCAATAGAGAAAAACGGCTTGCAGTTGTGGGCTGAGCAGGCCCGTATACTTCCCGGTCATGAAGTTTCCTCTGACAGAGTTAACTGGGTGTCTGCTACATCAATCGATTTTCTGGATATGAACTGGTTTATTGATGATGGCGATGGAGATTTGAAGGGGCCGTTGAATCATCTGGCTGCCGAGACTTTGATTAAGAACGGTAAGTTTTCTGAGGGCGCACGTATTATCGCCGCAGATCAGATTGATGCTCCTAGGAGTGAATCCGAGGAAAAACCGCTGTTAGAGAAAAAGGTGGTGGTGGTGGCTCCTGTTGTACTGGAAAAGAAAGAGAAGCCTAAGTCTGCCCCTGTGAAACTGGATTCCTTTGAACATGATGAACTTGATGGAGAACGTGATGCGGCTAAAGCGATGCTCTCTGCGATGAAGCTTGAACAGGAGCAAACGAAGAAAAAGGCCCAGGAGCTTGAGCTCAAAGTAAAACAGCTGGAAAAACTTCTGAGACAATCTAAGAATGAACAGAAGCAGCTGGAAGAACGTTATGTCAGCAGTGATGATCACCAGTCGCTGGTAACGGAAAACACGGCATTGCGTCGTGAATTGAATGGTGTTAAGAAGCGCTCTGATGATTTGCAGGAGGCTGGCCGTGAAAAAGAGGTGCAGATTGAGCGATTGAAGAGAGATGTTGCTGACAAAAACAAGAAGTTGGCCGTAAGCGAACAAACGATCATGGATGTTGTAAAGGCCCGTGAGAGTGCCTTGCAGCAATGCAGGGAGAGCGAACGCTCCTTTGCCCGTTTATTGAGCGATGCTAATAAAAGAGATATTGATTATAAAACGAAGATTGAGGCGTTGAAGAAAACGAGTACATTGAGCCCCGAGGCAACGAGTCGTTTTTACAGTGATCAAAATGCGGTCTTTCAGATTTTAAAGCGTGAGGCGGATTCAATTACGAAAAAATTGGAGGCTGAGAGAGAGCACCTGAATGCGCTTAAATCCATGGGAGCACGCCGACAGCAGGAGCTGCAAAATCAGCGACAGATCTTACAGAATCAGATTGGTAACAGTCCGCTTGAAATGACCAGTCGTGTGCTGCGGGAGCAGACAGTTGACCCCAATGCGGTGAGAATTCGTTCGGAACTGGATAACTTGAAGATTGCTCATGAGCGTACTTGCCGTCGGGCAGAGGAACGCGAACGGGAGTTGAATCTTAAATTGAAGGTGATGCATTCGGATTGTAATAAGCTGATGGAGCAGTTGCTGGAGAAGGCAGAGGAGAGTCTTGTCAACCAGAAATTACAAGATCAGCTGGCTGATTCGGAGCAGGCGTTGGTTGAAATTCGTCGGAATTATGAGGCGGAGCGTAAGCAGTTTATGGCCAACAATAATACTATGATAGCCCGGATTGATGAGCTGGAAAATGGAGTTAAGGGTGCGGTACCCGAAGTTGTTCAGTCATCAGAAGCTCGGGGCGTTAAGCTGGCTTCATGGATGTCATTTAAAAAATAAGGAAGACCGGTTGATCTTTATTCAATCGGATGAGATATAAATGAGTTCTGAGAATGATAAAGTGATTGTGCATGGAATACCCGGGGAGGGAGCCCGTGCCAAAGGTGTTATAAAAGGGATAATTCCTCTTTTGCTAAGTATCTTCCTCTTTGGTTTATTCTCGGGGATAATACTGCCTGTTAAGGCAGCCGGGGTTGTATTGATCGGGTTTGTTGCTGTTTTTGTGGTTATGCTGTGGATGGCGTATAATTCCTATAGTGGGGTTGAATCATATTTTAAAGGGGCTCGCGGAGAAGAAATTGTTGCGGTTTGGCTCTCATCCCTGCCTGATGCTTATCATGTTTTTCATGATGTAGATGTGAGAGGAAGTGTCTCTCTTGATCATCTGGTGGTTGGTCCGGCTGGTATTTTTGTTATTGAAACAAAGTTTTGGTCTGGTCGTGTGACCAGTGATGGATCATCTCTTCTTGTTGACGGGATTTCGCCCAGTCGCTCTCCCCGTGCTCAGGTGATGGATGAGGTGCAATCACTGGCTGGATTTCTCTCTCAGAAGATGAGCGATCGGCCGGTTGTAACTCCGGTAGTTTGTTTTGCTGGTAATACACTGGTTGTTGAGGGTGGCGGAAATAGTATTTTATTGGGGGATGTTGCCGTATGCAATGTCAATGATCTTTGTGATTTGATCACAAAGGGTGGCGAAGTTCTTTCAGCTGTGGATATCGAAAGATTTATTAAATTATTGGAGTATTAAATATATGAAAAACTTAAGTTTATTATTAGTTTGCCTTTTATTTTTGCCTGTTTTCGGTGTGCGCGGAGTCGCTGTTAAGAATGAGCCGGTTCCTCAGGATTACTATGGCGCAATCTCAAAAAAGCTGGCTCGGGCATTGTCTATGGGGCATGTCTCACAAAAACCTTTGACTGATAATGTCTCGCGTCAGGCATGGACAAATCTTCTGGATTTATTTGATTTTGACCGGTGCTATTTTTTGCAGAGTGATATTAATTCATTTACCAATGTTGAAGAGAAGATTGATAATATGATTAAGGATGGGAATGTATCTTTTCCTTATCAGGTTTACTCCGTTTTTCTGCATCGTGTACAGGATCGTTATAATTTTGTTACAAATCGGCTAAGTAAAGATTTTGATTTTGAGATTGATGAAGACTATACGATCAGACGTAAGGACGTTGCTATCTGGCCTGCTGATCAGAAGGCGCAGGATGAACTCTGGCGTAAGCGCATGAAGAGTGATCTTCTGGGTATGATTCTCAGTCGGGAACTGGCTGAGTCTGCTTCCACAAATAAGAGTGTTGCCGCTGTTAAGAGTGCTGCTGTTACGAATACACTTTCCGCTGCTGGCGAGAGTACCAATTCTGTTAAGTCTGCTGACAGTGCCGCTCCTAAAAAACCGCCATTGACGCCTGCCGAGAATATCGCAAAGCGTTATAAGCAATATGTGCAGATTATTGAGGATATGGATGAAGAGGCAATTCTGCAGCGTTTTCTGAGTGCCGTTTCTCATGCGTATGATCCACATACTGACTATATGTCTCCAATGCGCAAAGAGGACTTTGATATTGACATGAATCTTTCCCTGTGCGGAATTGGTGCTTCGCTTCGTACAGAGGATGGTATGGCCAAGATTATGGGGATTATACCGGGCGGCCCGGCTGACAAAGATAAACGTGATATCCGCTTGACCAATGGCGACAAAATTATTGGTGTAGGGCAGGATGATGACCCGATTGAGGATATTGTGCATTTGCCCCTCAGTAAGTCGGTGCGCAAGATCAGGGGCAAGAAGGGAACCAAGGTTGTTCTTGAGGTTATACCCGCTTCTGATCCAAGTGGTACTACCACTAAGATGGTTGATTTGATCCGAGACAATGTTAAACTTGAAGAGCAGGCTGCCACCGGACATGTTTCACGTGTGACGCTTGATGATGGACAGCAGCGTAAGATTGGTGTTGTGAGACTACCTACTTTTTATGCCACAATGGATAAACGTCTAGGGCAGCCGGGCTTCAGAAGTGCTACTGTGGATATCGCAAAATATATCGCTAAATTTAATAGCGAAGATGTGGAAGGCATGATTTTAGATCTCAGAAATAACGGGGGTGGGTCTTTGAGAGAGGCTATCAGTCTGACCGGTTTATTTATTCGCAGCGGTCCGGTTGTTCAGGTTCGCGAATCGAATAGAATTTTGGTTATGCCTGTTCCTAATATTGATGGAGCGCTTTCATTCAGGAAACCGGTTGCGGTTCTGATTAATCGTGCGAGTGCATCTGCTTCCGAGATTGTGGCAGGCGCATTACAGGATTATGGTCGTGCGATTATTATTGGTGACAGTAAGTCTCATGGTAAGGGAACTGTTCAGACGGTGCTTCCACTGGGATCACAGAAATACGGTTCACTTAAAGTGACTACGGCAAGTTTTTACAGGATCAATGGTGCCTCAACCCAGCTTAAGGGAGTTCACTCTGATATTGTGATTCCCTCAAAGCTTGAGGGACTTGATATTGGCGAGGATAAGCTGGGAGGGGCTTTGCCCTGGACTGAGGTTGAACCGGCTATGTTTGTTCCTGTTTTTGATATGCACCAATTTACAACTGAGCTTAAGAAGAAGTCGGCAGAGAGACTGGCCGAAAACAAGAAGTATTTGCGTTACTGCAAGCAGGTTCACGGTTTTGAAGAGGCTTATGAACGTAAGACGGTGCCTTTGCAGAGAGAGAGGCGCAAGAAGCTTATGGAAGCTGATCGTGCGTTAGGTGAAATGGATGATGAAAAGGTTGATGGGGTAGATTCTGTCTTGCTTCCCGATGATGCGCCAGCTGTCAAAGATGCAGACAAAGATGATATTGTTTTGACTGAGTCGATGAACATACTCTCTGATTTGATTGAAATATCAGGCGGAGCAGAAATGGATATAGAGACTGAAGGAGATCTGTCCACTAGATTGATGCAGATTTTCGGGGGTACTAAGTAAGCAGCAATTGCATGTAAAAAGGGGGGGGATATGAAAATTAAATTTTTGAAGATGCATGGTGCAGGTAATGATTTTGTTTTGATTGATGATCGTCAGGAGCATGTTCCCTGGGAGGATCATTTTCGGATGGCAGCTTTGGCCAGTCGCCGCACCGGTATTGGGTGCGAAGGCATTATTCTTGTGCAGGAATCGGATAAAGCTGATTTTAAGATGAGGTTTCTTAATCCCGATGGCACTGAAGTGGAGCTGTGCGGGAATGGATCGCGTTGCGCAGCGGCGTTTGCTTATTCAATTGGAGCAGCTGGGAAAGAGTTGACGATTGAGACAACCTTTTGTGGGTTGATCGGTGCGAAAATCACTGATAAGGGAGTTTGTGTCTGGATGCCGGAGCCGACGCATCGCGAGTATGGTCTTGAGCTTAATGTTGGCGATGAAATAATTAAAGGTGATTTTATTAAAATGGGTGTTCCTCATCTGGTGGTGCAGGTGCCTAATGTCAATGTCGTGGATGTGGATGCGTTAGGTCGTGCTCTGCGATTGCATCCTGTTTTCGAGCCGGGTGGAACCAATGTTGATTTTGTGACCTTCCGTGCGCCTAGCCGCATGACAATGCGGACCTATGAACGTGGTGTTGAGGCTGAGTCCGGTGCTTGTGGAACAGGGGCTGTTGCATGTGGCGTTGTTGCCGTTGAAACCGCTGGGTTCACATTGCCGATCAAGGTGAAAACGCCCTCTGGATTTGATATTATGGTGGGTGGTGACTGGCGTAAATGCAAGTGTACCGGCTTGACACTGACTGGCCCTGTTAAATTTGTGTATGAGGGCGTGATTGATCTGGATGAGCTTGAAATGGGCGGCGATGTTGATTAGCTTTGTATCCATGACGCGTATTATTAAAATTGGGTTGCGGATAAGTGCCGTACAGATTTCAGGTGAATTATAGATGAATCGCATATTGGTTGAAGCGCAAGAGATAGATTCCAGCGGAAAAGTGATATTGAACGGCATTCGTGCTGAGCATATCAGGAATATTCTTAAAGCAGAACCTGGTAAAATTCTTAAAACAGGAACTCTTAACGGTAGAAGTGGAACATCCACAGTTGTTGCAATCTCCCCAGAGGAGGTTGTTCTGCAGAGTTCTCATACTGTTGACTCACCTGAGCCATGGTTTGATCTGATTTTGGCATCTCCCCGTCCTTTGGTTCTGAAAAGGCTCTGGCCGCAGCTGGCGGCCTTCGGTGCCCGCAAAATTATATTGGTTAATGCCTCTAAGGTAGAGAAATTTTATTTCAGCAGTCAATGGGTTGAAGAGAGCAGTGTTAGACCATTGCTGATTGAAGGTGCTGTTCAGGCAGGTTTGACTCATATTCCTGAGTTTTCAGTAAAGATGCAGTTTAAAATCTTTATGGAAGATGAACTGGATCTTATGTTTCCTGAATCCAGGCGTCTGCTTGCTCATCCAGGTGTAGCAACCAGGCTTGATAGTGTTTATGATAAAAGCGTGTACCCCTTGATTGCCATCGGGCCTGAGGGTGGCTGGACGGATTATGAATTGAATATGTTTTCGGAACACCGCTTTAGTCGCTTTTCTTTAGGAGAGAGAATCTTACGCAGTGATACAGCCTGTATCTCTTTGATATCAGTGCTGGATTACTGGCGTAATGTGGAGGAAAAATATTTTGATAAAAAGAAACAAACAGTTTAAAGATTTTAAAGGAAGCCGAAACAAGACGAGCGTTTCTACGGAACGTGGTGACTGGATATATGGTCGGCGTCCTGTGATTGAGGTTATTGACTCCAAGGCGCGTCACATTTATGAGGCTGTTTTACCGCGTGCTGGTAAAGATAAGCCGGAGGTTGCTCACATTAGAGCCTCTGTTCTGGAGAGAGGAATCCCCTATAAATTGATGGAACGTGAGGAGCTGGATGATCTTTGTAAAGGAGGAAATCATCAGGGGGTGGCGCTTCGAACCGGTGGTTTTCCCTATATATCTTTTGAGCAGATTATCCATGATGTCAAAGAGGATGCGAACGCTATGGTCCTGCTGCTGGATCATATCGAAGATCCGCAGAATATCGGTTCGCTGCTGCGCTCGGCTAATGCAGCCGGAGTGACCGGGGTGGTAATACCGGAGGATAGGGCGGCCGGGGTTACCCCGTCTGCTGTACGTGCCTCTGCCGGTGCATCTGAGTACATGAGGGTTGCCAAAGTTGTGAACCTTGTCCGGGCTATTAAGAGTTTACAGGCCGAAGGGGTCTGGGTCAGTGCCCTGGATATAGGAGATGACAGCCGTGATTATACCGGGGTGGATTTTAAAGGCCGGGTTGGTCTGGTTGTCGGCAGCGAAGGAAAAGGGGTTTCGCGCCTGGTTCGTGAAACATCCGATTTTGTGGCATCTCTTCCCATGCTTGGGAAAGTGGCATCGCTTAATGCCGGTGTAGCCGGTGCGGTTGCCATGTATGAAATTCTGCGTCAGCGCGAAGCGTAGTTTTAAACTACGAAATACACGAATGACACGAAATAATCACGACGCGGAGATTTTCCCGCAAAGGCACAAAGAAGAAATCAAAGCCTTCTTTTTCGTGAGTTTGGCGTTTTTCGTAGTTAATAACTCAATGTATTCTGTGCCTCTATTGTAAAATAAGTTTAGGTGGTTTATTTGAAAAGACAGTTTCCTTTCAGTGCTTTGATGCCAGCTGTACAGAGTGTTGCTGTTTCTGATGGAATTTTTGATTTTACTGCCGGGGGGGAGTGGTATGCCCCGGCAAGTGAATGTTGCTTGCGACTGATCAGCAAACTGTTTGCGCAGTTAAAATGTGATTCATGGACTTCGACCTCGGGCCGGGGCGATGCCTCGGTTGTTTTTGAGCTCTGTGCAGATGGTTTTAAGTTACAAAGTTACAGGATCAAAATTACCCCGCAATCCGTTGTTGTGAGTGCCTCTGATGACTGCGGGCTCTATTACGGAGCACTGACCCTCTTTCAGCTGGTTGCGCTTCAGAATGGAGCTATAGCCTGTTGTACGATATATGATGCGCCTGACTTTGAAGTGCGCGGTGTTATGCTGGATATATCGCGGGATAAAGTGCCGTTAATGCAGACACTCTTTGATCTGGTTGACAGCTTTTCGCGAATCAAAATTAATCACCTGCAGCTCTACATGGAGCATACATTTGCCTATGAGGGACATAAATGCGTCTGGAAAGATGCCTCGCCTTTGACACCTGCTGAGATTAGGCAGCTGGATAAGTATTGTGTGGAACGTTTTATAGAGCTTGTTCCCAATCAGAACTCCTTCGGGCATATGGAGCGTTGGCTTGTTCGCCCGGAATATAATGCAATGGCGGCTTTGCCGGAGGGTGGAGCTTTATTACCATGGGGTGGAATTCAGCGTCAGCCAACGGCCCTAAACCCAATGGATGAGCGTTGCCTGCCATTTCTGGATGGACTCTTTTCCCAGCTTCTTCCCAATTTCTCAGCAAAGCAATTTAATGTCGGGTGTGATGAGGTCTTCGGTCTCAGTATCAGCCGTTGTGCGCAGGAAGTTGAAGCGCAGGGGGCTGGACGGGTCTACCTTGATTTTTTAAAAAAGGTATTTGATCTTGTCAGGAAGCATGGTTACAAACCGGCTTTCTGGGGGGATATTATTGTTAAATACCCTGAGTTGGTAGCAGAACTGCCGCATGATGCCATTGCGCTTGAGTGGGGCTATGAGGCGGATCATCCCTTTGCTGATCGCTGTCGCCTCTTCAGTGAGTCCGGGTTGTTCTTTTACGTGTGTCCTGGAACATCATCATGGAACAGCATTGCCGGCCGTTATGATAATATGCACGCGAATATACTAAGTGCCGCTGAGAATGGATTGAAGTATGGAGCACAGGGGCTGGTAATAACCGACTGGGGTGATGCGGGACATTGGCAGCCACTATCGGCGGCTTATGCAGGGTTTGCATTTGCTGCCGGCGTTTCATGGTCGGTGAATGCGAATCGTGATATGGATATCGGATCTCAAGTTTCGCGGGGTTTTATAGGTGATGGAGGTGGTCTGGGAGAGATTCTGGTTGAGTTGGGGCATTTGTATAAGGATGTCGGGGCGCTGACGCCCAATAGCTCTGTGCTATTTCATTTGCTCTTTAAGGATATCGGTTACTTGATTCCCGAGGGGGTCAGCATTCAAAAGCTGAATGCTATTATGCGAAAACTTGATGATTTTAGTGGCCGTATGGATGCTCTGCCTGAGACAGGTGCCCAGGAGCCAGTAATGGTTCTGTATGAAATTCAACAGATGATTCGTTTGCTGAAGACCGCCTGCTTCAGGGGAATTGCCATGCTCAGCGGGACGATGGATGAAAAGGCGGTTAACTCCGAGTTGCAGGAGATGATTACTTCCTGTGCAGAAGCGCAGGAGATGGTTTGGTATTTGCGAAACCGCAGAGGTGGATTGAGCGACAGTTTGGCGCGGATCTTTAGAGCATCTTACGATTGATATGCCGTAAATAGGTTGAAATGTCAGATTTCCAGCTTGATGCGGTGGATGCGGATGATAAAGACGCGGTATTAAATTCGATACCGATGCCGATACCGATTGCGATACCGACAACAAAGACCAATATTCACGTATAAACTACAGTTTTAGTAACTTTGCACAGCCCTTCACAGCCATTTCAGCAGTCAAGGCCCTTTTGTTGAAAAAAGGTTACCCACACAAAAGTCGGAATAACCATTTTTTTTCCAATGTCCCTTTGTGGTTTAAAAAACGTGCATAAAAAACAAGAAAATGAATGATAGTAGTACGAATGTAATGTACGCTTCCGTTTTGGTCTCGGGACTACTCAGTATTATCATGGAGTGATAGCGGCTCTTAACTTGCATATTGGATATTAGATATTGGATATTGGATATTCAAATATTTTCACTCCTCTTACTTGAATTCACCTCTATTATTTAGTAATATGAATTCCGTTTTTTTGTCACAAAATCGGATTATTATCATATGGAATATATACTGTTAATTGTCAGCGCGGTTCTGGTAAACAACTTTGTTTTGAGCCGTTTTTTGGGGATTTGCCCCTTTTTAGGTGTTTCCAAGAAGATTCACACCGCCATGGGAATGTGCGGAGCGGTTATATTTGTTATGACTGTTGCCAGCGCAGTTACATGGTGTCTGCAGAAATTTCTTTTAGAACCCTTTGGGCTGGATAAATTCCTTCAGACCTTGACTTTCATTCTGGTGATTGCCTCTCTGGTGCAGCTGATTGATATTGTCATGAAGCGCTTTGTTCCACCTCTGCATGCGGCTCTCGGCATTTTTCTACCCCTGATCACCACCAACTGCGCTGTTCTAGGTGTTGCTGTAATCAACATGAAAGAGGGCTTTGGTTTCTTCAAATCGGTTCTTTTCGGTTTTTCCGCGGCACTCGGGTTCTCACTGGCTTTGATTATATTCACAGGCCTGCGTGAAAAAATCGACAGAGCCGATCCGCCCCGCTGTTTTAAGGGAATAGCCATTGCCCTGGTCACCGCCGGCCTCCTAAGTCTGGCTTTTATGGGTTTTAACGGACTGGTCAAATAACACATATCACGAGATGCGCAACAACTTATGGACAATATAATTTTACAATCATTTGCATGGATCGGTCTTTTAGGACTGATCATCGGGGCTTCGTTGGCTGTGGCAGCCAAATATCTGGCCGTAAAGGAAGATCCCCGTATCGGCGAGGTTAACGAATTGCTGCCGGCAGCTAACTGCGGAGGGTGCGGATATGCCGGCTGTGCCGAATATGCCAAAGCCATTGTGATGGACCATGCTGAGATCAATCTCTGTGCGCCGGGAGGCACGGATTGCATGAATGCCATAGCCGCCTTCATGGGAGTAAGAGCCACGGCAACTGAAAAGATGACTGCCATTGTGCTCTGCTGCGGTGATGATGAAGTAGCCAAACGCCGTTTTGCTTATAATGGAATTAATGATTGCGCGGCAGCTCATGCCACCGCAGGCGGAGACAAAGCCTGCACATGGGGATGTCTGGGTTATGGCAGCTGTGCCCGGGTTTGTCCGGTTAATGCTATCCGCATAGAGAAAGGCATAGCCAAAGTCGACAAAACTCTCTGCATTGCCTGCGAAAAATGTATTGCAGTCTGCCCCCGACACCTGATCAAACTGGTACCTGCCGCTGCCGAGATCCATGTTTTATGCAGTTCCAAGGACAAAGGTCCCGCGGTTAAAAAGGCCTGCTCCACCGGCTGTATCGGATGTCGCTTATGCACAAAGTTTGGCGATGAAGGCGCATTTGTCATGGATGGCTTTCTGGCAAAGGTTGACTACTCAATACCAATTACCAAGGAAGAGGTCATTGAGAAATGCCCTGCAAAATGCATTGTAAAGGATTGATAGTATTTTTTTAAACCACGGAGTCCACGGAGGTACGGAGGAATAAACCACGAAAAACACGAAAAACACGAAAGCATGCTGTTTTCTCCGTAACTCCGTGTCCTCCGTGGTAGAACTTTTGAGAAAAATATCCTTTCTATCCCTGTTAAATTTTTATTGGGTTACGGCTATGCTACGCTACGAACTTTATGAGAAAAATAAACCGACTATAATTTATGCAAACAATAAAATCTCCATATAATTTCAGAGGCGGAATTCATCCGGCCTACAACAAAAAGCTCTCCAACGGTTCTGCGATTGAATCTCTGCCGCTCCCCGCGGTTCTGAGCGTTCCGATGTCGCAACACCTGGGTGCACCAGCCAAACCGTGCGTCAAAGTTGGCGATGAAGTGAAAAAGGGAACTCTGATCGGCGCGCAGAATGGATTTATCTCAGCCCCGATTCACTCACCTGCAAGCGGAAAAGTTAAGGTCATAACCGATGTGGCGACCGCATCCGGGCGTCCCTGTCAGGCCATTGTGATAGAGTGTGATGAGAGCAATGAAACGGAATTCCTGCCCCCCATTGAGAACTGGCAGAAATCCGACAAAGATGATCTTCTGACCAGGATCGGAGAAACCGGTATTGTTGGCATGGGAGGCGCGGGCTTTCCGACCAAAGTCAAACTCTCTCCACCCATGGATAAACCGATAGACACCGTGATTATCAACGGAGCCGAGTGTGAGCCCTATCTGACATCTGACCACCGCATGATGGTGGAACACGCCAAAGAGATTCGCATTGGCGCAGAGATCATCCGCTCCATTCTGGGAGCCAAAACACTGCGCATCGCCATTGAAGACAACAAACCGGATGCCATTAAAGCTATAGAAGATGCCTTTCAGGATATTGAGGGCGATGTTGCCATAGCTGTTCTACACACCGTTTATCCTCAGGGATCCGAGAAACAACAGATTTACGCTGTGACTGGTCGCGAAGTACCAAGTGGCGGATTGCCGATGGATGTGGGATGCGTTGTTGAGAATACAAGTACAACCTTTGCTATCTACGAGGCTGTCATCAAGGGGCTCCCCCTGATGCAACGAGTAATCACAGTCACGGGTGATGCGGTGCAGAAACCAGCCAACCTGCTGGCCCCTTTCGGCACAAGCTACCAGGACCTAATTGACGCATGTGGTGGATTTACTGAGGATAAACCGGCTAAAGTTATCTCAGGCGGACCAATGATGGGATTTGCTGTCAGCTCACTGGAGACCCCGACCGGCAAGACCTCATCCGGATTGCTGCTGCTCTCCAAGAAGAGGGTCAGTCAGTATAGTTCACAGGCATGCATTGCCTGCGGACGTTGTGTAGAAGCCTGTCCGATGAACCTGATTCCCTCTGAGCTGAGCCAGTTTATTGAAGCTGAAGATATTGAAGGGGCAGAAGAAATTGCTCTGATGAATTGTATTGAGTGCGGATCATGCGCCTTTGTATGTCCGGCACACCGTCCGCTGGTTCAACATATGCGCAGAGGCAAAGCCGCTGTAATGGCGAAGCGGATGGCAGCGAATGCGAAAGGCTGATGTTAAGAAAACTTGCGCGCCCTCCCGCATTCGCGTGAGAGGCACGCCCTACAACAACAACAACACAATATTGTAGGACACGCATCTCAAAGAGGGCGTGTGAAAACAGTAACGATTTTTATAATAGAGAATTAAATGAAACCTGAAAACCAACCAGAGCTTTATATAATAAGTTCATCACCGCACACCCACGAAGGGAGTTCGGTTGAGCGAATTATGCTGGATGTCCTGATTGCGCTTGCACCTGCATTCGCCGCATCCTTATACTTTTTTAAACTCGATGCTCTCCGGCTGACAGGCACATGTGTTGCCACATGCCTGATTGCCGAGTGGCTTTGCCGTAAAGCCATGAAGCGCGAAAGTTCCATCCGCGATCTAAGCGCTGTAGTGACCGGAGTTCTGCTGGCATTCAATCTTCCACCGTCGCTTCCGACCTGGATGGCAGTTGCAGGTTCGTTGTTTGCCATCACTATCTGCAAACAAATTTTTGGCGGACTCGGATACAACGTCTTTAATCCGGCACTGGCAGCACGCGCCTTTATGCTGATCTCCTTTACCGGGGCGATGACACACTGGAGCAGCTCCGACTGGGCGGCATCATTGGCATCGGGCGCAGCTGATGCGGCAACGGGAGCCACGCCTCTTGGCCTGATCAAGGAAGCCGTTAAAACAGGTGCTTCAATTCCGCATTTTTCCACAGCCACCATCATGAAACTCGCCAGCGGCAATATCAACGGATGTCTTGGTGAAACCTCAGCTCTGGCCCTGTTGCTAGGCGGTGCTTATCTGCTCTACCGCAAAGTTATCACATGGCATATCCCCACGGCTTACATCGGCACCGTCTTTATCTACGCCTGCATTCTACACATGGTCTCCCCTGCTACATCTGCCCTACCCCATATGCATCTGCTTTCCGGCGGTCTGATTATCGGCGCATTTTTCATGGCAACTGACATGGTGACATCACCGGTAACAAAGAAAGGCATGCTGATATTCGGCGTAGGCTGTGGAATAATCACAATGCTAATCCGCACGGTTAAAACAGGCTCTTACCCTGAAGGTGTCAGCTTCGCCATATTGCTTATGAATGCAATCACCCCGCTTATTAATCGCGGTTGCCGCAACAGAGTTTTCGGGACAAAATCATGAAAGAAACATTAAGACTAGTTGCAGTGCTTACAATTATCTGTGCGGTGAGTGCCGCGTTGCTGGCTACTGTTTACAACAAAACTATGGGGCCTATTCTTAAAGCCCTTGAGATCAAAACATCAGAGGCCGCACAAAAGGTTATGCCTCCGGATGCATCTGAAATCACCAAAGAGATTGTAGGAAAAGAGACCTTCTTTGTATGTCGGTCAGGTGATGGCAAAGTTGCAGCGGTTGCCGTTGAAGGTCTTTCAAAGAATGGTTATGGCGGCAACATCTCGCTGATGGTAGGACTCAGCGCAGAGAAAAAAGTTATCAGTTATCAGGTTATCACAGCCAATGAGACACCGGGACTTGGTTCCAACATCTCATCGACGGAGTTTTCCGCGCCCTTCTGCGGCAAGCCTTTCTCATCCAATTGGAAGGTAAAAAAAGACGGGGGCGAATTTGATGCGATTACCTCCGCAACCATCTCATCCAGAGCAGCCCTTGAATGTATTAAAGATGCTATCTCAAAATATGAGAGCGCTCTTGCAAAGCTCAATACGAGCAGTTAGACGGATAAAATATGCACGTTCACAACCCGCCAGCAGAAAGTGATCACGCCCTAGCAGTTCTGATTATTACCCGCCGCCTCACAGAGGATGGCTGCAACATCATTACATCCAATACTGATGAAACGGCCGACCCGCAGATTTTTGCTCAGAATCAAGAGATGGAGTTTTCATTTTACTTTATCCGGGCCAATCCAAAAACAGCTCCTGATGTGGAGACACTGCAAAGATGGCGCAAACTGACCGAACATCACCAGGTTTGCTCTTTCTATATTCCGGTTACCCTAAGCACCGGAAATTTTGATATAATACCGATCGAAAAATTAACCCCCTAATCTCATATTTTTGAGGAGCTTTCCTAATGCCTTTACATTGCTGGTGCTATACACTTAGTTTATTTCTCCTAATCTCCGGGGCGGCAGCTCTTCTTGTTCCTGAAAAAATGAACACCTTGATGGCTAAATTCTGCCGTTCTCAGGTCACAGGCATTGTACTCTCTCTGATTGCCTGGGCATGGGCCGGTCATGCGCTCTGGGTACTACCGATCGACTTCCTAACGCCCTACCGTCAATACATTCCCTACTTTCTTTTGATCTGTGCACCACTTACCTTCATCGGGATGAAAAATCTGCTGGCCTGCCGGGCACTAGGGGCAATTCTGGTACTCTATCCATACACACTTCTACAGGTAGCACGCGTGCACCCCTCACCATGGCATATACTTATTGTCTCTATTGCCTATATCAGCATTGTAAAAGGCATGACCTTGATACTTTATCCATGGAAGATGCGTCAATGCATTGAGTGGATCAAAGAGAAACCGCAACTGATGCGTCTTGGCGGAATGATCAATCTGATACTGGGCGGAATGCTCGTATGGCTGGGAATCACAACCCTGCGTTAGTTGGCACCTGTGTTCGAAAAGGTCCATGCCCTGAAAGGGCTTCACATACTAGCCCTGGGCAACGCCCTGGGTGCTGTATAACAGAACCATGAGCCCTGAAAGGGCGCGACACAGGAAGGTCTTCATTGATTGATCCATATGTTCCGCCCTTTCAGGGCTGTATTTCAGTATTAAGAGTGAGACAAGGATTGCAAGAATCTTAATCATTATCCACGAATGTATTTAATCACATCCTCAGCGGTGTAATCAAGCGATCCATCCTTACAGAGATGGGTCACCTTGGGAAAATCATCGCCCAGCGTAACAACCGGTACGGATTTGCTTCCATCTCGCAGAGTCTGACCTAAGCCTATTGTAGCCAAAAGCGAGTTACAAACGCAGGTGCGCCCGGCAATATTATCAGGATTGCCGCCCTTTGCAATAAAGGCAGCATCGGGTTCGGCTGGACAACGCCATCCGATCTTTCCGTCATCCCGCTGATAGGCAGTGCGCAAATACCCCATATCACAGATTTTTTTACGTTTGGAATCGAGGACCTTATCAGAAACAGAACCTTCGATCTGAGCGACTTTAAAGGGAAACCCAGCCGGAGAGACCTGTGGATCAGTAAAGACCTTTGCTTTATCATCCAATGCAAGCTGAACCAGCTTATGACGCAATTCAGTAGTCATACCCGACTCCATGCAAAGGGCAAAATCAGTGCCTACCTGAATTCCAGAGGCACCCTTATCCAGAGCCTTCTTCAAGCCTTCCGGCGATCCAAATCCACCGGCCAGCCAGAACGGTTTTCCGATCTTACGCAATTTTTCAAGGTTGCAGACATCGCGTGTACCGTAAATCGGCTCACCGCTTTCGGAGAGAGTCATCTTACCACGAGGAGGGGCATTATGCCCTCCGGCAATTGAGGTCTCCACCACAAATCCATCTACTGTTCCCTCTGATTTACGAAGCAACATGGTTGCCAGAGAATCTGCCGAGATAATGGGGAGAAAACGCGGTCTGTTTAATTCAGGTACCGAAACCCCTTCTTCAATATAATCAGCGGGGTTGAAATATTTTTTACAATCGGTTTCGGGCAGTGCTCCATGAACATTGATAGTATATTCACTTTGTTCATGATTAACCAAGCACTCAATGACATTTGAAAACTCGAGAGGAATGCCGGCACCGACAATTACAACACCGACACCAGCCAGAAGAGCCCCGTAGATTGAAGGCATATGAGGTAGCTGAATTTTTTCGAGATAGTTAATTCCCACAGGGTTGGAGTGACCTTCGCGGGCCAGAAAGATCTCAACGTAATTTGCAACGATGCACACCTCATCAAACCACTTGCTGTTTTTCAGGGACATAACATTGAAAATTTTATAAGGAGAGTCCGATTCTTTACCTCCCTCAACAAAAAATGCATCCAAAACGCGCTGCGCCATCTTAGGAAAAAGAAAACTTGCCAGTGCACGTCGCATATCGCCGGCCAGGTCTCCATCCTGCAAACGTCGTACAAGAACCTGATCAAGGGCAGTTCCTGAAACAACACCAAGCTCGCCCAACTTAGACACGGCTTTCGCCAACCGCCAGTTAGAGACACCAATGCCCATACCGCCCTGAATAATTTTAGGAATTGAAATATTCATCAAATAAAATCCTGCTTAAAAAATTTCGTCTATAATCTACCTTTTCATAAAAAAGATAAGTAATATATTATCATTTTTAGCTGAAAAGTCCACTCTATTCAGATGAACTGCGGGCAATTTCTCGCTATCATACAGCGACTTAATTCTATTTAACCGTATAACGGGTTGCCTTGCAAAGCGTCTTCCATAACAAAACAGGGGAATCTGCTGAAAGCAACGCCTTGCGATTCTGCTCCTTCGACAACGATTCTGTCAAGCCCGCCATCAACCGAAGATAAAAGGCGCTTACCGCTGCGGGGATAGTCATAAAAAAGACAATATTAACCTTTGAACCCTCACCATCAAAAACAAAGCCCTCTTTTGAGGTCGCCATAGCCATCGTCAGACCACCACCTTCAACGCCGCGGACATGCGGAAACGCAATGCTGCTGCGCTCCATTGCTGTACTCAGAACCGCCTCACGCTCCAGAGCAGATTCAATCAGCTTGTCAGGATTGGAGATATAACTTTGATCTGCCATCAAATTAGCAAGCGCAGTGATGGCTTCAGCGGCATTATTCGCTTTCACTCCGGGAAGCATCAATGTCTCTGCCGAAAAACGTGAGATTCCGGACTTACTCGGCGTAGCGCGACTCATTTTCTCTCCAACCCAGTGAGGGGCATCGCTCTCTTCAAACAAAATTCGCGCACAGCTGGGACAGTTCTGCATATTTTTACAAATCCGAACCGACTGCACCATGCTCACAGGCAAGCGCATTCCACAAATTGAACAACAACCGTTATACATAGGGGCCATCACAATATGGTTTTTTTTATATAACCGAATGTATAGAGATTTGACATCACGCGGCAGTTTATCGGTCAGCTGGTCAATCGAATCATTCAACCGTTTCATGTGGCTGCCATCACCTGTTGCTCTATGTTCATCCCGAATGAGAACCAATTCCTGAAGCTGACTTAAATGATTAACTAACCTCTGCATATATACCTCATAATACTGTAAACTAAAAATCAATCGAACTACTTTTAACAAAGTGTTATTATTATCTCTTAAAAAGAATAAAAAGTCAATCTATGGCTCTCGTTTATTTGCGCAATTCAGGTCAATCTGATATACTTATTTATAAATAAATTTCGGGGGGAAAATGTTATTAAAAGCGGCTTACAACCAGATGTTACTAATCAGATACTTCGAAGAGTCTATCGAAAGACTCTTTCTTGAAGGACGAGTCATGGGAACCGCGCACACCTGCATTGGTCAGGAAGCGGTATCTGTTGGCGTAGCAACTGCGCTTCAACCGCAGGATGCCATGACTACCACCCATCGTGGACACGGACACTTCTTAGCTCGCGGGGCTGAACCCGCAAAAGCAATGGCGGAGCTCTTTGGCAAAAGCATTGGATACTCCAAAGGACGCGGCGGGAGCCAGATGATGATGGCACCGGAGATGGGATTCTACGGATCCAACGGTATCACTGGTGGCAGTATTCCCTTTGCTACCGGCATAGCCTTGGATGCATCTATACGCAAAACAGACAGAGTAAGCGCCTGTATGTTTGGCGATGGCGCCTCCAACCAGGGAGTTTTTCATGAAACACTCAATATGGCCGCTCTCTGGAAGCTGCCTGTGCTCTACATTGTGGAAAATAACGGCTATGCCATGTCAACCTCCACTGACCAGGGGCTCGCTAATCCCTGTATCGCCGACCGGGCAAAAGCATACAACATTCCAGGCGTAACCATCAATGGAAACGATTTTGAAGAGGTATACAACTGCGTGCAGCAATACGCCGAAGCAGCCCGACAGGGCGAAGGTCCGGCTCTGATTGAATGTATGACCTACCGTCTATCAGGACACTCACGTGGCGACCCGCGCGTCTACCGCACCCGGGAAGAAGAGCAGGAGGCCTGGAAAAGAGACCCTGTTAAAACGATGGAAAAGCAGCTACTTGAAAGAAAAGTTCTCACAGCAGCTCAAATTGAAGAGGTGCAGCAGAAAACCACAGCCATAATTGATAAAGCAATTATAACCTGTGAAAATGCCCCCCCTGCTAGTGCAGCTGAATTTCAAAACTCACTTTTTGCAGAGTAATGCGCGTGCCGCGCATTACTAGATTCCATTACACGGAATTGTTTTACAGAAGGGCCAGTTAATTAAAAGGCTTCGCCACTGATTATTAATATTACGTGAAAAATTTATGAGAAATATCACCTTTACACAGATCATTCGTGAAACACTCGAAGCCGAGCTGACACGCGATGAAACCATCTTCCTGATGGGAGAAGATATCGGAGTCTACGGAGGACCTTTTGGCGCCAGCCGTGGCCTGCTGGAAAAATTCGGTAGCGAACGCATACGGGACACCCCTATCTCAGAACAGGCTATCACCGGAATTGCAATCGGCGCAGCGGTTGCCGGTCAACGCCCGATCATAGAGATCATGTTCATGGATTTCATTACCCTTGCCGTTGACCAGATGGTTAACATGGCTGCAAAACTGCATCCCATCTACGGTCAGAACTGCCCGCTGGTACTACGCACCACACCTGGAGCAGGACGCGGATATGGAGCCACACACTCACAATCTCTTGAACGCATCTTCTGCGGCATCCCAGGGATAAAAATAGCCGCACCATCCAATGCACGTGATGGCTCAGCCCTCCTGCAAACAGCTATCCGCGACAACAACCCTGTTCTCTTTCTGGAGCACAAGCTTCTCTATCCGATGCGTTTTGAAGTTGACGATAAACTGCCTGAACCAACACCTTTCGGTTATGCAAAAATCACGCGTGAAGGTGAAGACCTGACAATTATAGCCTGGTCCTACATGTCGGTTCTAGCCCTGCAGGCCGCAGCAAAACTTTCCAATGATGATATTGAAGCAGAGGTAATAGATCTGCGCACCCTCGCTCCCCTGGATATAGATACAATCATAGAGTCAGTCAAATCAACCGGCCGGGTCATGATAATTGAAGAGGGCCCCCTTACCGGTGGTTTTGCAGGAGAGATCGCCGCCCAGATCACAGAACAGGCCTTTGAATATCTTGATTATCCAGTTAAACGTCTGGCTGGCGACGACCTGCCGATACCATCTGCTAAAAGCCTGGAACTCAACTGCATACCCTCGGTTGCCACAATAACAAAAGCAGCCTCCGACCTCGCCCTCGCGGATTAAATGCAGAGCGCATGGAGCATGGCGCTATCTAAAACAAACAACAGAGCCGCAATAACACCTAACAACTCAATCCTGTCAATCCTGTTAATCCTGTCAAAAAAACCACGCAACAATGACCTACTCGTTAATAACACTATCCCACAACAAACTCGCGTGCACTCGCCGTTGCCTGTCAGCGCTGATCACAGAGTCGGTTTGCGAAGATTCATGGGAGATGATCGTTGTTGATAACGGATCAACTGACGGAAGTAAAGAATGGTGCGACACAGAGCTGAAAGCCCTCGGCAAAAAACACGAAATCCCGGTCACAGTACTGCATAATAACAGCAACATCGGCTGCTCGACAGCACGCAACCAGGCCATTGAGGTAGCGAAAGGCAGATATCTGGTCTTCGCCGATAACGACATCTCACCGCGCACCCGCAACTGGATGCCAGCCATGCGCAAGCTCATGGACTCAGATCCGAAAATCGGAATGGTTGGTCCTAAAATGATCTACACCTGGCAGCCTCACCCCATTCAATGCGCCGGGGTTGGCATATCCAGGCGCGGTCATGTCTGCTTTATCGGACGAGGCGAGTCCATCAGCAACCCACAGCTCAATCAGCAGCGTGAGGCACAATGCCTGATCAGCGCCTGTCTGATGATCCCCGCTGAATTAATTGCCACCCATGGTGGTTTTGACAAGGCCTTTCACCCTGTCCAATTTGAAGATTTCGACCTTTGCTACCGACTGCGAGAGGCGGGATACACAGCGCTCTACACCCCGGATGTTGAGATGTATCACTTTGAAAGCGTTACCACCCAAGGCACACCAACCGTACGCAATCAGGCAGTAGTTATCCGCAATGGAATCCTTTTTCAGAAACGCTGGCGTCACATGTTTACGACGGAGAACGGCCCACCTGAAGAGGACTGCCGCTGGAAGAAAATCCCCTCTGTTTCATTCAGTGATATACCAGAACTGCCGGTTTTTTAGATCAGGCTTTGGGCTTTGGGCTTTGGGCTTTGGGCGGGAATGCGCTTCGCTTGAAATAAAGGGCGCGTAATTAAGGTTACACACACACAATCAAAGGAACGTAATGAAGAACACATTCCACATTCCACTTTCCACATTTCACAATTTTCTGCATGCGCTCTGCGCTCTGCTCTTTGCAGTTTCAGCAAGCGCAGTTGCCGAAACCTGGCCACAGTTCCGCGGACCCAACGGAGATGGACTCGCCTCTGCCAAAGGCCTGCCGACTGAGTGGAGCGAAACCAAAAACATCACATGGAAAACCGCAATCCCCGGCAAAGGCCACTCATCACCTGTAATTCTCCAAGATCAGATATGGCTGACAACAGCGTTGAACAAAGGAAAATCCCGCAATGTGCTGACTGTTGATTATGTAACAGGTAAAATCATCCGCAACAAAACCCTTTTCACAGTTGAAGAACCGGAGAAATGTCACAAAGGCAATAGCTATGCCACCCCCACCCCCGTATTGGAGGAGGACCGGATCTATGTGACCTTCGGTCCAGCCGGCACCGCCTGCCTCTCCTCTGAAACCGGAGAGGTCATCTGGCAGAGAACCGACTTCAAGGTGACCTACTGGGATGTAGGTGCGGCCAGTTCTCCGACCTTATACAGGGACAAGCTGATCATGATCTGCGATGGCGATAACGGTAGCGAACGCTTTGTTACCGCACTTGACAAGATGACGGGGAAAACCATCTGGAGATCCGATCGCGTGTACACAGCAGAACAACTCAAGCATATGGTTCACTCATCCTGCATCCCGCACGTTATAACAGTAGCGGGCAAGGATCAGATAATATGTCCCGGCGGCAAAATGGTTACCGCATACGATCCTGAAACAGGCAATGAGATATGGACTGTAAAATACAATAGCTGGTCGGTTGTCCCCCGTCCTCTATATGCAGATGGGCTGCTTTATATCTGTGCTGGCGTAATTAAACCGATTATGCTCTGCATCAACCCGGCGGGAGCCAAAGGCGATATCACTGGGACAAAACACATTATATGGCAGACAAAAAAGATGGTCCCCAACATGCCCTCACCGCTTTATATCAACAAACGCTTCTACACTATGACATCAGCCAAACTGGCCTGCCGCAAACCAAAAACCGGTGAAATCATCTGGAATGAACGTATCCCGGGGCAACATGAATCATCACCGGTTTCTGCCGAAGGAAATATCTACCTCTTCAACAAAACTGGAGGTAGCATGGTTGTCAAAGCATCCGATGATTTCCAAGCCATCAGCACCAACAAGCTTGAGAGCGGTTGCTGGGCCTCTCCCGCAATCATCGATAAATCCCTGATTCTCCGAACCAAAACCCATCTGTACAGGATAGAAGAGTGAAGAAGTGCGAGAGTGCGAGAGTTCTAAAGTTCTAAAGTGCTGAAGTTCTAAAGTTATCAATTTTGCAGAATGCGTCTCGTCGGACGCATCTGTGAATCGTTACAACAATGTGCAATTTCAAGGTAACCCAAGCTTCCTGCTTGGCTTATCGGACGGAAAGCAAGCTGGAAGCTTGCATTACTTTAATCCACTTTACTTTACGCAAGAGAATACTCAACGGAAGTGAAATGCGCCCCGGCTCTTCTGCAATGAAACAATTAAACTTTGTGTCGCTGGGTCTCTGTGATAAAATCTAAACATGAAAAAACAAGCCACAGATGTTTATATAAAATCCGCTGATGAAATTGAAGCGGTTGTGCAGGATTTTATTGAACAATATCTGGGGCTAGGTAGCATCAAACGGCTGGGGATCGCTGTTTCGAGCGGGGCCGATTCCATTGCGCTCTTTCATCTGCTGCTACCAATCTGTAAAGAGAGAGGGATCACCCCTGTTGTGATGCACCTCAACCACGGACTGCGAGCCGAATCAGAGGAGGAGGCCCTGTTTGTAACCGAACTGGCCAAATCTAATGGTCTTCTGCTGGCAACTGAAACAATTGATCTCAGGAACCGGAAGCCCAACAATCAGTCGTTGGAGATGTCGGCCCGCAATGCCCGCCTGCGCTTCTACGGGGATTGCATGCAAAGCTGTAAGCTTGATGCCCTCGCAACAGGTCACCATGCCAATGATGTCTGCGAAACTCTTCTGCTGCGGCTCGCCCGTGGCTCCGGCATCGCCGGAATGTCAGGAATGCGACCGGTAACGCTCTTAAAAGTTGGTGATAATCAAGAAACCAGCATCACCATTCTTCGCCCTCTTTTAAACATTGCATCCCGCGCACTGCGGGAGTGGCTTAAAAGTCGCGAGCTGACATGGCACGATGACCTCTCTAATCTGGATACCTCCATTCCACGCAATAATATTCGTCACATTGTGCTTCCCTTTCTTCGCGATAACCTCAGCTCTGAAATTGACTCCCGGTTATGTCACTCGGCCGCCACACTACGTGAAGACGACGCCTTCCTGAACGAGCTTGCCGGCGAGAAACTCAACGCCATCAGATATGACAAATCGCTTCTGGTTCCAGCTCTGCTGAAACTGCCTCTGGCAATTCGAAGGCGAATCCTGCGCCTCTGGTTTTTCGAGCAGGATCTCGCGGCAGCCGCCGGTTTCAGATCTATCAACGATCTGCTTCTTCAATGTGAAACTGCTGATTCCAACTGGAGATTTCAACTGGCTGAAAACGTAATTGCCAAGCTGAATAACAACCTGCTATCTCTGATCAACCCCCAGACACACGAGATGCTGCCTGAGGTTGAGATAGCCCCCGATGAAACTATCCTCTGGGGCGACTTTGATATCAGAATTGAACGCTCGCAAGGCATTGAGGCACAATCGCAAGGTGTTGGATTTTTTCCAAGCTCCTGCTCCCTGGATGCAAAAAAACTCAAGGGCAAAAAACTCATCGTTCGTCAGCGTCAAACTGGCGACCGTATCAACCCCACGGGATTAAAGGGATCCAAGAAGGTCAAAGATATCTTTATTGATGCTAAAATTCCACAGGAGGAGCGTGATGCTATTCCCATCATCGCCTGTGGAGATGATGTGCTCTGGATACCGGGCTACCGCATATCGCGGGATTATGCACTCAGTGATGACAAAGCTGAGTCAATCCATATCACAGTGTCTAAGAGTCTTTAGCTAGAAAAGTTTGAGGTAAAAAAATAGAGGGGTAGAAAAATTTAGCGTTTCAAGTCATCAACTTCTGCGCTTTCATTTAAAACTGTGAGCTGGATGCCGAAAAGTTCAAACCTAAAAATAAAAATAGCATTTATTGAAGTTGCGCGTCATCAGAGTATCAACGTTTACAAATTAACTGAATAAAACAACCGACACTCAGCATTCATGATTCAGCGTTTTTCAAGTCCGACCACAAATCAACACCAGCACATTCAGCCGATTAATGATAATTAGAACCAAGTCATAGGTCAAGTTGTCACATAAGGATTGACGGTGACATATAATAGCGCTAATGTAAAAAAGGTTAGACATATTTAGCAAATTAGGCTCAGTTGTTATCTTCTTCATGAGTCAAAAAAGAGGAGCTCTTTTGAAAACGTTTGTTTCTTTGATTTTTACGTTTTGTTTTGTGACCTGTATTATGCATTGTGCGATTGGAAGTATGTATTATGTAGACGATTCAAAACCGAATGATTCAGGTGACGGCACAAGCTGGGGCACGGCTAAGAAAACAATCCAGGCGGCAGTTGATGTGACAGTGGATGGAGACACCATCCAAGTGACAGATGGAACGTATCCGCTGACCTCAGAGATTCTAGTTGCAACGGATATTGTAATAGAAAGTATCAATGGTCCCGGTGTTACGGTGGTTGACGGACAGGACGGGGTACGTGTATTTAATCTGGAAGATAGTTTCTGTATGCTTAGTGGTTTTATGATCACGAATGGTTATACAACTATTGGTGGTGGAGGAATTTCCTGCGTGAACACAAATCCGGTTATTTCGGATTGTGTGATTTCCGGGTGTTATGGTGGGTATGGTGGAGGATCTTATTACGGAACGCTGAATAACTGTACAATATCCGGTAATGCCTCCAGTCGCCTAGGTGGCGGATCTTATAGCGGAACGTTGAATAACTGTATAATATCAGATAATGCAACAAATAATGACGGAGGGGGCTCTTATGGAGGAGCGCTGAATAACTGCATAATATCCGGTAATACTGCTCATTACAAGGGAGGAGGGACTTATGGAGGGTTGCAGAATAATTGTGCTATATTCGGCAATACAGCTGATAGCTATGGAGGAGGATCTTACCAAGGGACGCTGAATAATTGTGCTATATTCGGTAATACAGCTAATAGAAATGGTGGCGGATCTTATTACGGAACGCTGAATAACTGCACAATTATTGGAAATACATCTTCGGAAGGTGGCGGTTCTTGGATCAGCACTCTCAGAAACAGTATTGTCTATTACAACGAGGCAAAATATAGCCCCAACTATTATTCCGGAAATTTTTATAGTTCATGTACTACGCCATTGCCTTCCGGTTCAGGTAATTTCGATGATCCACCACAGATTGCAGGAACAAACAACTGGCATCTTCTTTTGGATTCTCCCTGTGTCAACGCTGGCTCTATGGAGTATTTGAACGGCACTCTCGATTTTTACGGTGAACCTCGTACCAACGGTGTTGTGGATGTGGGGTGTGACGAGCTTTGGGCAGACGGCCTGACCGGAGATCTGGAGATGGCTATTGACATGCCTTGCGGCACGAATGGAGTAATGGGAATTCCGATTGAATTCAGGGTGATGATTTTTGGTCAGCCATCCATGTACTTTCTTGATTTCGATGATGGGACTGCGACAACGAATCTGTGTTTTGTGTCGCATGTATTTACTAATCCCGGTAGTTATACAGTAACTCTCACTGCTTCGAATTCAACGGGCATGGTATCGACCGATATTGTGGTTATTGTTGACGATGGTTGTCGTTATGTAAGTACGGATGGGGATGATGCCAACAGTGGTCTGAGCTGGACAGAGGCCAAAGCGACAATCCAGGCAGGTGTAGATTCTGCAATCAACGGATGTGTGGTATGGGTGGATGATGGCATTTACTCTCTCTCTTCGCAAGTAACATTAGTAACGGATGGGATTACGGTCAGTTCTGCCAATGGTCCTGAGAAGACTGTCATTGATTGCGGTAGAGTCTGTCGTGGATTCTGTCTGGAATGTCCGGAAGATTGTTTTTTTGCTATTAGTGGATTTACAATTACAAATGGTTATACAACTTCTGGAGGTGGAGGAGTTTACTGCGTAAATATGAATCCGGTTATTTCGGATTGTGTGATATCCGGGTGTTATAGCGGGTATGGAGGAGGAGCTTGTTATGGCACGCTGAATAACTGTACAATATCAGGTAATGTCTCTGGTGGGAGAGGAGGAGGATCTTGTTACGCAACTCTGAATAACTGTACAATATCCGGTAATACTGCTAATAGCGAAGGAGGAGGATCTTGTAACGGAACGCTGAATAACTGTGCAATATCCGGTAATACTGCTAATAGCTATGGTGGCGGATCTTATTACGGAACGCTGAATAACTGTACAATTATTGGGAATAAGTCTTCGAAAGGTGGCGGTTCTTGTGGAGGTACTCTGAAAAACAGTATCGTATATTACAACATGGCCCCGTCCAATCCGAACTTTTATAATGGTAGTTTCTATTATTCCTGCTCAACGCCACTACCCTCCGGTTCCGGTAATTTCAATGCCCCGCCGCAGTTTGAAGGAACAAGCAACTGGCATCTTCTTCCTGGGTCTCCCTGTGTCGATGCCGGTTCAATGGAGTATCTGCAGGGGGCTCTCGATCTTGATGGTGAACCCCGTGCCAACGGTGTTGCGGACGTGGGGTGTGATGAGTTGTGGTATAGCTTTGATCATTGGATGGGTATTAATGGATTAACAGGTTTTCCTGAAGATGTTTTTGTTGAGGACCGGAACGATGATGGAATAATCAACGGCTTTGATTATGTGTTTGGCGACAACTTGTCTTCTGGAGAAAAAATGCTCGATATCGACATGGTTAACAAAATTCCTGTTGTAATAGTTCCTGTACAGGATGCAGCCACTATTCCTTATGTTGATGTTAATGTTTTAGGAAGTACTAATTTAACAGATTGGAATTTGTCTGTTATTCCAATGCTTGATCCTGTTGGAAAACCAGCGAACAGAAGTTGGCTCCAGACGGAAGATGAATATGACAAGGCCTTTTTTAAACTGAAAGCCATACTTAAATGACGTACACATTTGATTAGCAGGCATGATCACTTAGTGACTATTTTAAGCGGGCATCAGGGGCTTGCTTGCCTTAGGATGCGAAAGGATCATCATGCCAGACGAATGGTTCGTGCGGAAGCAGACTCATATCAAAGCGCAGGAGCAGGTCAGAGAGAGAGAGCTCTTCATTTTCTTCAGCCCAGCCACAGGAGGCGGCCAGGGCTCCGATAATTTTTTCAGGAGAGACACCTGCCTCCCGGAAGAAAGAGACCCGCGTATCGCCATGGCGTTTAGCCAGCCTGCGTCCATCAGGCCCTACCACCAGCGGAAGATGAATGTACTCAGGCAATTCAAGACCCAGCGCTCGGTAAATCAGTATCTGACGCGGTGTGGCACTCAACAAATCATCACCGCGCACAATCTGATTGATGCCCATAAGCGCGTCATCCACTACCACCGCCAGCATATAGCCGGCACCGAATTCATGACGAGCCAGCACAAAATCACCGCTCACATCTGATGGAATCTGAGAATACTTACCACAAAAGCTATCGATAAAACTTATACTCTCCCCCTCTGGAACTTTAAAACGCCAAGCAGGAATGCGTCCATCAGGCAATACTGCCTGCGCACTTGCAAAATCCAGATATTTTGTTCGACAGGTTCCACTGTAAAGCAGACACTCATCGCTATGCGGAGCAGATAGCCCCGCCTCAACATCCTTGCGGGAACAGGTGCAGGGATAAATCAGATTTTGCGCTTTCAGCTTTTCCAGGGCCTCGGCATAGAGCTCAATTCTGCGACTCTGAATATACTCTTCATCATTGCCTCCAGAACCATAACCCTCATCCCAGTCAAAACCGAGCCAACGCAGATCATCGATCATTCCAACAACCGCACCCGGCTTATTTTTGGGATGATCCAGATCCTCAATGCGCATCACCAGCTCCCCGCCCCGGCTGCGTGCCAGCAGACAGGTAATCATAAAGGTGCGGATGTTGCCAAGATGGAGCGCCCCAGTGGGACTGGGCGCAAGTCGTCCTCGTAGTTTCAGTGGAGTATTTTTCATAAATTAAACATAATTTAATTTCGCCAATATGTTTATCCGATAAACATATTTTTTTTAAGTGTCGATAAAACAGAAAAATATCGACATATGTCAAAAACTCATTTATTGCAAAAAAAGCCATTACTCAGATAGAATCTCAAGCAAAGCCGGATTCTTATAAACTTTGTCTCGTCCTACTTTCTCACCCTCAAGCACTCCTATCTGTTCAAGTTTTTGCAGATAGGAAGATGCTGCCTGACGCTTTGCTAAACCGGCCTCAACAACAAAATTTATCTTGCAGTAGGGCTGACGAAAGATCAAATCAATCAACTCGCGGGAATAAACTTTAGGAATATCATTACGACACTTTTCTATTGTTTCCCGTTGCAGATCTTCTATTGCACGAATACGATTACAAGTCCATAGTGCGGTTTTCTCTACCCCCTCAAGCATGTAAAGCAACCAGGGCTCCCAGTCGCCATATTCCGTGACACCTCTTAGAAGCCGGTAATAAGCTGACTTATTCTTGATGATGAAACGGCTCAGATACAAAACAGGAATATCCAGCAAACCGGAGTGAACCAGCTGCAAAATATTGAGGATTCGCCCTGTACGGCCATTACCATCTAAAAATGGATGAATGGCTTCAAACTGATAGTGAGTAATGGCCATCTTCACTAGAGGATCAATACCATTCTTAGTCTGCATAAATTTTTCAAGATTGCGCAACTTTGTTTGCAACTTCTGCCCACCTGACGGCGGTGTATATATCACATTTCGGCTAAAAGCATTACCAATTACCACTTTCTCGTTTTTTGACCGGAAATCAAGCTCCGGCACTCCCCTTAAAATGCGACAAATATTGAGAATTAGATCAACCGACAAGGATTGCTTCTGAATTATATCACAACCGGCTTTAAGAGCAGTCCTGTAACGGAACACCTCCTTTGTTGCCGGATCAGAGATCCCTGATTCATCGAGAGCGGCACGAAACAACTCATCTTGAGTTGTAACAATATTTTCAATCTCAGAGCTAAACTGAGCTTCCTGTAACGGAATTGAGTTTATTAGGATTGACTGATCAGGAATCAAACTCCCAACACCCTTCAATTCAGCCAGCGCCCGGGTTGCAGCCAAGCACTGCTTTAACACAACCTTTGACTCAACATCCATTGAAGGGGGAAGTATAGGAAGATTGTCATACGGAACATCAGGTTTAAACTCCATTTTATCACCTCTTATTACTGCACTCTTCACCCGGCGACGAATGTTTTTTGACTCGGACTGAAATCTGTATTATACACCCACAAACTATCGACGCAAAACATATTTGTCAGACGTGTCGAAAAAACAGAGAAATATCGACGTATTTCTATTCGTAGAACTTCAAATGTTTATGCACAAGCTACCCGCAAATGTGATATTATTCTGCCAATAATTGTCCAAGCCCTAGTAAACTAACTTTATTGTAGGTGAGAGAAATGAAAAGACGTGATTTTTTAGCACTTAGCGGTGTGGTCGCTGTTTCCCCGACATTGATCAAAAGCAGCACTGGCACCGCCTTGACGGCTACAGGAGCAACCGTGCGTGAACCGGCAAAAGATCTTCCAATTAAAGGCAGCTATGATGTTGTAGTGAGTGGCGGCGGTCCCGCTGGCGCAATGGCTGCTATTGCAGCGGGTCGCAAAGGAGCCAAAACCCTGTTGATTGAACAACACGGATGTCTGGGCGGAATATGGACATCAGGGCTGCTGGCATACATTCTCGATTATCAGAACAAAGCAGGGCTGATGAAAGAGTTCATAACCACCCTTAGAGAACGCAATGCCCATGTTAAGAATGACAAAGGAGGCTACACCTCTGTCTGCGACATTGAAGCTTGTAAAATACTACTTGAAGAGATGTGTGCCGAAGCCGGGGTGGAAATTGCCTATCATACCCGCACAACTGCAACTCTCAAATCCGGACGTAAAATCTCACATATCCTGACAGAATCAAAGTCAGGACGTGAAGCTGTGACAGCCTCCAACTTTATCGACACCACTGGTGATGGAGATCTTGGTTTTTATGCAGGTTGCAACTATGATTTCGGTCATCCTGAATCCAAGCTGACCCAACCGATGAGCCTGATCTGCCTGGTGGCGGGTATAAACGCCAAAGATGTGCAGGACTTCTACCGTGATGGCAGCAGAGGTTTATCCTGGAGCTTACCAAAAAGTAATCTCCGAAAGGCAATGGAGGCAGGCGGAGTATCCCCCTCCTATGGCAGTCCCAGTCTCTTCCGTATGCGTGATGATCTTTTTCTTCTGATGTCCAACCATGAATATAAGGTTATGGGAACGAAAGCCGAGGATGTGACCACCGCAACTCTGCGAGCCCGCAAGGAACTCAATGCTCAGATCAATGCACTGAGAAGTACCGGCGGGGTCTGGGAAAACATTATGCTGGTGGCCACAGCCGAGCAGATAGGTGTGCGCGAAGGCCGCCGGCTCAAAGGGCTCTACACTGTCAGCGATGATGATATCAGAACTGGCAGAAGATTTGAAGATGGCATATGTCCGGTGACATTCGGCATTGATGTACACTCACTTGATCCGGATAAAACCAAAAGTATTGAAGGAAAGAAGTGGCACTCCAAACCGTATGACATTCCGATGCGTTCTCTGATTGCAGCCGATGTTGACAATCTGCTCTTTGCAGGTCGCTGTATCAGCGGCGGATTCCTGCCACATTCAAGCTATCGTGTCACCGGAAATGCCGCAGCCATGGGTGAAGCCGCCGGAAAAGCAGCGGCAATTGCGGCAGCCAAAGGGATTGCACCCGCGAAAGTGCCATTTAAAGAAGTTAAAGGATAAGTTTATTGCACCATGCAAGGGTACCCGGCCTACAATGGAGCCCAAAGCTTTGATTTCAAGGTTTTTGATTATCAACATTCAGAACTTTAGAACTCGCGCACTTTAGAACTTTAGAACTTTAGAACTTCCCCATATGACTATCAAAAACCAACAATGGAAACAACTTGCGGCACTGACCTTTGCGCATGCCGTGGCCGACACCTACGTGGGCATAATTGCGCCAGTGCTGGTGCCAATGCAGGAACACTACAAGGTCTCCTTGTCGCTGTTAGTTATTGTAGCATCGATGATGGGATTCTGCTCGAATGTTTTCCAGGTGCCTATCGGTCATGTCAGGGCAACCTGGAAAACTCCGGTCTTTATTGCCATGGGCGTTATGCTGGCAGGCACATCGGTATTTATTCCGAATCTGCCGGCCATGGGCAACCTCTCTCTCATATGCATGGTTGCCATAGCAGCAGTTGCCGGATTTGGTGTTGCAACAGTTCATCCGGAGGGATTAAGGGCGGTGCATGGTCTGGACAAACTGCCGCCATCTCTGGCAACAGCGATCTTTATGGTCACAGGATTCTGCGGTTTTGCCAGCGGCGCCTATCTTTCATCATCGCTGACGCAGCACTTCGGGCTGAACAGTATTATGTGGCTATATCTGGCAGCACCCGTCTCAATTATTCCCCTGCTACTATGCAAAGTCAAACTGCATGTAGACACACGAAAAGCCGATGACAAACCGGAGACCAGTGATGAAATTCCCTCAGTCCCCTTCGTGCCTATCTTCATAATGGCCACAGTACTGGCGACATGTTCCTTTATGCAGGCAACTCTCCTGCCGACATTCCTGCATAAAGAGGCGGGATATGAGCTCTCTTTCAGCGGACTTTCCTTCACCCTCTTCGGAGTGGGCGGAGTTGTCGGAGCCATCACATGGGGAGCATTGGCACCACGCATAGGGCATCTGAAGGTTTTAATCATAGGAACCCTGCTGGGCGCACCACTCACAGCACTCTACCTATGGCTGGCGCCACAGAGCAAGTGGGCAGCCATTCTGCTTATTTTTACCGCATTTATTGTCTACACCGGCTTTCCGCTCTGCGTCACGCTGGCGCGATATGCCAAATCATCACTTCATTTCAGTCAGCGTATAGGATTAATCAGCGGTGGCACATGGGGAACAGCGGCAGTAGTTATCTGGATATTGAGTCCGATCACAGAGCACACAGGTTTCGGCCCCCTGTTGCATCTGGTCTGGATCGGGTATCTGATCGCCTGTGGCATTGCGATATATATTTTAAGAAAGATGAAACAGCAATAAAATTGATCACGAATCTTTTTTACTTCGCTGTTAATTTTATCCACAACCAGCCGTCGCCTCCGGCTATGGCGGTCACAGAAGAGCGCATAGAACTCAAAGAAAGAGTAGGCTTTTTCAGTGCTTCGCTGGATTAAACTCCACCTTCCTATTTATCGCTACCCTTTCGCGTGATTGCTGAAATTAATGATCAAATTTTCTGAAGTTTCAAAAATTACAACTTTACGGTTGACTTATTTTTCATATCCTGTTAAGTGTTAACAAAGTTGAAAGTGTTTCCGGTAATCCCTGCGAGTTATCAGCGTGGTGTATAGTTTATAATAAAACATTAAATAGGAGTATGAAATGAGTAAAGTAATCAGCAGATTATTAAGTGTTGCATTAATTGTGGCATTAACTTTTGTTTTATCATCAGAAGTTCAGGCGGCAGAACTTTTCTATAAAATTCCAGTCGGTACAACTAGCAGCTGGTTTACCGTGGAAAATTGGAACACAGCGTACAATGGCACTGGCGACAATTATCTTCCCGCACCTACTAATGATACAACTCTTAGTGGAGGTGTATGTGTTATTGATGGTGGATCAAACGCTGAGGTAACCAGAGTAAGTAATATGGCTCGTTGGATGGGTGGCACAGGATTTACATTGGATATTGAATCAGGAGCAACTTTATCTATCAGTAATTATCTTGTCCTTGGCAACGAATTTGTGGATGCGACAATGAATGTCAGGGGACAGCTTAATGTAATAAATGCACCAAACAATGGTTTTTCACTTGGAGGTTACAGGGCTGGATTAACAAACAATATTGGCCTTCTTAATATTGATGGTGGAACTGTGATATATGGAACTGGTGAGGGCACATCGCCAATTATTTTGGGCGGGGCATCAACTGGTCGTGTGGAAATCACCAATGGCGGGATATTTATTAATAATAATTCATGTAATATTGGACCTGGTGCTGATTCTCAATCAGATGGCACTGTGATCATCCAGGATGGTTCATGGACTAATTTCGGTGGTATATCTGTAGGTAACAATGGTGGAACTGGCAGGATTATTGTAAATGGTGGCGGCGTATATTCTATGAGTATCGGAGGTCCTATGTCAGTTGGAAACGGCGGTGCAACTGGATATTTCGAAATAAATGGCGGAGAGTTTATTGGGCGGCATGGATACAATGATATAGCTTCCAGTGCAAATCGCTCTTTGATTACTGTGGGTTCAGGAACCGGGAGTACAGGTAAATTCATTCAGAATGGCGGTGTTGTTGAAGCTGTTGGACTGTCTTTAGGAAATGGTGGTTCAGCACATGCAATCATCAGCAATGGCCTTTTCAAGGCAATGTCCAACAATGGTTCATGGCCATGTTTTTTTATATATGATGATGCTACATTGACTATTGCCGGTGGAGAATTCTCCTGCTATACGAATGGAGCAGCAAGCACTATCAGAGACGGCGGAACATTAGAATTTATCTCCGGTAAATTTACGGCTCGTTACGCCGGTGCAACACTGTACACCTATTCTAATACAACTATCAGAGTTATTGGTCCCAAATGTGATATTGATGTTGGCTGGTGGCGACACACTTCTCCATATGATGGCAAGGGAGCGGCAAGTTCTACTTTGGAACTTATTTTGACTCAGGATGCAGGTCATTTGAGTACATTTAAGTCTCCACGTACGGATCAAGATACGGCACTGGCAGGAACAATGGATGTTGCGTTTGATGGGGGGGCATGTCTGTTAGCAACTAACAAGCTGATTTGTATGAGAGCCGGCAGGTATCTTTCAACAACTTTTGTAGATCCTTCTAATTACGGATTAGAGCTTTGGGATACCGGCCGAACAGGAACATATGGTAATGATGAACTTTATATTACTCTCAAGGATGGTGCTTCTCTTGGAAGTGTTTCTATACCGAATGCAAAGTATGCCAGTTTTGCACCGCAGGCTTACGGATATGTAGATGTTGAAAATCTTGATTTAGGCACACTACCTGAATTAACCGTTGAGATGACAATGACCGCTGGCGATAAGACTCTTGATCAGGTTGTGACAGATCTTCAGAGAGCGGGATACACTAACTCGGTTATGAAAGATGCAGAGACCATTGTAATGATAGTGCCAGCAGATAAGATTGTATCTACTACTGGATATTTCGCATGGGATTTCCGCGAATTTGATGGTTCGGTAAATGCAACAGTTAGCGCTGTTTCATTTCAGCCTGGTTTAAAAGGTACAATTTTATTGATTCAGTAGTTACGAATTAAGTAACTTCTCAATAATCGGTCAGAGAACTAATACACCCTAAAGGGTGAACAACAAACGGGGATTGGTACACCTGTTTGTTGTCCAGGCTTTAGCCTGTCTCAAAGCGGGTTATTGAGAAGTTACCGAATTAAGACTAAAAAAATACGCTCTGAATTGATAGTCAATTCTGAGCGTATTTTATTGGCACTTTGTTAGAGGGCGAGTGCTGTTGGTTATCCATATCGAGAATCTCGTAGTTGCTTCGCTGTTAATTTATCCACAAAGAGCATAGAACACAAAGAAAGAGCAAGCTTTTATAGTGCTTCCTCCTCCGCCAAGGCTTCGACGGGACAAGACGGCGGACATACTGAAAAATGTAAAATATTGTATTTCATACACTTAACTCAACCACTGATCGCACGTAATTAAATCCTGTTACGCGATACAGATATGATTCACTAGCATGTGACAGAACAGAAATCACACACAACTTGATCACACGCTTTTTCATACACCGAAGAAATACTTCCACCCTCATTATCGCAAAAAACTAGAGCTTCGAATCAGCAGAAATTATCAAGTTCCATCAAGAAGCCCAGGTCAGATCTAATTTCCGATGCTCTGTGACACAGTCCTGCAGATACAAATTAATCAGCGTTTGATACGGAACTCCTGATTCCTCAGACATGTTCTTGAAATAATCAATCACATCCGGTCTTACCCGTATGGTCAGTTGCTTCTTTAATGCCTTCGCATATGGATTCCTGCGGGATTGCATTGTTGACAAATCATACTCTTTTTTCATTATCATCACCTCTTATATTGCTTAGCTTCATTTTTTGTCGCTTTTCGAGCGGATATAATTCTTAAAACATCACCCGTTTCTCTCAGACAATGACAAACCAGTATTAACCTCAAAGCTGAACTCAACCCGAGTAATAAGAAACGGTCTTCCATTTCCGAATTATTTGTATCAAAAAACTCTATAGCAAACTCATCATAGAAAGCTGAAGCTGCCTCTTCAAAAGAAACACCGTGCTTTCTAAGGTTAATCGTCGCCTTACGAGAGTCCCATTCAAATCTGTATTTTTTCATATGCGTAACTACATTATAACTACAAAGTAATTGATTTTGCAATCAAACTTTAATCTTTATTGTCCCATCCTTTAAAACCTTTATCCGGATAAGTGCGGCTGTTCATAGCATCACCGAGGCCATCCCACTTCGGATCAGGTTTTATGTAAGCAGGAGCTTTTGCATCGCCCCCCTTCTCAACCACAATGCACTCTTTAAAAACAGCCGTTCCCTTGCTGCTATGATGTGTTGTTTTCTCGGCACCTGAGATCAGGCAAGCTGTCAAAGTAAGCGGAAAAGAAGCACGGTCATCCGTCTCTACAGCCGCACCTGTAAGATTGCAGAACGTCGAATGATTAACATCCACTGGTCCACCATTATTCCAGATGCCGGTCTTTCCTCCAGTCGCTATGTAGTTATCCAGAGTACCTGTATTCCAGATACGGAAGTTGCGAGTGTTACGCAAAGCGACACAATCCTTAAGCTTCACATCCGGCACTTTGAGGTCAAAGCCACCATCCTGATTATTAATAGCCCGACAACGCAGAAAAGTGACATCGTAAGCATTACCTTCAACCACAAACCCATCACCGTTTTTATAATGCGTGGTCTGCAACGGCATCAGGTTGTTGACAGCAAGACAATCCTCAAAGCAAACATCCGTACAGCCATCTCCCTTATTGTTCAGAATATACCCAAATGGAAAGAGCTCGGTTTTAGTCTCCCACTCGGCATCGTCTCCGGTGCAATCGGCCACACATCGAAGGATCTGAACATTGCTGCAACCCGCATCAAGGCGGAAGCCATGCTTGGTATAGTGCTTCAATATGCAATCCTCTATCTGTAAATTATGGCAGTCGGATAGATAAAATCCGTATCGGCAATTATTTATTGATATATTCTTTAAAGCCAGTTCTACCCTGAGGGCTTTACCCTTTGTAACACGGGCTTGAATTCCAAAGACATATCCATCCATACGCAAACCGGATATTTCAAGATGCGATACGCCTGCATCGATACTTATGGCCGTTGCTCCTTTATCAGGAGTATCAACAGACCACGCCCCTTTTAAGAGGGGCAAACCCTCACCATCGTCAACGCCCATGATGCACTTAGGCTTTCCTTTTAAGTCCCCCTTGGCTGATCTGCAGTGAAAACTCCTTATAAACACCGGAACCAAGCAACAGCCGGTCTTCGCCCTCTGGGCTACGCCCCGACACGGCAGGATGCTTGCACTACTTTAATTACTTAAAAAGATGTTCAACGGAACATAACAGGAGATGCACCATAATTATCTCTGCATCCGTCGGTTAGCTTCCGAAACCGTTTTCAACATATAGGCCCGTTGATTGTTAAATGTCACATTCCAATCTTTATTCTGACCGGAGTGATCAAAAACCCAGAGAGCGGAAAGCGGAACTTCACTTGTTTCAATAGCTGAAATCAATTGAGAGAACTTCTTTTTTTCGCCCGGTTCTCCTAAAGCCAAAGAAGCACCAAACTCACCAATAAAAAGTGGTTTCTTTGAGTCTCCGGCGATTTTATGCACGCCATCAATCAGCTCAGGCAACGATATAAACCCACCAGGATATTTATTGTTATCACGTGGATAGATGTGAACACAGAGCATAGAAAAGGGATCAGGATTATCACGCTGCAGCACCTCGGCAAACTGATCTCGTGAATCCAGAGTCCAGCTTTTCTCTTTTGAGTTATGCCACGCATGTGGACGGGGAATAGAATTACCGGTAATTAAAATACGGTGTTTATCATAGCGACGAACAACCCTGGCAAACTCAGCATAGGCGCTCAGCATCATTTCCGCTGAAATATCATCACGTTCTGAACGGGATAAAGCGGTTTTCAACTTTGGCCAGACCTTAGGACGATGCGATGCTGCATTCGGCAGATCCACATGCAGATTATACTCATTGCCGAACTCCCAAGCCCAGATGGCAGGCGAATTTTTATAACGCAGAACAAGCTCTGCGGTATACTGCCGAATAAATGCAATCGTTCTGCTATCCTGATTACCCAGCTGATCCATGGGTTCACCAACAATATCAGGCACTGTTGCCATATTCCAGAACAGGGAGGGAATTAAGCCAATCTTATTTTTTTCAGCACAGCGCACCACATCATCAAGCTGCTTGAAGTATTTCTCTTTGTCAGTCAGATAAAGCTCCCAGTCAGAGGGCCAGAATCCACAGGCCATAAAACGGACAAAGGGAATACCGGCCTCTGAAAGGCTCTTTAATCCCTCCTGATAAGAGCTATCAGAGTTGTCCTTTAATGTCCTGTAGAAAAGACTGAAGTAATTCACTCCCATTCCGCGGTAGGGCTTGCCTTTGAGGCAGAGCTGTCCCGCTACCAGAGTCAATCCAGCGGATGATTCAGATTGTTCCTTTGCAGCATTGCTGTATGGACAGAGAGCGAGTAATCCAAGAACAAACACATAATTCAAAATTTTCAAGCAACATTCTCCTCTATTGAAAGCAGAGCGAGGTAATCGCGTCTCGCATACAAGACACGGATTATAGAGACAAGGTTTTCATCCGTTCTGTAAAACACAAGATAGTTTTTGATAATCAGGAAACGATAGTTTTGAAGAGAGGAAATCTCACTCTGTATCTGTGTGCCGGTCTGCGGGAAATTCTCCAGTATATTTATTTTTTCAAAAATTTGTGTGATCTGCGTTGCGGCAGCCTGAGGGTTTAACAGATGGTCAGCTATGTAGCTTCTGATCTCTTCCATATCTGTGAGTGATTGCGGTGTAAACCGTATGTCGAACATTTTACACTCCGAGTCTTTTCTTGGCGGAATCCATGTCAACCCAACCGCTTTCTCTAACCGATGCTTCCCCTTTAGCCAATGCTGACATTAAATCCAACTCTGAACGCAGTTTTTCATAACCGTTTAAATCCACAATAGCGTAACGGCCGTGTCCGTTCTTGGTTAGAAAAACGGGTGTTTCCGGGGTAACTTCCCGCAGCACAGTGTTATAGTTTCTCAATTCAGAGACAGGTTTTATTATAGTCGGCATCGTCAATTTCTCCTTAATCAACTTAAATGTAGCAGAATCTTACGAAAGAAACAACAGCAGATATCTTTCATGGCTTTTTCCCAGTCAACGAATTCATCTTTGCCTTCGCGAACATTCAACTCCCGTTGTTTTTAAGAACTCGCCATGACACTGAGGAAAACTGATATCCGGTGCATAATTTAAGGCTTTGTTGCAACAGGCTTCACAAATGGTTCATGGGTAATCCCGATGCAGAGCTCACTCGGCTCGCTTCTATGTCCATCCTTATCCACAGCCAACACACGATAGAAATATGTTGTATGTGGCTTCAACCCTTTATCTTCGTATGGAACAGTCGCATAGGGTCCTGGCTCAACTTTTGCAACAAATGTTTTCTCATCCAATTCAAACTCAGGGGTTTCGGCTCTGAAAAGCTCATAATGCGACAGATCAGATTCCTGATTCTGCCCCCACTGAAGATAGAGCAGATCAGATTCAACACCACGCCAGGCACGAGGATCAGAGATAAGGCCCGTATAATGAGATCCCACTTTTGCCGGGGGCGAATCGCCTTTATCGAGAGTCAGCCCTTTAATTTCCGGTGAACACTCGCCCTGATGAGTTGCGGCATCCACAGCTGCAACTCGATAGTAATACGCTGAACCGGATATTAATCCTGAATCGGTCAAACACGGCTCGCATGTTGTTGTCAGCAGATGGTAGGCATCAGCAGTAAAACCGGCCCGATCGCCTCTGTACACATTGTATTGTACGACACTCTTAACAGGCTCCCAACGCAATGCAACCGACTCATCAGTCGCCTCAAAAAGGGTTACATTGGGCACCGAAGTCAATCCACCCTGCTCCTCCATCCGAAGCGTTGCATAGCCAAATGGCGAAAGAGAGACCACAGAGTCTTTCAACAGATTGCCATCATGCTCTGTCACAGAACATTTGGTCAGACGCAGGTCGCGCCCCCACCCCACTTTAACCTTCACCTTATCAAGCTCTTGACCATCATTTTCATGAAAGCGGGCAATAATGCCGGCACCGGGTCTTTCACTCAATTTAAGGGCAAGCAGATTTACGCCGGGCTGATCGGTTGAAAGGAAACTGTGGGACGTTGAAGGCAGAGAGCCTTTCTGAGCCTGAGGAATCACTGCTGTTAAGAGGGGCGTACATACCCGCTCTGCCAACTGCTCCACCCCTGACTCGGCAAAACTGCAGGGATGGCTGACAATCACATAGCGGTAACGCAGATTGATATGAGATGGTCCTGTGACATAGGCATGTGAGAAAAGCCAGTCATTGAAAATGTAGGAATACAGATGTGAGCTCTCAGGTTTATCCCCAGTTGTATTCTTCTGTTTATGAATACTGCCACACTCAATCAGCATGCTGTCCAGCTGCACCAGCGACACCCCGAACTCACCATTCCCCACATACGACCAGTCCCGTGCGGCATGATAGGTATCCGTGCCATGGTCTGTCTGATCTTTGAGGGCATCAGCATTGCAACCATTGAGACCTACCCGGAACTTGCCCTGAGGCACATTGAAAGGAAATGCATAATAGCCGAAAGAGTTGTAGCGTTTTCCATCCGCCAGATCCATTACATGCTTAAGGCGATTATCGATATCAATGCGCTTCTCATAAGATGGAAGCGTGACGCGCTGAACAATCTCGGCTCGCGTGGCAGGATCATTAAGCGTAACTGTCACCGTTGTTTCCAAAGCAGATCTCTCCACTTCAAACATGGCCTTAGAAGGTGTCGTAAACGTTGCATTGCAATCAGCTGAATAGACCAGCTGGTTGCAGCGATAAGGGGCCTTTGCATCAATAAGCTCACGTTCCAGCTCCTTATCAAAGATAGATGTAACAGCTCCATCCGCATCGAACATTACACGGTAGAATTTATTCTCCAGCACCGGAGGTCCCTGTACGGATTGTTTGCTGACGCTCCCGCCATCACCTTCCAAAAGATCAAAGCGGGTATAGCCCATGGATGGGATCTCCGATGTAGCGAATCTCAGTCTGCCATCAGAGACCACCCCTGAGATTGTACTCCCCTGCGGTGTACGGATAAGGTAATGCTCAGCAGTTACGGCTGTCAGATCAACTTCAGCAATTCCTGATCGTGGTTGAAGAGTAGGGTTGAAAACCAGAACCGCCAGCCCATCGCTACTTACCTGTGCCGCCAGAGATTTCAATGCACGGGAACACTCTGTTTCAGCTGTTTCATGTGAGCGGGCAATCCAATCTTTTTTCTGCATCCAGGTATCAAAGACCTTTCGCCCTTTGTAACTGCTGACTCCATAGCCATGTTCATCGTTACAGATCAGAGCATCCCAGGCCAGCCGGAGAGCCAATGTGGGATACACAAATCCGGGGTTGGTCAAGCGTGCCACCGTCGCCAGTTTTTCCGCAACCGGAAGAAGGCGGTCAACCTCACGTTTTGCTGCCAATATCGAGGGGGTGGAGACCGGATGCTGCGCCCAGCCTGCGGTAATCATACCACTCAGAACCGGAATCTGATCACCGAAGCGGGCCTCCACTGCGTGAAACGGCACAGAGAGGTCACCAACAGTCCGAACCTCCGGCCAGCGCCAGCGGGCATTCCATTTCTTTGCAAACGTGGGTATCGACAAATTGGGAGATTCATCGTCTTTATAAAACGGAAGAAGCCAGATGTCATAGGGATACTTTTTTTCCAGTTTGGCAAACTGCCTTGCCATTTTATTTTCAGCAATGCTCTGAACCGAGTCACTGAGGCCGAATTCATACCCACCACTGGTATAGGTAGGAGCCGTCCAGACCAGCAGACGGCTCTTTTTATCGGCACCCTGCCAGTAAAAGAGATGAGGTAGTTCAGAATCCCAGCCCACATCAATGCGGCTGCCACCTCCATCGCCTCCTGCTCCGAAATGATCACGTGTGGCATCCTTCCCCCAACCCAGAACCGCCTTTGTAATACCCGGGTTCCATGCATTTGCAAAAAACCCGGCATATTTGATTCCGGCATCCGCATATGCCGTTACCAATGGCCAGGTCAACCCGTTATTATCGACCATCATCATGGTATCCATAGGAAGGTTCCAACGATCCCTTGCCTGCTGAACACAATAGGTGCTGCGGCACAGCTCCTCTGTGCTATACACCTCTGTACGATTACCTGAATGAGAGGCGCCAATCCCAAAGACACCTGATTGGCAATATCGTTCTACGATCTGATCACTTTGATCTTCCGGACGATCCTGCACATAGTTCAGCCACCACCAGAGTCCTTCAATCACATAACGGAAACGGGATGGTTCCGGCCAGGATGAGGTTTTTTCAGCTAACTTGACGGCATTATCGATATGCCCGTTAGCCATGTAACGCTGTTTGAACTGAGAATCATGCAGACCGATATCCACATGCGATGATTTAATCACATAGAGCTGCCAGTGTCGCGGAGGATTCCAGGTTACGGTTTGTTCAGCCATTATTTTATTGTCATTCAGAAGTTCCCAACGGGTTTGCATGGTTTTTTGAGGTTCAGGCAGAAGAACTTCAACCTGATTGGTCCCCGCGCGCAATTCCCCCAGCGCCTTCTCTGCCAGAAGTTTATCCCCCACCCAGACTTTCAGCAGGCTCTTATCCAGCGCATCCGTACCCAGAATATCCATATCAATATTCTGAAGCGCAGGAATATCGCGTGTGACCAATGCCGAAGGCTTGATCTCCCATTTTAAGATCTCCGCATGCACAACGCCGGAAAGCGTCAGTAAAAGAGCCAGTCCATAGATTTTCAATTTCATAATCATCATTTCTGCTTTTAAAGATTGTAGCTCCTAGTTTGCTTTGCTACCAACTACCAGCTAAACTCCTGCATCCTAACGGGATGCTAGCAACTCTTTTTCATGGTCCTTGCCAATTTTTTTTCACATCAGGCAGACCTCTCAATTTACGCCAGACACCCGGTGCGGAACCCGTGCGACGCTTAAAAAACCTGGTGAAATAGAAAACCGAAGAAAATCCCGTTTCCGATGCAATCTGAGTGATCGTCATATCGGTCTGCTGTAACAAAGCCTTGGCGCGGTTAACTCTGATTTCAAGCATATAGGCATGCGGCGCATAACCGGTCTCCTCCTTGAACGCTTTACGAAACGCCGAATATCCCATTCCAACCACCTCACAGATGCGTTGCATCTCAACCTCTTCAAAGGCATGCTCTGAGAGCCAGTTGCGGGCCAGAGCAATTTTCGACAGACTGGCCTGTTCCCGAAGTGGTGCTTTTTTTCTAACAAAGAGCACCAGCCGGGATATGAGAGTAATAATATCCGCGGCCAGCAGCGGTGCGGCATCAGAAGATGCCTCTTTATACCTTTTGACAATGCCCTGCATGAGCCGATTGATCTGCGGAGTTGCAGCACCCCGCAGAACAGGAGAGTGCGGTAAAAAGAATGCATGCATCAGATGTTTGGCATAGTCTCCGTCAAATCCCACCCAACACTCATTCCAGCCGCAATCGTAGTCGGGCCTAAACCGGTGCCACTCCCCTGGGAATAAAACAAAAATATCACCCGTTTCCAACTCCAGGAGTCCGGCCGATGCGGTTTCAATCGAACCACGACCATGCGTCACAGCTAAAAACTGATACTCTGAGAAAATCCGTCCCCGCTCCCATGTAAACAGATAGGAGTCCGGGTGATGTTGAGGCGGATACTCCGTTTTAGGAGGAATGACCGTATACCCCACATCAATTGCACGCACCCCCCAAACCCGCGCATTCTTATCCGGGGGGTGATACAGTGCGAGGTATCGCTTCAATCCCAACTTTTTCATGGATAAAAGTATAAATAGACCAACCACATAAGGCGACAATAAAAATCAAAAAGTGCAAAATAAATATCAAAGCGTGTATGGTGTTTTAATAGAAAACATGGTTAAATAAAGATAATTCAAACAGTGGCTATGAAACAAATGACAGGATGTTAAAATGAAAAAAAATAATGAATCCAACGTGTATAGGTGTAAATTGCGTGTTTTGACGGCAATCACTCTGATATCGTCCTTCACCGGGCTGCTGCCAGCAGAAGCCGGCGTACCGGTCGGGCAGTCAACGCTCATTGACACGCCGGATTACAGCGACACCTTTACCGTCAATACGGCCAGCCGGCCCGGGATTTCCTACTACAAGAACCCGGATGCCATAGATCCCTACTACAACGTCGAAAGCGGAACACCCACCGTGCAGTGGCACCCGACCCAGAACTTCAGCTTCAATACCGATGCAAATGTCGAAGCGCCATATCCGGGCAATACCGGCAACACCGGTGCTGCCACCGGCATGGCCCAGACCGGCGGCTTCAACGCCAACTTCGCTTACGGCGTGCGGGACACCTTTGTTGTCCAGATGGATGCAACTTTCGTGGGAACAGATCATATTAAGCTCGGCACCTACGCCAGCGTAGGCGATCAGAGCGGAGCGGCCGGCAGTCTGGTCGCCTATTTCCGACGCGGGACAATCGGTCTGGTCTCCATTGTCGAGACGTCAACCGGCATTAGCACCGGAATTGATGCTGCCGACACCTCCTGGCACAATCTTGCGGTCGAATTCAACAAAGCCGACAATACCGTCTCTTTCTTCGTTGATGAAGTGCTGAAAGGCACCCTTGACCTGACAACCTTTGCGGGCGGAGCCTACCTCAACTACTCCAACGGCGCTGTCGGCGCGGGAGTAAGCGGATATGTGGGCTGGTTCGACAATTTCCAGGTCGGCAAGCCGAAGGGGTTTGTCGACGGCACTCTGATAAATGGTCACCGTACCGAGCAAACAAGCGTGAGCGGTAACGATTCGATCACAACACTGGTTGATGCCGGCCGGCTGATCAAGCAGGGCGCAGGTACCCTGAGCATCACCAATGCCCACATATATAATGGCACCATAGAGGTCGCGGATGGCACACTGGACATTGGAACCGGCACAAGCGATCTTCCTTCAGCTCTGAGATCCGGCCTTGCTTTCTGGGTGGATGCCAACCGCAATGTCGAAGTCAACGGCGGTGAAGTGACCTGCTGGTATGATGTGCGTGAAGATTCCGGCGGCGTGACCTATCCCATGGCGCGCCGGTTTGTGTCAACCAATGCGGTCGTCGACCCAGGCCCGACATGGGTGCAGGGCGGCGATGACGTATCCGGCCTCAAGCTCGTTGATTTCGGTGCCTATGGCAGCGGAAAGTGGCTGCAGTGGCAGGATGCGGAAAGCAACCGTCTGAGCATCGCGAATATCCGCACGGTCTTCATGGTCGTCTCCTGCACCAACGGCTACGGCTTCCTGCTGGGAGACTGGGATGACGCCATCGCGAACACCAACGCCGGCACCGGCGACTTCCACACGGGCGGCAACACAGGAGACGGCAATCCGGCAGGTGTGGCGCTTAAGGGGGCCAGCTGGTGGAACGGAAGCGCCTCTCCCTATGTGTACAGGGGGCAGACCTTCATTAATGGAGATTACGTGAATGGTGTGGGACAGACGGTATCCTCCATCGGCGAGCTGATGTCGTTGGCGGCGACCGGCAACACACAGGCTTCGAACTTCGGCAACAACCGCAACTTCAAGGCGAGCGACGGTCTCCCGGGCGTCAATATCGACCGACAGGGCGGCGGACGGATCGGCGAGGTTTTGATCTACTCATCGGCGCTAACGATCAGCCAGCGACTCCAGATTGAGTCGTACCTGATGAAAAAATGGTTTGGCCAGGGTCTCGGCTCACTCCGTATAGACGAAGGCGCGGTAGCGACACTGCATGCCGACGGCACAAACAACCTGTCAAACGCAACCATCTCCGGTATCGGCACACTGAATATGCAAGGATCCGGCACCCTGCAGGTCTCTGATATGGCCGATCCCCTCCTTCCGCCGGTACGCCTCAACGCAGGTGCGGGTATTGACAGCGGCACCCTGTACCAGCGGACAGACCAGCCCTATATGCTGGAAGGCGGTTCCCTCTACAGCGTCTCCAACGGTCTCTCCTCACGGCAGTCATTGGAGGACGGAACTCGCATTGAAAAAAGCGGTGACGGCGTGCTGACCGCCGCGTCAATCGAAGCCGGCGTCCAGCGAGTGGAGGTCAAAGCCGGCACCCTGCGTCTGGCCCCTCCGCTGCCCGGCACGGCTGCTTTAACCAATGCTCTGGAAAACGCCAGTTTCGAAACCTTCACATCTGTGGGCACAGGCGGAGACGCCAACTGGGGCTACACCCCCACGGGCACAGGCTGGACCATCACAGAAGACCTCTCCTCCGGCAACTCATTAGAATGGTCCGGAGCAGGACTGGCTAGATGCTCAGCAGGCACACCCTGGTGTGCAGCCCAAATCGCACCTGAAGGCGACTGGTGCATCTTCCTGAAACGTGCCGGGGAAATTAAACGCACTTTTGAAGTGCCGGTTTCCGGCCGCTATGAGATCTCTTTCTACACCTCCGCCCGACCAAACTGGAACAACCATCTCTACCAGGTTCTGGTCGACACGACCAATGTCATCGGAAGTGTACGAACCAAAAAAACAACGTTCGGACTTATTACCTGCACCACGCCCCCACTTTCAGCCGGCACCCATACGCTCTGCTTCAAGGGAATTTATGGGACCAGCGACGGGGCATCAAATATTGATGCCATCGAAATCAAGCTGTTCAACGGAATGGATTATGTGAAAGTTCCTAACGCTGACTTCGAAGAACCGGATGTCCCTGTTGTAAATCTTGCAGGGAACGATTACTATTTTGCATACAACCCCTCCGGTGCGAGCTGGAATTTTATTCCCGCCCCGGCAGTCACCAACAGCGGCATCACAAGCGGCAACAATGTCTGGTACTACACCCAGATGAAAAATGGCGGTCAAGCGGCATTTTTGCGCCAGACAGGAGGGATGTCCACCTCGATCACCTTCCCGACAACAGGGGTCTACCGGCTTTCGTTTCGAGCCGCCGCACGGGTTGGAGACTGGGGAGATCTTTTCAGCTGGTACAACGGTCATGACTTGGAGATCTCGCTTGGCGGCACGCTGACAGCCCGCATGACAACGTGGAAGCCGGATTTCGAAACGGTCTCATACGTCCTGCCGGTCATCGAAGAGGGGGATCCGCTGACGCAGACCCTGACCTTCACCGGTTTGAACTCCGCAGGGGGCGACCGGGCAACGCTCATCGACGAAGTCAGCATCTGTCGCATGCCTACCTTTGCCAACCCAGGTTTTGAAAGCTCCGCCACGCTGGCAAACGGGACCTGGGAGGCTGGCATCGAGAATGCGGGATGGTCGTTCGATCTCGGAGCGGGAGCAACGAGCCAAAGCGGCATTGCACAGACCGGTTCTGATTGGGGCAACACCGCGCCGGACGGGGGATGCAATGCCTTCCTGCAGATGATCGCCCAAATCAGTCAGACAATCACATTTGATGAGGCCGGCACCTATGAAATCTCTTTTCTAGCCGCAGGCCGGCCTCAGAACCAAAATTATCTGAACCACGACTTCCAGGTAACCTTCGACGGCATGAAAGTGGGGTATGTCCGCACAGTGGACGGCACCTTTCGCCGGTACACGTTCCGTCTACCCTTCGTGAAAGCGAATGTTCCTTACGTTCTGGCCTTCGAGGGCATCAACCACGGCGACACCACGGACCGCGCCTCCTTTATTGACTCAGTTATACTCACAAAAATCGAGGAACCCACATTCGATCCCGCCGCCTTTGCCAAAACTGAAATCGCCCTCTCGGCTGGAACCACATTGGAGCTCGACTACGATGGTCTCCTCACAATGGAACGCATCATCTACAGCGGACGTTCATACTCCGGCATGATGACAGCCGAAAACACACCCTTTATTCAAGGCACCGGATCGCTCTATGCAACCCCTCAAGGAACTATAATCATTCTACAATAAAGTAACAACGTTAAAACTTACGTATGCCGCAAGCTGTCTGACTCTCAGTCAGAGAGCTTGTTTATTACTCGATGACATATCTGATAACTGACCTATAACCCGATTAACTCTAAATACTTTCACGACTAATAATGAAAACTTCGCTCCTCAGTTTATTTGCACTTCTGATCACTCTCCCATTTACAGCAATAGCTCAGACGGCTTTTCAAGGTGCGCAATGGTTACGCGATCCACGCTTTAAGAACGAACCGACACTGGGCATCTTCGACGTGCATCGCAAGAAGAGCCAAGAAGCCCGGCTTAAAAACATTCACACCTATTTTCGCAAATCATTCAATCTGCAGACACTCCCGCAACGGGCTGTCCTGCGATTTACGGCGGACGACTATGCAAAGCTGTATATCAACGGAACTTTTGTCATTCAGGGACCTGAACCCGCCTATCCTTTTGCTCATCCATACTATGATGTCGATGTAACAAAATATCTGTGCACCGGTGAAAACGTACTGGCGGCGCACACCTACTATCACGGTTTAGCAACACGAGCGTTCAACTCTGCTGACAACCGCAGCGGTTTGATTGCGCAACTAGTCTTAACCACAGAGGGCCTTCCTGAACAACGCATTGTAACTGACAAATCATGGCGCTGTTTCGCCTCCCGGACATTCTCTTCTGACAAGGTGTTTGGTTATGAAACGCAGTTTAATGAGAATATGGATCTTAATCTTGAACCGATCAACTGGCGAAAGCCAGGCTTTGCTGACACCACATGGAGCGCACCATTAACCGGCTTTCAGGATCACACTTTTATCGCTGCAATCACAGCCCCGCTGCAACACACAAACGCCTTTCCCATCGCTTTAAAGCAGACAGAGACAAATCGCTGGTTCGCAGATATGGGCACCGAAGTAGTTGGCCACACGCGCATTCGTGTCAAGGGATACCCCGGCCAGATCATCACAGTCTGGCACGGAGAAGAACTCTCAGCACCCAATGTTGTCCGTCATAAAATGCGCTGTAACTGCGATTATGTCGATCAGATCACTTTGACTGAAGGTAACAACCTGATCGAGTTTTTCGACTACCGCGCCTTTCGTTACGTCGAAATAATTGGAACAACCAATACGCCCGACATTCAGGTGGATGTCCGACACTATCCTTTTGAATGGACAGCCAGTAGCTGCCAATCGTCCGATACAGCTCTGAACAGGATCTGGGAAATATCCAAACGCGGAGTACAGATGGGCAGTCAGGGCATATTCGTCGACTGCCCCTCACGGGAGAAGGGGCAATATACCGGCGACACCTACATGACAGTTCTCTCACAGCTCCTTCTGACTGGTGATCCGTCTCTAACCCGCAAGGCACTTATTGATTTCCAACAGACCCAACGGTTTGATCCCGGCATGTTATGTGTGGCACCCGGCGGATTCTGGCAGGAGTTGGCGGAGTGGTCTTTGCTGTGGCCGCAGATGGTTGTTTATTACTATCGAGTGACAGGAGACAAAGCCCTCGTTAAAACCTTAGTTGAAGCGGGTGCGACTGAAAAACTGATGAGGTATTTCTCAAAACTGGAACGTGAAGACGGCCTGTTGAGTGGAGTGGACCGGCACAAGTGGGTTCTGGTCGATTGGCCCTCCAACCTGCGGGGCGGCTACGACTACGACAAAACTAAAAACGGTGTGAATACTGTGATCAACGCCTTCTATTATGGATCTTTGCTAGCCGTTGCAGAGATGATGCGTATTGCTGACCGTCCTGATCTGGAATACACCAACAAAGCCGAACGACTCGAAAAAGCCTTTAACAAATCTTTGCTGGACCCAGCCAGCGGCTTGTATATTGACGGCATCCATGAAGATGATACCCGTTCATCGAAAACAAGCCTCCATGCAAACGGGTTTCCGCTCTATTTCGGATTGGTGCCCGAAACAAATCAAACAGCGGTTGTCAACTTGATCCGGCAGCAACGTCTCAACTGCGGAATCTACGGTGGACCTTATTTTATTGCCGCCCTGTTTAAGAACGGCCACTCCGACCTCGCCTACGATCTGCTGACCAGCAAAGATACCCACTCATGGAACCAGATGCTCAAAGAGGGAGCAACGACCACATTCGAAGCATGGGGCGCAGATCAGAAGTGGAATACAAGCCTCTGTCACCCGGCAGCAGGAATGCCGGTCTGGATTATCATCGAACATCTGATGGGACTGACACCTGCTGAACCGGGTTTCAAAACAGTGCGGGTTGCGCCGCGTATCCCCGCTGCCCTCACCTCCATTGAAGTCAGATTTCCGACCGTGTCCGGCACCATCTCGGCCCTCTATAAAAAGGACAAAGGCTATTTTTTATCCGTTCCTGAAAACACCCCTGTCATCGACGATACCCCACAGCACATTAAGTTAAAACTCGTTAATACCCTCCCGCCTGAAGAAAGTGTAAAATAGACAACCTCATTTAATTCTTTACCCACCTTATCGAATCCGAATTCAGAATTTTATTCAAACCGAAAGGCATTCATGATCTCATTCAAATCATCCTATTCCCTGCTTCTCCTATTTTTTATGCTCATTTCAATCGCTAATGGCCTGAGTGTTGATAATCTGCGTTGCGAGTATCTTGAAAATCCCATCGGTATTGATATTGCATCACCCCGTCTCTCATGGATACTGCAGTCGAACGAACGCGGACAGAGGCAGACCGCCTATCAGGTGATCGTGTCCAGCACACCGGAGTTACTGGCTACGGAACAGGGCGATCTGTGGGACAGCGGCAAAGTTGTCTCTGATCGGACTCTTCATATTGTCTATGCCGGTTCTGCTCTGACAGCCCGGCAGCAGTGTCACTGGAAAGTCCGCACATGGGACAAAAACAACCAGCCCTCGCCCTGGAGTCCCCCAGCGAGATGGAGTATGGGTCTGCTGCAGCTCTCCGACTGGGGTGGCGCAGACTGGATCGCCTTCACCTCCCCTACGGCAACATCCAACGCCCACAACGGCTATCACTGCATCATGACAAACACCGCCGATGTTTCCAAATGGGTAGCCGTTGATCTGGGTACCGCACAGTCAGTCGAGGCTGTACGCCTCCACCCCACCCGTCCTTACGACTGGCCAACGGATACCCCCGGATTTCTCTTCCCCGTCCGCTTCAAAATTGAAACTGCGCTGAATGCCGATTTCTCTGATGCCGTCACCGTGGTTGACCAGACAGCCGCCGATGTACCCAATCCCGGTACCAACGCACCACTCTATGCCTTTACAGCACGCTCAGCCCGGTACATACGTCTGAACGTCACCAGATTGGCTCTGCGCGATCCCGGCAACTACGCCTTCACCCTGGCCGAACTGCAAACCCTCTCGGGTGGCACCAATGTGGCGCAGGGTGCCGCGGTCTCAGCACTCGACAGCATCGAATTGGGTGGCTGGTCAAAAACAAAACTGACCGACGGACGCCTGCTGCCCGACCCAGGGACGCCTGTTGCGAGCCCACCGGCCACCATGCTGCGTAAGGAGTTTACACTGAGCAGTCCCGCAAAACGTGCGGTCGTATCAGTCACAGGACTCGGCCTTTACGAGCTGTGGATCAACGGGCAGCGGGTCGGCGACCACCTGCTGGCTCCCGAGTGGACCTGCTACAAAAAACGGATTCAGTACCAGACATATGATGTCACATCACTCCTGCAGGAGGGTGCTAATGTTATCGGGGCCCAACTCTGCGGTGGCTGGTGGTCCGGTCCCCTTATGACCATGCCCGCGGTAACAGCACCTCAATACTGCCTGTTGCTTCGGATGGACACTGAACTGAACGATGACACAACGCAAACCCTTGTAAGTGATGGTTCGTGGCAGGCGACCGATGCAGGTCCGATCCGCCGTTCGGAGATCTATTACGGTGAAATCTATGATGCCACCAAAGAGCAACCGGGATGGAACCAGACCGGATTTGACGCCACTGGCTGGATTCCGACCGTTACCCTGACAGCCCCAGCAGGATCAGAAAACACACCGCTCGTGGCACAGCCAAGTGAACCCATCCGTGTCACAGAGGAGCTGACACCTGTAAACATCACTCAACCCACACCCGGCACCTATGTCTTTGATATGGGACAGAACATGGTCGGCTGGTGCCGGTTGCATACGGATGCCCCCGCCGGTACGCAGATCTCCATGCGCTTCGGCGAGGCACTGAACGAGGATGGCACCGTCTATCTGGCCAACCTCCGAGGAGCAACCCAAGTCAATACCTACACCTGGCGGGGCGGAGAGGCCACACTCGAACCGCATTTTACCTATTTCGGCTTCCGTTACGTTCAGGTCACGGGACTGACCACACCGCCGAACACTGGCACCCTGCTCGGCCGGGTCTTTCACTCCAGCGCTCCGGAAACAGGAACCTTCTCCAGCTCCAATGAACTGCTCAATTCCATCATGCGCTGCGTCGACTGGGTTCAACGTGCTAATATGCACAGCGCCCCCACCGACTGTCCTCAGCGGGATGAACGACTAGGCTGGATGGGGGATATTCTCTCTTTCTCACAGACCGCCATCTTCAACCGGAACATGGCCGGATTCTTCACCAAGTGGATTCCTGATATTCGCGATTCGCAGGCCGATGACGGACGTTATCCGGATTTTGCACCGCATCTCGGCGATCCCAATGGTAATTTCAACAGTGTCCCCGGATGGGGCGATGCCGGCACTGTTGTGCCATGGCGCATGTATCAGAACTATGCTGATACCCGCATTCTGGAACAGCACTTCGATTCAGCTAAACGATGGGTAGATTTCATCCATAACGCCAACCCCAACCTCCTCTGGCAGAACAGCCGCGGCAATGACTATAACGACTGGCTCAACGGCGATACGCTTATTCTTGACGGTTACCCACGCGGCATCAGTGAAATTCCAAAGGAGATATTCGCCACCGCCTTCTTTGCTCGCTCAACCGAGATCGTGGCAAAAATGGCCAAGACTCTGGGACGCACCGAGGATGCCGCCACCTATACTACTCTTCACAACTCAATCAAAGCCGCATTCAACGCCGCTTACGTCACACCGGAAGGCCGCATCAACGGCGAAACACAGGCTGGCTATGCGCTGGCGCTGAACTTCAATCTGCTTGACCCCAATCTGCGGCCTCAAGCCGCAAGTCACCTGCTGGAGTCCATTGCCGCCTACAAGTCCCATCCCTCAACCGGCATCCACGCAACCCACCGCATGCTGTTGGAGCTCTCTGCCAACGGACAGCACGAAGAGGCCTGCCGCCTCGTCAATCTCCGTACCGTCCCCTCCTGGGGTTATATGATTGATATGGGGGCGACAACCATCTGGGAACGATGGGACGGCTATGTTGAAGGACGCGGCTTTCAGAACCCCGGCATGAACTCGATGAACCACTGGGCCTTCGGTTCAGTCGGCGAATGGGTCTGGCGGACACTGGTCGGCATCAATCCCGATGAGTCGCAGCCGGGTTTCAAACACATCATCTTTCATCCGCGTCCCGGCGGTGGCCTCACCTGGGCCAAAGGCCGCTACGAATCCATCCGCGGACCGATCGTCAGCGAGTGGGCCATCCAGGCCAACACCCTCTCGATGCACATCGAAATCCCGCCCAATACATCTGCAACCGTTTTTATTCCCACCGCGAATGCCGCTGCCATTACCGAAGGCGGCACATCGGCTGCCCAAACTAGCGGACTGACATTCCTGCGTATGGAGGAGGAGTGCGCTGTTTATGAGGCTGAACCGGGCAGCTACTCCTTTGAAGGGCCCGCCCCGGCAACCAGCGCAGCGGACCGTACCGAGGTTCATGTATCCAATCCGGGCTTTGAAATACCGACCGAACTGGCGACCTCAACAAACGACTCCTACTATGAGTACAATCCGTCCGGAGCAGGCTGGACCTTTATTGATAATCCGGCGGTCACCAACAGCGGAATCACGGAAGGTAACGGGGTCTGGTACTACACCCACATGGCTGAAGGGAACCATGCCGCCTTCCTGCGCCAGACAGGTCAGGTGTCAACACCGGTCACCTTTCCGGCGGCAGGTGTCTACCGTCTGACCTTTCAGAGTGCCGCACGCGTAGCCGACTGGGGGATTTCATTCCAATGGTACAACGGCCATGATTTCGATATCCAGCTCAACGGCAGGCAGGTTGCCCGTCTGCAGACATGGGATGCCAAATTTGCAAAACGTTCGTTTGTTCTGCCAGTCATTAAGGAGGGAGATCCGCTGACCCAGACGCTGAGCTTCACGGGAGTGAACTCACAGGGCGATGACAGGACCTCACTCATCGATGATATCGGCATCACCCGGATGCCGACTTTCGGCAATCCCGGTTTCGAAAGCGATGCAACCCTGGCAAACGGCACATGGGAGGCGGGTATCACAAATGCTGGCTGGGAATTTTGTGCAGGTGAAAATCAAACCTCCCAAAGCGGCATTGCCCTAGCGGATTCCGACTGGGGCAATACCGTTCCGGAAGGACTCTCCTGCGCCTTTCTGCAGATGACAGCCACCATCCGACAGACGATCACCTTCGAGACCGGCGGAACCTACGCGCTTTCATTTCTCACCGCTGCCCGCAGTCAACAGAGCCGATACATGAACCACGATTTCAATGTACTCTTCAACGGTATGGTCGTGGGATATGTCCGCACTGCCGAAGCCGCATACCGGCGTTACTCCTTCAGACTGCCGCTGGTCAAAGCGGGAGTCCCTTATGTCCTCTCCTTTGAAGGCATCAACCAGGGTGATGCCACTGACCGCGCCTCGTTTCTCGACTCAGTCATGATTGTCAAAACAGATGATCCCGCTTTCGACCCTGCCGCCTTTGCTAAAACATCTCTGAATCTGTCGCCCGGAACCATGCTGGAACTGGACTACGACGGTCTGCTCAGGATGGACCAAATCGCTTATGACGGGCACTCATTGACCGGTCTGCTGAACGCGGACAACACACCTTTCATTCAAGGATCCGGTTACATCTATGCCGCTGTCGTAGGGACTTTGATCAACGTTCAGTAAACGTCAACCCGTTTGGAGAGCGGGACGCCTGCTCTCCAGACACTGGGGTACTGTCAAAAGTTTATAATTGTTATGAAAACAAGGACGCGGGTGGACGATGATGGGCGACGATGCTGGATTCCGATTGGGATTACGACGGGAATCGTCAACCTCCATCGTCGCCGTTGTCGTCAACCGAATGTTGAGCCGTGCCTCTTGGCAACCTCCGGCCAACCTTTATTATGACCTCAGGACACAAGCACGTTAACCTGTCCCGCTCAGAACAGCCCGGCACGCGTAACAAATGAAATTCCGTCCAGGTAGAGCTGCGCGGTTTTAGGTGGTTTCTGAAGGGTCACATCACCGTTTTTATGGACGAGAAGAACCACTAACTCGTCACGCGCAACTCCTCCGATACAGGAGACGGTGGTCACCTCATTGAAGGGGCGATAGCCTTCCGGTAACGTGAACAGCAAGGTGCCGGGGGCCAGCGCGCCACCGGACAGATTGCCCTGAAAGTAGACAACCTCGTCCCGTTTCACCATGCGGGCTCCCCCGTCACTGGCACCATCGATCCAGTCATTCTGGAACTGAGGCGACAGGAAGGCAACGGGAGTCTTGCCGCTTTTGCCGCTGTCAGAAGTCCACGTTCCCCATCCCGTACCAGCTGCATTCCCGGTGCGGATGGACAATTGAGATTCGTTACCCTCCCTCGAGGTCAGATATTGCACGGCCATTCCGTCTGGCGAGCGGACCGTCATGACCATGCCGTCCAGCGGCCATGAGCCAGCCACGCCCGCACTCCGGCTGACCGTAATACCATACGGATAAGCCGCCGGCGATTCAGTGCTGCCGCGTGGATTCAAAGAACCCAGGTTCTGAACATTGTTGAACGCAAAATTCCGTACCCCCGGCACCGCCAGAGCGTCGGCCAATCGGCCCCAGATCCAGGAGTTGGCAAGCTCCAAAGGATGAACGGTGTTGCCAAAGCTCAGCGGATCGTGGAAGTTGGGATCGGTACGGAAAGGGTCATCCATCCAGCCGGGCGTGATAGGGACTGATGGATTGAGGGTGTCATTCCACGTCCCGCTGGCCCCGTTCCGTGCGTCGGCCAGATATCCTGCAGTGTCGAAATAAAAGCATTGGTAATCGCGGGCGGCCTTCCGCAGGGCTTGGCGTTGCGGCCAGGCTTGGGTTTCATCGCGCTTGTGGGTAGTGTCTCCCACCGCATTTGAGACCTTGATGATCACTGCGGTCTGCAGGTAAGAGCGCAGCAACCGGATGTGCGCCAGCTTGGCCCGGTAGCGCTTGACAAACTCGTCAACAGGCTCGGTATCATTGATTCCGAAGCTAATGATGATGCACTGAGCCGAGTTGATGTTCGCGTCCGACAGGTGAAACTGGGCGATGGTTGCACCGCTTACCGCCAGATTGGTGATTTTGGCGTCAAATCCCCGCAGCCGCAACTGGGTCAGAAGAATGTTGTGCGGCAGATAGGCCCCGTCGGCAATGTAGGCACCGATAATGGTCGAGTCACCATCCAGAAAGATGACTGGCGGCTGTGCGACATCCTGCCGGCGCCAGCACTGGTGCAGCGCATACAGGTATTCCTCCCCGAATGTCCGCTGATACCGATCCGTCTCCGGCATAACATCAAGATAACTGCCCCGCGCGGGCATTTGGGGGTCAACGGGACGCATTCGCAGAGCAGACCCGGTTCCATCACCAGTGACTGACGGGATGATTCCCCCCATGATTACCGCTGACCAAAGAGCCGCAATAAGTGTTTTATGTAACATGATTTTTATTGTACGCGGACGAGGTCTGGCGGTCAACCGATTACTGTGATTTTTTCGGCTTTTTCAAAAAGGCCCATCAAGTGGGCTCGGCATCAACGACCCGCGGGACCAGCCTCAGAGACTACCGCTGAAAAGCGCCAGCCTTCCAAATACATACAGTTAGGTCTTTCCCAGTTTCCCGTTTCAATTTTCCAGCGTCCATCCCAACTCCCGCACTCTCTCACTTTAGAACTCCCGCACTTTAGAACTTCAGAACTCCCGCACTTTAGAACTTCTTCTCACCTGTTCCGTCGGTACTCGCGCATAGTCATGCCGAACTTCTTTTTGAAGAGTCGCTTGAGATAAGACTCTGTATGATATCCGCAACGTTCACCGATCTCTCCGATAGATAGCGGTGTTTCACGCAAAAGAGTGCAGAGGCGTTCCAAGCGGCGCGTTTGAATCTCTTCAAGAATCGAATGACCCAACGCCTTTCTAAAGGTCTTCTCAGCAAAGCTACGTGAAACATGCAGATGATGGGCAACATCAGGAACTGTAATCCCTTCACAGGCATTCAATCGGATAAACTCCGCAGCAGCTGTGGCACACCAGTTTTTTTCAGAGATAAACTGTGAAGACTGGCGATGTATAATTCCGTTAAAACCGTATGAAAGAGTAACCGACTTGCGAATCTTGCCTCTCATAAGCTGATCCAGCAATTCCGCTGCCATAAACCCTCCATCTGCATAATTGGACTGAACACTGGAAAGAGTCGGGATGGTGTTTTCGCAGATCATTTCGTCATCATCAGCACCAATTACCGCCACTTCCTCCGGCACACGTATACCTGCACTGAGGCATGTATCCAGCACCTGCTTTGCCTGAGAATCAAAAGCTGCAAAAAGCCCGCAAGGTTTAGGAAGCGACAGCAACCATTCCGACATATCTTGCTGCTCGGCCCCCCAGTCTTTAGTGGTCTTGGGCGCATAGATTTCACACTCGTAACCACCCTCCTTCAACCGTCGTGCGAAAGCCTCGCCCCGCATTGACGACCAAAAAGGCTGTGGTTCTGATGCAGAGGCTACATAAGTGAAATGCCGCAGTCTCTTCTGTTTCATATAGTAATCGGCTACAGCCTCGCTGGCCTTGCTGACATCGTGTTGAACCCTCATCCGACGACTGGAACTTAGAGGATCAGCATCAAAAAAAACAGTGGGCGTTTTTTCCACTCTCGGGATATGTGAGGCAAGCACCTTGGGAGTTTCGCGGGTAATAATGCCATCCGGCTGCCATTTATTGAATGCCTCAAGCTTAGAGATAAAAGAGCGGTCATCCAGAATCTGCACCTCCCAGGGTCCATGAAGACGCGCATATCTCAGAATGCCCTGCGCTTTCTCTCGCAGAACCTTCTGGGAGGTAGGAGTCACCATAACCAGGACACGTGGAACTTTTTTTAGAAATTTTGACATAATAAAATACTTAACCACTAAAACACAGTGCGTCAGAGTCGCAGACAAGTTAGTGCGCGAGTTCTAAAATGCGAGAGTGCTCGAGTTTGAAAGGTAGCGCTCCGCGCAGTCTAAAATTTTTAATACACAAATCGTGCATAGCAACAGCTACGTACTTCAAGTGAAATATTAAACTAAATAACAGCACCTGACAAGAGAGTAGTGCTCAAAAAGTCATGTTTTCTGTACGTGATTGTATGTGGTCCAAAATTGATATGAGTGCTACACTTATATAAACATTGTAAAAGAATTGGGTACTGATAAATCAAACAACAGGGAAAACAGGATGAGCAACAGACAATCGGGAAAAGGCATATCAAGACGCAATGCATTGCAAATGGGAGCAGGCACAGCGGCGTCACTGGCTATAGGAGGTTGCGGCAACATGGGAAAAGGATCTTTGAGCTCGCAGCGCAAGGTCCCCCGTTTACGCAAACCCGGGGAAAAGCTTAATATCGGCGTGGTCGGCGTCGGCGGCAAAGGATGGTCTAACTGGGAACCGATGTTCAATATGGGTGAAAATATCGTGGCCTTGTGTGATGTTGATAGCAATCCGGTTGAACGGGCTTTGTCAATTGTCCGGGAGCGTAACAAAGACGTAAAAGGCTACAGTGATTATCGCAGAATGCTGGATGATTGCAAAAACCTGGATGTGGTTCTAGTTTCAACGCCGGATCATACCCATGCACGGGCAGCGATTGATGCCATGAAGCTGGGCTGTCACGTGTATGTCGAAAAGCCGCTGGTCCGCACGATCTGGGAGGCGCGTTATTTCGACAAAGTCGCCAGGGAATGCAAGGTGATTACTCAAATGGGTAATCAAGGCAGCGGGGATAATGGACTTCGGCGTAACGTTGAAATACTGCACTCAGGCATTCTCGGGAAAATCTCAGAGGTGCATGTCTGGGTACGTTCCCCTTTTATCAATGGAAAGGTCTATTGGCCCCAAGGAGTTACCCGGCCTCAAGGTTCTGATCCGGTTCCAGCCTCGCTTAATTGGGACAGCTGGCTGGGAACAGCACCGGTACGTCCCTATAAGGAGGGTGCCTATCATCCTTTTAACTGGCGGGGCTGTCTGGATTTCGGAGGAGGTGCTTTTGGTGATATGGGATGTCATACCATGAATATGCCTTTCCGTGGCCTGAAACTTGGAGCGGTGATGGAAGCGGAGTGCCTGCGGGCGGATGATAAAAATAAAGATACCTTTCCTTCCCGCAGTTCGGTGCGCTTAAAGTATGCTGCTCGCAAAGGCATGCCTGCGGTGGATCTGTTCTGGTATGACGGCGGGGTTCTGCCTTCTCCTGAAATCATGCCTCAGGTGATTGCAACTTTAGGTGAGGTTCCCAAGAGCGGTTCGCTGATGATCGGCGAAAAGGGAATTATGATCAGTACCGGCGATTATGGTGAAACCGCCTATGTGGCACTTACAGGCGAAAAAAAGATCAAGTCTGTCACCAAGCATGAAGCGGTTGTCAACCTGCCACAAACTGTTAAACGTTGCAAAGAGGAACAACGCAAGGATCTCTGCATAGAGAGACGCTTTTTGAAACGAGATGGCGAGTGGAAGATGATCAGCATGGGCAGTTCCCTTTCACGTGCCAGTCACCGGGGAGAATTTGTAGCCGCATGTAAAGGAGAGGGAAGCTGTTATTCCGATGTGGGAGTTTCCGTTCCTATGGTGGAGGGGGTGCTCATCGGTTGCATTGCGCAACAGGTTCCCGGTATTCTGACATGGGATAGCGGCAAACAGGCCTTCGAGGGTAACGACGCGGCCAATGCCTTGGTCCGCCCCTACATCCGCAAAGGTTGGGAATTTTAAACAATTGCAAAATCAGGATAATTACAAAGGATAACAAAATGAACAGAAGAGAATGGTGCAAAAGCATGGTGGTCTTTCCGGCCGCTTTGGCTCTGACAAAAGCATTTCCCGCAATGGGTGCTGAAACAACGGCCGGAGGAAAATCGAAATCAAAGGGCAAGATACTGATGCCTGTGGGTGATGCAACCGAAGTGGTGGATACGCTTTATCCATTTTTCAGATTACAGGAAGAGGGCTATGAGGTCGTCGTTGCCGGCATCGAAGCGAGGAAGTATCACATGGTCACCCATGAAATTCCCCCCGGCGCCGTTATTGGCTGGGATATTACTCAAGAGGGGCCGGGGTATCATATTCAGGCAAACATCGCCTTTCGCGATGTAAAACCGGAGGAGTACGCGGGTTTGTTTCTCTCTGGTGGCCGCGCACCCGAGTATCTCCGCTACGACAAAGACCTGATGCGCTCCGTGCGCCATTTCTTCACCGCCGGAAAACCCATAGCCTCCGTCTGTCACGGCGCGGAACTGGCAGCGGCGGCCGGCATGATCAAGGGACGCAAAATGACAACCGTGGCCAAATGTGAATTAGATCTCACGCAGGTCGGCGGTGAATACCTCAATCAGCCGCTGGTTATCGACGGCAACCTCATCAGCTGCCGCACCTGGCACGATTATGGAACCCCCTTTATGAAAACGTTTATTAAGCAGCTTAATGCGAGCTTTGCCCGCAAACCCAGCCTTTAGCTTGTAGCCAGTAGCTCGTAGTTTGCTTTGCTATGTCCACTACTAACTACAGGCTACAATTCACAATTCACCAGCTACCAGCTACCAGCTAATTCTTGTTTTTCATAGCAGAAGTTGAAGTTATAGCAATTAATGCATCAAAAGGATAATTGTATGTCAAAAACACGTAGAGAATTTCTTGCATCAGCAGCGGTCGCATCCGGCGGATTGTTTACTGCCGGAATCCCGCAGGTCCAAGCCGCGGAAAAACCCGGTTTCAAACTGAAATATATTGTTGGTTCCTGCATGTACGGATACATGGATCTGGCCACAATTGTACCGGAGGTGGCCAAAACAGGTGCCACCGCCCTTGACATCTGGCCCAAAGTGCATGGCAACCAGCGCGAACAGCTTGCAGAGATGGGTGAAGAAAAATTTGCAGCCCTGCTCGAACAACACGACACACAGCTCGGATGCATAACACAGTACAAGTTGGGTCCTTTCAATCTTAAGGACGAAATGAGAATGGCAGCACGCCTCGGCTGCCACACGATGGTGACCGGAGGCAAGGGCCCCCGGGGGCTGACCGGCCCGGCACTGAAAGCGGCGGTGAAAGAGTTTATCGAAAAAATGAAACCGCAACTCGATGTGGCCGCCGAGACGGGCATCACCATTGCCATCGAGAACCACGGCAACAACCTGATTGAATCGGCCGACTCTCTGAAGTGGCTGGCTGACCTGCGACCCTCCAAACATCTGGGCGTGGCTCTGGCCCCTTATCACCTGCCGCAGGATGCAAAGCAGCTCGCGAACCTGATCAGGACACTGGGCGACGGCTTAACGGTGTTCTACGCATGGCAACACGGTGAAGGTTGCATGACCAAGATGCCCAAGGAGAAGGAGCTGCTTCAGATGCCGGGACGGGGCTCACTCGACTTTGCTCCCCTGCTGGCTGCTCTGCGTAAGATTAATTACAACGGATGGACAGAGATCTTCATGCACCCCACACCGCGCGGCGTACCAATTCTTGATACAGCCGGTGCGGTAACCGCCGAAATTAATCGTGCGCGGGATTATCTGGAGAAAAAACTGCTGACGATTTGAGAGTTCTTCGCAATTTTTTAAAAAAAGACGAAACAAAGCTGACAGGTAAACATTTACATGAGAACTACATTCACTTTAACCGTAATAACTCTGTTATCTATACTGGTCAGCTTTGGTGCAGGTGCATCCACAAAAGAGCCCTTTCACCCGACATCAGAAACCGTGGATTACAAATGCATATTCAATCATGAGCTGTTGATCATTTGCCACAACAAAACAAACAGCGCCGCCTACATCAAGTCCTTTATTGAAAAGCTGAAGGATACGGATGTGGATGCAATCATGTGCTGTCCCACCGCATGGCGCACCAACCTGTTTCCATCGGAGGTGGACCCCACCTGGGAAAAATACCGGCCGGGCCAACCGCTGAGCAAGTTCCGCTCATACGATTACATCATGCGCTATCTACACACCGGTGGCGATCCGGTAAAGGAGACGCTCGAAGCCTGCCGTAATAGCGGCAAAGACTTCTTCATTTCCTACCGCATGAACGATCATCACTATGTGGATGACCTGGAGTGGCCCTGCCACAACGATTTCTGGCGTGACCACCCCGAGTACTGGCTGGGCGATTCCAACACATCGCCATATACGAAGAAGGACAACATCCGGCTTTTCAACTATATGCTTCCACAGGTGCGGGATCACTATTTTGCCATTATTCAGGAACTGTGTACAAACTATGATGTGGATGGTGTCGAACTCGATTTCCAGCGCTTCCCCAAGTTCTTTCTGCAAAAGGATCTTAAGCAGGGCACGGCAGTAATGACCGCCTTCGTGAAACGTATCAGGGACCTGCTGGATCAACTGGGCCGGAAGCGAAACAAAACGTTGCGGCTCTGCATCCGGGTGCCCGAAACACTGGCAAAATGCCGGAAGGCCGGATTGGACGTGCCCGGTTGGGATGTTGCGAAGCTGATAGACATGATCAATGTCTCCTCCTTTTATTTCCACACAATGGAGCTGGATATTGAAGACTTTCAGGCAAACACAAAACATGCCAAAATCTATGGCGAGATGAACTACGTGACCTACCAGCGCAAACGTCCGGGGCCCAAATTCCCGTTCGCCCGACGTTATACCACCCTCCCCATCTATTATGCATCCGCCCTGAATCTTTTTGCCCGCGGCGCGGATGGACTAAGCCTGTTCAACTTCGATTACATTCCTCGGAAACAACGTCTTCCTATGGCAGAAGGGCTCAAGCGGATTACCGATGTTGAGTACCTCAAGACACAGTCGAAAGACTATGTCATCACCCGCAACTTTGGCAGCTTCCCGGCCCATAACGAAAAAACAGTTCATTTGATTATTCCCGACGACACAAAAAAAATCACTTTTAAACGGGCCCTGCTACGCGTTGAGACCAAAGCAGATTGCACGAAAGTGCGGCTTGGCGTCTGGCTGAACGGAAACCAGCTTAAACCCTGCACCCCAAAAACCACAACACTATTTCCGCCTCTGGCAAAGAACAAAGCCTATGTCGGCCCTGAAATGCTCCAATTTTATACCGTTCCGCTGGATGCGTTGATAGCGGGCGAGAATGAGGTGAAGATTTCAAACCCTGACCCAAAGAAAAACGGGTGCACCCTTTACGGAATGGAACTCGCACTTTACCGATGAGTAAAGGCCAAAGAATCAGAACAGTTATTCAGAGCGTTGAACGAATGAGATGCCCAGGATACATCTCAATCTAAAATCCAGCTACAAAATAGTGATTTATCTGCTATAATAAAGCCATGAAACCTTTAAGTACCAGTATCAGCACCTTCTCCGATCTGATTGAAGAAGGGTGTCTTTATGTCGATAAAACCGAATATCTATATAATCTGATTAACGCACCTAAAGGACAGTACTTTCTCTCCCGTCCAAGAAGATTCGGTAAGTCGCTGACCATATCCACTCTTAAAGCGGTATTCCAAGGAAGACGGGAGCTGTTTAAAGGGCTGACAATTGAGAAAATGGATTATTGCTGGAAGACGCACCCGATAATCCATCTTAATATGGGTTCAACAGCCAAAGAGACCGTAGCAGAGTTATCCGCCTCCCTCCACCTTATGATTAACTCCATAGCCAGTGATTATGGAATCACTTTGCAGGAGGGTGATGCGTCAGACTGCTTCCAATATTTAGTAAAAGCTCTCTATGAGCGCGACGATAAAGTTGTAATACTGGTCGATGAATATGACAAGCCTCTGCTGAATCATCTTGGCAAAGAGAGCGTTAAGGAGATTCAGAGTGTCCTGAAGTCCTTCTACAGCGTCATCAAGACAACAGAGGAGTACCAGCGCTTCGCGTTTATTACGGGAGTCAGTAAGTTCTCAAAGGTCTCGATCTTCTCTGATCTGAATAACCTGACAGACCTTACCATGACCGCCCCCGAGGCCACCATGCTGGGATACACTCAAGAGGAGCTGGAAAATAATTTTGATGGATATATAGATGCACTCGCTGAAAACCTTGGTCTTTCAAAGGATCAGTGCCTGACAAAATTAAAAGAGTGGTATAACGGCTATCGATTTGAAGAGAACGCTTTAACCATCTACAATCCTGTATCGGTGATGAAGTGCTTTCAGAATAATAAAATCAGCAACTACTGGTTTGAAACAGGAACACCGACATTTCTCATCGAGTTATACAAAAAAAGCACTGTTGATCTTACCCACTTGAAAATGTTTCAGGAGGACTTCTCTGTTTACGAACCCTCAGAGATTGCGCTTCTTCCCCTGCTGGTTCAGACAGGATACCTGACAATCAAAAGCGCGGTTGACAACGGAATGGGTGTTGAATACGAACTCGGCTATCCCAACCGCGAAGTATCCTTTTCTCTCAGCCGTGCAATGGCAAAGAGTCTCTCGCATATCGGCCCTGATGAATTCGCGCCGACAACAAGAAAAATATATCAATCACTGCTTAAGGGGAATACGGACAAATTATTTAATAATATGCGTATTCTGTTCAGTCATATTCCCTATGATATAACTGTTCCCCGCGAAAAATACTACCAGTCTCTCATATTTTTTATCCTGAAAATGATGGGAGTCGGTGTTGAGGCTGAAGTGCGTAACCATATCGGACGCTGTGACTGCGTTGTGAAAACATCTGAACATATTTACATAATCGAATTCAAGCTTAACGGTACAGCGGAAGAGGCACTGCAACAGATTGAAGATAAGCAATACGCCCTGCCCTACACTAACGATTCCCGCAAACTACATAAAATCGGCGTAGAATTTAGCAAAGAAAGCCGCAATATTGAGCGCTGGCTTGTGCAAACGAGGTGAAAATCAGCCTCAGCATATCACAAGGGTTAAGTTCCTCCTTCGTCCCGCAAGCGGGACTACGGCGCAACAAGTTGGTTGCCTTGTCTGCGTGCAACGCACAGGCAGGCGGCTAGGTTGCATTAGGATAATTTGACAAAACCGCAATTTTTTGGGATAACTTCTAAATGTTTGGATCACCTGTTTATCTTGCCTCTGTCGTTATTGCTGCAGTTGTTATTCTGCTTTTTCTGATAATCAAGTGGAAGATGCAGCCCTTTATTGCCCTGTTGCTGGTGAGCATGATCACCGCTCTGGCGGCCGGAATGCCCCCCGGCACAGTGATGAAATGCATTGAAAAGGGAATGGGCGGCACTCTGGGTTTTATTGCGGTTGTCGTTGGATTGGGTGCAATGTTCGGCCAGCTACTGGAGGTCTCCGGCGGCGCAGAGCGGCTGACCCTGACCCTCCTGCAGATCTTCGGCAAAAAACGGGCCACCTGGGCGATGACCCTGGCCGGTTTTCTGGTGGCAATACCGGTATTCTTTGATGTCGGATTTATTATCCTTGTTCCTCTAGTCTACTCGCTCTCCCGCGAAACCAGAAAATCGCTGCTCCACTACGGCATTCCCCTGTTAGCAGGTCTGGCAGTCACCCACGCATTTGTTCCCCCGACACCGGGTCCCATAGCAGTTGCCCAATTGGTGGGTGCTGATCTGGGACGCGTGATTCTATTCGGTTCTATCATTGGACTGCCCTGCGCCATACTTGCCGGGCCGGTATTCGGACCCTGGATTGCCAAGCGTATCCATGCAACGGTCCCCGATTATATGGAGAGTGAAGAGGCCAAAAAGTGCTGGGCTGAAAAAGATCTTCCTGGATTCGGGATGGTCTTCGGCATGGTTCTGCTGCCACTTTTTCTAATTGTCCTCAACACCGTCTCAACCGCATTTCTGCCGGAGGAGAGTGCTGCCCGAATGGTCTTTTCCTTTATCGGTCACCCCTTCTTTGCACTGACCGTTGCGACACTTCTTGCATTCACGCTGCTGGGCACCTGCCGCGGACTTACACGGGAGCGTGTTAATGAGGTGGCCACATCGGCTCTGGCTCCGGCGGGTATTATTATTCTGGTGACCGGTGCCGGAGGCGTTTTCAAACAGGTGCTCATCGACAGCGGTGCTGGACATGCATTGGCACAGGGACTTGCAGATACCGGCTTACATCCAGTGTGGGCGGCCTTCCTGATAGCTCTGGTGGTACGCGCAGTGGCTGGTTCTGCAACCGTGGCCATGCTCACAGCCGGCGGCATCATTGCCCCTCTGCTGACGCAGGTTCAAATAGAACCGGCGTTGCTGGTGATTGCAATAGCCTCGGGTGCCACAGCGGTCTCACATGTTAACGACAGCGGATTCTGGCTGGTCAACCGCTACTTCGGACTGACCACCAAACAGACCCTGCAATCCTGGACCGTCATGGAATCCATTATCGGAGTCACCGGGGCAACTCTGGCGTGGCTGATCAGCATGGCTATTTGAAGAGTTCAGTTAAAAGATGGGAAAAACCTGGGAGCGCCGAGCACTGGCTCGGCATTTATAAGCAGTCAGGCGAAAAACCCTTCGTTCTTCTACTTCGGCAATGACCGAAGGGCGTGGCAATCATTTTTGACAGAATCATTTTTGTCAGAATCATTGGATGCGCTTCGTTGTTCTTTAGGTAAAAAAATTGAAGGCAGAAACGAAACGAAGTGTAGTAGGGCCTGCGAATGCAGGCAACGACTGAAGGGAATGACAAAAATGAGTTGCGGAGAGAGGTTAACGGGGTTTAAAAGGTTTAGCCGCTTATGCGGCCCGAAAAAACAATTAATTGTTATTTTCAAAAAGTTGTTTGTTTGCTCTGTAACCGGCCTCTAGGCTAACGCGGGCTCCGCCCGCAACCCCTAAGAGATTTGCGTGTACGAGTATGTGTACGAGTATGTGGGTAGCAACACTCGACCAATGCTCTTTCTTCCGGACTCTTACACTTACTCGTACACTCCTCTCCCTCCTGACTTGTCCACATCTCACATCCATATGGGGTAAACACCTTATTGTTTCTTTACACAGATGTGCTCTAACATAGTACGTATCGGGAGAGAGTGTCGGCTGGATCCGTTTCTTTTTTCCGTCTTTTTGCGGTCAGTTTATGGGTACCATAAAATTGAATCGTTTAAAGAATATAAATAATCACAAAAGGATAACGATCATGAAACATTCTAGCATTCTGTTACTGTTGATGGGATTCATCGCATGCGCACCGTGCTTTGGCGAAACAGCGGCGGAGACGACGCCATCGACCGACGAAGGTCACAGCGCAATCCACAAGATCGCAATGTACATCCCTAACGTCGTTCTCGATCTCTTTGATGTTGTGCGCCTTCGTGCACGTGTTGGACCAGGCATCGCCGCGGATGTCCGTGCGACCAAATTGGCTTCTGTGTTCGTAGGGTCCTACGATTCGGTATATGCGGGCCTGCCCGGGCCACGTAACAGACCAAAGCCCAAACTGCCCATTGGACTCGAGAGCCGTAACGGCGTTCAGGTCAGCGTAATCGATGCCACTGAAGAAGGTAACACCGGTCCAGATTACGGTCCGGCGGAAATCGGCCTCGGAGTACACGTTCTCATTATCGGCGTGGATGTCGGCGTTGAACCCTTGGAACTGCTTGACTTTGTGACCGGCATCTTCTTCATCGACCTGCGAGATGATGACCTGTAAAATGATGTAAGCGCGAATGCGAACCCTTCGCGGTCAGTAGCGTCCCATAGGACGAAAGGCTGTTAGGTTTTAGGCTGTAGGCTATTAGGTAAAGAGGAGATGGACCGTCTTAAAAGTTATCAAACGACTTTTCTTAAAATTCACATCCGTGCTATTTGTGTCTTGACCTCAGATTCTAAGTCACGGTCTTCGCGCCTGATCCCGGCGCGCCCCAGATTTTGCATATAAGAAGCACTTCTCCACAATCACAACACTCTCATCGGTGTCGTCTTTGTTTACTTCCTGAGAACGCTGAGCACCAGCCGTGTCAGGACGTAGCTTTTAAGCGAAGACTGGCTAAACATACGAAGCGTACTCAAGCACTCGCCTGCCCTGAGCTCCTGATATGAGCTTGTCGAATGTTGTCGAATGGGCGCATTTCTCCACCTCTTCACCGGTTTTACTTCGACCAATTCTCGATGTTCAGGCCTGGTATCATTTTAAAATGCTTTTCGTTGTTTGTGACCAGGCAGTAGTTGTAGGAAATTGCCGTTGCTGCAATAACCAGATCGAAGTCATCGACTGTCTTACCCTTTGAGCCAAGTTCTGCTTTCAGTTCACCGAACACATCCATGACCGCGCGGGAAATTTCTATGACCGGGAATATCTCCGCGATACGACGAACAACGGCAAGATTCTTAGTCGGATTAGCGGATTTTTTTGCGCCGTATACCAGTTCCCCATATGAAACAACTGATATTGATTTCGGTGCTTCGGATTTTGCCCGATAATTATCAATAACCTTTGGGATTTTGTTCAGTCCATAGATGAGTATATCCGTATCAAGCAAATACATCATTGTCTCCCTGGAAACGCTTGCTGTTACGGCGACTCTTTCTCAAATCATCCGATATTTCCTTTGCTGAACGGTTGTCTTTCCAGGAGCCCGCCAAGTCCAGAAATGCGTCAGTGCTCTGCTTGTCTAAGGTCTTGGCGCTGGACAAGTATGACTGAATAATGGTTATCACTTCCTGGCTGATGGAACGATTCTCACGGGTCGCCAGTGCGCCCAATGCACTGTAAAGCTGGTCATCGATACCCCGAACCTGTAAAACTGCCATATCATACCTCCCTTTCTCTATTCTCTAGTTTACCACCCATAAAAACAAATCATGCATGAATTGTCAAGCAGTTTTCATGCAAGCTGAACTTAATATTTAAACCCTCATTGACCGTTTCGTTTTCGGAAGTAAGAGTCCGGTTGGCCTCAGGGTCATCCCTGAATGGCACGAAGTAAGGTGTTTTGGGAAACTTTATCACGTATCTTGTCAGCAAGGACGTAAGCAGATGCTAAATAATGTGATCGCCTCGCATTATCGGATTTGGGCTGCGCCGATGCGCGCCCTCCCGCATTCGCGGGAGGGCGCGTATAATATTCAAGGGTCTTCTCTTATGATTTTCTTATGAGACGATTATATTCGGCATGTGATCCGATCCAGATCCACATAATGCCTTTTGGCTTGCCCGCTGTATCCATGCCTAATGCTCGGTAATGCATTCCCGCTCTGACTGACCACAGATCACCAATGCTTCTTCCATGAGATCGCGAAGAGGACCAGACTTCTGATCGTTTTCAATCTGCCTGTCCCAATGCTCTTCTCCAAATTTATCAAACCAAGTGGAAAATGAGCTGAAGTCTTTCTCCGGTAAAGCTTTAACAGCATTTTTTATATCAGCTACCGTTGTCATTATTTATCTCCCATTTGATGTATAACTTATTCTTTTATTGGGATTTTGTCAATCTAGAGCTTATTTGTGGACACGCGCTTGAAACACGCATGTCCACAAATAAGCTCCGAAGTATTGTTCGCCCCTCTGGTCATTTCGAATACGCCCTCTGGTATTCGTTCTTGAGCTTCGTATACAGATTCTTGAGTGATGCCCATCTGGGACTCTCTTGTGAAGGATACTCATCCTTATCGTCAAGGGCCATGCTTATCACATCGATCAAGCAATCCATATCCCATTGGTACAACCCGATGGGGCGTGTTCCCTTATACTCTTCAATACGGGAATCTAAGCCGAAGGCTTCCACCATTTGCCACGAACGGCGCTGCAGCTCAGCGAGCTCAACGCCGGTGATCAAGATGTGGACTTTGACGTCGCGTGTTCCAGGTTTCATATTTTTATTAGTATAAGGCAAAATTGCCTGCTAACCGTATATTGAGGTGAGAAACGGCAGAAATACTTGTTCCACAAATCAACACCAACTTATTTAAAACATTTATAATAATCAGAATTAACACCTAAGTCAAGTTACCACTTAGGTTTTTACCAGCTCCTAAAACACCGGCGGGATCGCCTTACACACAAATTGCTGTGCCAGAGTTCTAATCATGGTCACTCTCCTTCTGTTTGTTTGTGTTGAGTTGGAGTGTAAGGTCAGGCGCTTAACGTTTGAGTTCACCTGCATTTAAAAGGCGTAGCCTCTAAAAGTCAGTGTGCAACGACTTGTTCGTCAGTCAGTCAGTCATTTCTCAATCTTGAAATGATGCGCCTAGCCAAGATTTCGTTGATTTCACGATGCCTAGGAACTGGTTCAGAATTACCAGTGTTTGGATTATGGTAGATATCATGCCTTCCACCATGCCTTAAAAGAACACATCCCGTTTTGCTAAGGTGTTGCACTAGGTCTGCCCGCTTCATGAGTATTCCAGCTCTCCAACCTTGCGGATTCCGGGTATTTCTTCAGACCCGAACGTGACCAACAAGTCCCGCAAGTGTTCTTTCAGATCTACTAAATCTGTTCCTTGAGTCCAATGGTCGGGATAATCATTTAGAAATCCGAGATACATTCCATCTGCTTCTTTCCAAAATGTATATTGTGCTTTCATGCTGATAGTTTCTCACTTCGGTATTGGTTTTGCAAGTATCATTATTTTTTGACGAACGTTATGATTAATGCGCTAGGTCCACGCTAGGTGCGGAGTGTCGTAGGACGATCCTCCCGGGCCGTCTTCCCGCAGTCTGGGCGGCGGCGCTGCGCACTGCATTACGGGCGCTGAGGCCAGCGCCCCTCCAGGTTTAAAACTGAGGCCAGCGCCCTCCCCATAAAAAGCTACGAAAGCCGGCCTTTGTAGTCAGCAAAGGTGAATTCGCGGATAACATTAATTTCCCCCTCATCCATGAGGGCAATGGAGGGTAGGTTGACACCGTTGAACATGTTGTTCTTGACCATGGTGTAATGCGCCATATCGGTGAAAATCAGTTTGTCGCCAGGCTCAAGCGGCTGGTCAAAGGAGTAGTCCCCCACCACGTCTCCAGCCAGGCAGGTCATACCACCCAAACGATAGGTGTGCGCTTTCTCCCCGGCCTTGCCTGATCCGATAATGTGCGGACGATAGGGCATTTCGAGCACATCCGGCATGTGACAGGCCGCTGATGAATCAATGATGGCAAGCTGCATCCCGTTCTCAATCACATCCAGCACCGATGTCACCAGAAAACCGCAATTCAGCGCCACAGCCTCACCTGGTTCCAGATAAACCATAACATCGTATTTCTGCATGATATGTTTGATCAAACCTATCAGTCGTTCCACATCATAATCATCGCGGGTGATGTGGTGGCCGCCCCCAAAATTGATCCACTTCATCTGATGCATATATTTACCGAATTTTTGTTCCACCACCTCAAGAGTCCGTTCCAGAGTGTCGGAATTCTGTTCGCACATTGTATGAAAGTGAAGCCCATCAAGTCCCTCCAGATCGGATGCTGTAATGCGACTCGCAACAGTTCCCATACGTGAGTTCTTAGCACAGGGATCATAGATCTCAACTTTCTGTTCCGAATACTCCGGATTGAGGCGCAACGCACACTCGATGGATTTATCACACGCTTTGACCCGCTCTTTAAATTTTCTATATTGCGCTGGGGAATTAAAGACAATGTGATTGCAGTACTGCATGATCTGATCAAACTCATCATCGCGATAGGCCGGGGCATAGATATGCACCTCTTTGCCCATCGACTCCGCACCCAGGCGTGCTTCAAAAAGAGAGCTGGCGGTGATACCTGAAAGGTACTCGCCAACCAGAGGAAAAACAGAGTGCATCGAAAACCCTTTAAGTGCCAGCAGTATCTTACAGCCGGTCTCATTCTGCACCCGCTTAAGGGTAATCAAATTCTGGCGTAGCAGTCGCTGATCAACCACATAGGCAGGAGTTTTAATACTTTTAATAAGTTTAATATCTGCTTCAGTCATAACTCTCCAAAAAAAATAAAACGTAAGAAAATCTAGGGTAATAAAATATTACGAATATAAAAAATGAGGTAGAAAAATAGAGGGGTAGAAAAATTTTAAATCATTGTTAAAAAGGTTACTTGCTTACGAGAAATATTTATCCATTGAATAATATCAAGTGCGGAGCTATCAAGAAATCTGCAAATATCTCTGCGATACCCATCAGCATCATGCTCTAATGTCGTAAGGCATATTGCAATTCGCTCTGCGCATACATTAACGGTTTGCTTTCCTACAACTTGATGCCCGAAACAAACATCGACTTCAGAGAGCACTTTTTCAGGACCTCCAAAGAAATGGACAAGAATCTCCTCATACAACATTCTTGATAACCCTGTACCCCAATCCCTCAACATCTCCACTATTAACAATTTTTCAGTTTTTCCAAAGCCACCGGTAGACTGCCACTCAGAATCGTTAATACTGAAATTAGTAAGATCAGCATGCGTGAGAGTTACATTAACAAATTTATGTTCAACTTGCACAGGACGGAAATTTATTAATTTTCCATGTTGTAATCCAGTCAACAATAAATAGTTCTGCAACTGTCCATGATGACAACTAGTTAAACGATCAACCGCTTTCAGTTCAAACACAGCCCCATAAGAAACAACCAAGTCGATAAAGTACGATTTACAGAAGTCTTGAAAAATAACATCTATCCTGACTTCCTTTTGGCAATTCTCTATGCGAGCCATAAGTGCATTCTGATAGACCTTCTCATTGAACAATGGGCCAAGTTCACGCTGCACTTGAAATGCTTCATTCATGACATCATAGGCTACCGCAGCAAACCGTTCCTGCGACATACATACAAGTTCTGCATCAACCACAACAGGCATCGTACACCTCACTTTTTTATCAACACATTCATTTTTTACCAGCAATGTTTTACCTAATAAAATCTACGACTTGTCCCGCCATAGCCTTGGCGTAGGAGGAAGCGCTTTCATCTTTCTACCCCTCTATTTTTCTACCTCAAATCTCTTACCAAAGAAACCACGAAGCGCACCTATCTTTTACCTGAACATTTTTTACCTAAAATCTTTTACCCTAAACGCTACTCCACCAAATCTGGGTCAAAATTTTCTTTCCATGGCAGCCCCTGCTTATTGAGCTCAGCCATAAATGGATCGGGATCAAACTCCTCAACATTGTAGACACCCGGTTTTTTCCATTTGCCCTCTAAAAACAGCTTGGCACCAATCATCGCCGGCACTCCGGTGGTATAGGAGATGGCCTGTGAACCAACCTCTTTGTAACAGGATTGATGATCACAGACATTATAGACGTAATAACTGACAGCCTTGCCATCTTTAACACCTCTGCAAATGCAACCGATATTCGTTTTTCCTTTGGTGCGGGGACCCAATGATGCGGGATCGGGCAGGACCGCTTTCAAAAAATGCAGCGGCTGAATCTGTTTACCCTCATACTCAATCGGCACAATGGAGGTCATGCCCACATTCTGAAGCACATTCAGATGGGTGATATATTGCTGCCCGAAGGTCATAAAGAAACGGATACGCTTAATCCCTGTAATATTAAGCGCCAGCGACTCCAGCTCTTCGTGATAGAGCAGGTAGGCATCTTTTTCGCCAATCTCATCGAAATCAAAGACCCGCTTAATTTCGAGTGGCTCGGTTTCAATCCATTTTCCCTCTTCCCAGTAGCGTCCATTGGCGGTGATCTCGCGGATATTGATCTCCGGATTAAAATTGGTGGCAAAGGGATAGCCATGATCGCCACCATTGGCATCCAGAATATCGATGGTGTGAATCTCATCAAAGTAATGCTTCAAAGCGTACGCACTGAACACACCGGTAACTCCAGGATCAAAGCCACAGCCCAGTATTGCGGTGAGCCCTGCTTTTTCAAAGCGTTCTTTATAAGCCCACTGCCATTTGTACTCAAACTTGGGGATGTCGGGCGGCTCATAATTAGCGGTATCGAGATAGTGGGTACCGGTGGCAAGACAGGCATCCATAATCGTCAGATCCTGATACGGCAGTGCCACATTGATTACGATCTCAGGCTTGAAATCGTTGATCAATGCAATCAGTTCCTCGGTATTATCCGCATTCACCTGTGCAGAGTGTACTACCGTGCGCCCCCCATCCAGCTGCGCCTTGAGGGCATCACACTTTGAAACAGTGCGACTGGCAATCATCAGCTCTTCAAACACATCAGGGTTCTGACAGCACTTGTGTGCCACAACGCCGGCAACACCGCCGGCCCCAATCATCAATACTTTTCTCATATCAGTTCTCCTTTAAAAAAATCTCTCTCACAGAGTCACAGAGGCCACAGAGTTTTTAGAGAAATAATGTAACTTAAATATCATTGCACTCATCACTCACCCCTAATCCTTAGAAAAGCACACATATTTCACCTCTAAAATCTTTCACCTCAAAAACAACGAAGCGTATTCATATTTCTACCCCCCAATTTTTCTGCCTCAACTTTTTACAAAAAACTCTACGACTTGTCCCGCCGTAGCCTTGGCGTAGGAGGAACGCGCACCATCTTCTTACCTTCAATTTTTTCACCTTCTAACCCTGCATTTACCCGACCATAATCAGGACCATTTCACGCAGCACCTTGCAGGCCACCGCGGTTGATACTCCACTCTGATCATAGTGCGGCGAAAGCTCGACCATATCACCGCCAACAATATTCAGCCCGGTCATTTGCTGTAATGCAACCATCAGTTCTTTAAATGTCACACCGCCTGGTTCAGGGGTACCGGTTCCGCTGAAGATAGAGGGGTCAAGCACATCCAGATCAATCGAAAGGTAAACGGGCTGATCTCCGATAACCCCTATGACTTCATCAATGCAACCCAGATCAAATTTCTGCATGACTGTATTCTCTGCGGCAAAGGCAAATTCCTCTTTTGTTCCAGAGCGTATCCCAAACTGCCAGATCTTACCTGTGCCTAAATCATCAAAGACACGCCTCATTACAGTTGCATGCGAAAGTTTTTCTCCCAGATAGTCATCCCGCAGATCAGCATGGGCATCTAAATGAACAATATGCAAATCCGGATATTTTTCAAGATACGCTTTGATAAGAGGGTATGAGACTAGGTGTTCACCACCGACCGCCAGCGTTTTCTTCCCATCAGCAACACAGCTTTGAGCTTCGCACTCTATCAGATCCATCACCTTGCCTGTATTACCCAAAGGCAAGGAGATATCGCCCAGATCACAAAGCTTATAATCAGCCAGGTCTCTATCGAGATAAGGGCTGTAGGTTTCGAGACCATCCAATTCCTGACGTACAGCCTGCGGACCAAAACGGGTTCCCGGTTTAAAAGAGACGGTTCCATCGAACGGAATTCCAAATATAACAAGATCACTCTCAGCATATCCACTAAGAATGCCTTCATGTATCACGGGTGTATTATCTTTTAACATAGCTCTCTCCTCAAATTTACGGCCAAAACCACAAATGTTTTATGACTCATGACCAACGACCCTATGACGCACATCAATTAATCTATGTCAACACAACAGATATTCCGCGCAGCGGAATTGAGTAATCCGGTGCGCCGGATTACCGTTCGTAATAGGTGTAACCGCGGAGTCCATTCTCATAGGAGCTCATGATCTCGCGACGCTCTTTAGCGGTAATCAACCCCTTCTTAACCGCATCTTCCGCAGTCTTCCTATAGTTAGTCCGCATCTCGTTTGTGTCATACTCCACATAGCCAAGTACGTCATCAACGCTGTCTCCATGAATCTCATTAATTATATCATGAGATCCATCTTTATTCAGCCGAATACTAACGACATTTGTATCACCAAACAGGTTATGCAGGTCACCCAAAGTCTCCTGATAAGCGCCCACCAGAAAGATCCCAAGGTAGTAGTCTTTCTTCTCCAGAAGCGGATGCAGCGGAAGCGTGTTTTTAACGTCACTCCTATCAATAAACTTATTAATTTTGCCATCGCAGTCACAAGTGATATCCGCAATCACGCTATTGCGCGAGGGAAGCTCTAACAGACGGTGAATCGGCATTACAGGAAAAAGCTGATCAATAGCCCAACAATCAGGAATGGACTGGAAAACCGAGAAATTGCAGTAGTAAATATCAGCGATAACATTCTCAAGATCCACAAGTTCACTGGGTACAAACTTCAACTTTCTTTTTTTCTGAACAATCTGATAGATCGTATTCCAGAATATTTTTTCAGCCAGAGCCTTGTCCCTCAGAGAGATATGCCCATGATTAAACATGTCTCGAATATTATCCCGGTAATAGAGCGCATCGTTGTAACACTCCTGCAAATTCCGAGTTGTAATATTTTTGTTCACCTCGTGCAAACTGTGAATGGGTTCGGCCAGTTCCTGACCAAGAGTCTCCGGAACCTCATGCTCTTCAAAGGTAGCAACATCCAGAACATTGAAAAGGAGAACGGAATAATAGGCGACCAAAGCCCGGCCTGACTCAGTAATAATGACAGGATGCTCAATTTCTCCATCATCCATGACACTCATAACCGCCTCAACCACATCCGAGCAATACTCCTCAACGCTGTAGTTGCTGCTGTTGGTGTAGTTGGTGTTTGATCCATCGTAATCCACGGCAAGTCCACCGCCAAGGTCCAGATACCCCATGGGCGCACCCTCCTTGATTAGCTCAGCATAAACCCGGGCCGCCTCACGCACTGCAGTTCGAATATCCCGGATATTAGGCACCTGTGATCCTAGGTGATAATGCATTAACTTGAGCGTATCGAGCATGCCCCGCTTTTTCAGAATGTCAACAATCTCAATAGTCTGCGACATATTGAGGCCAAAGATGCTTCTATCGCCTCCGGACTCTGTCCAGTGTCCACCAGCCTTTGAAGAGAGCTTAATCCTGATCCCAATGTTAGGGGTCACATTAAGAGCTTTCGCTCTCTCTAGAATAAGGTCGAGTTCACCGGGTATCTCAATTACAAAGAAACACTTGAAGCCCATCTTGATGGCATACATGCCGATATCGATAAACTCTTCATCCTTATAACCATTGCATATCAGACAGGATTCTTTATCCTTCATCTCAGAGAGCGCCGCAATCAACTCAGGTTTACTGCCAACCTCAAGTCCATGATGATAGCGCTGACCAAACTTGGCAACCTCATGCACCACCTGCTGCTGCTGATTGACCTTGATGGGATAGACCCCCTGATAACTGCCTTTGTAACCCAGCGTTTGAATCGCACTATTAAAAGAGTCATTCAGGTAGGCAATCTGAGCATCCAGAACATTTTCAAAACGTAGCAGGACAGGCATATCAATACCCCGGTCCTTTACCCCATTGGTAATCTCCATCAGACTGACAGCGGATTCACTCTCCTTATAAGGATTAATCATAACCTCGCCCTGGTCAGATATTGAAAAATATCTTCCACCCCAGCTCTTGATCCCGTAGAGATCCTCTGATTTTTCTTTAGTCCAACGATCAAGTAGTTCCACTTTATTCATATCAACAAACCCTATATTTATTTACAGCGGATACTTTCCCGCAAAATCAATATTCACCTTAACAAAGGCAGTTAAAATCGTTCAAGACGTTGAAATCAGGGCCAAAAATAAGCAGTTAAACTACCGCATGTAGGTTTACTCCCGCACCTGCGGAAGTCATACAATCACTCAGCCATCTCAATACGCATCACACTGCCATTCACAACGTGGTAAATCTCCGTATGTTTACCTCGCACCGCAAGAGACACCTCAGTTGCCCCGCACTTCACCTTCAACTCTGTTTTTTCAATATCCGCCTGCCAGGGATTCGATGCCAGCACCAGCCACTCGGACTCGCTCACACGCAACTTTCTCACAAGCGGTTTTTTCGCTTTCCAAAGCACATGGACCGGCTCATCATTCATCGGCTGTGCTCTGCCGATCTTCTCCGAAAATTTCTCCACACGCTTAAGGCTGTTCATAAACAACGGCAACTTATGATAGTATAGCCCAGTTCCCTTGGGCTCCCACCCCCACAGAACCACACCCTGTGCTCCGCAGAAATATGGCAGGACTGCCATCGCCTCCACCAGATAGTCATCCAGCTCGGCGCACTTCAACTTCTTGTTGCTGTTATGATACCGCATCCAGAGATAGGCATACAATGGCTTATTTCCCTGTCCAGACAAGCGACGAAAGTTCTCCTCAACATTGGAAGCCATATAATAAATAGATCCGGGATTATCATAAAAACAGTAGATACTCGCAATAACAAAATCCACTGAGGGGTTAATATATTTCCATAGATCCGCATCGGTCTTATGCGTGCCGTCAATCTGCTGCGCATTTTTGCCTGCCACGCCCCAGTAATCGCGTTTAAAAGGCTGTGGTCCATAGATACCGATCGGTGTCTTCGGATAAGCCTCTTTGGCCCATTGACAAGGGAGCGCATACCAACTACCCCACTCGCGATAATAGGCATCCTTAAACTCTGCCCGATTCTTCACACCGGAAAGCTTTCGAATCTCAGGATCAGCCCATAACTTATCCAGATCCTCCTTTTAAATTAACACTCTCAATTGAATCCCACTCAGGAAGCAGCTGAACTTCTTCTGCTGCACCGCACATTACAGCCGACAATGCCAGCAAAACCATACAACAAAATAATATCGCTAATTTTTTATTCATCCTATTCCTCTCCTAAAATAAATATCATTATAGCAACTAATGCTACAGCAAAGGTAGAAGGGTCGTTCGCTATTACTCAGACAGAATCATCAACGGCCACAAATGCGGTTTGTAATCGCAGTGAGATCCGGGCTCGGTTGCCAGCGATAAACCCTTTACGCCGGGCGGAACGGTGGCATCATCACGATCATGCAGAAACAATCCGAACCCGGCGTTGACTCCCTTCCTTAAAACGATTGGTTCAATATAGCGTTGGCCAAAGGTGATTGTATAAACATAACCTTTTCCGGTCCGTTCAAAATCACACTTGATCTTTTCAGCGGCTTCCTGCTTTGAGGCCATATTAACACCATCGGCAAGCTGATGATACACTTCACGCAACCGGTAAACCATTCCGGCTCCGGACCTTCCGAATCGACCTATTGAAAAATCGTAGCGATAGTCATTGTTGTCATAAGTTTTCGCATCATTCACTCTGCCATCAGCACCGGTATCAAAATAAACCTCCAGACATCCATCATGCATATAAAGCACCTGACCTGCATTTCCCTTTTTCCAGAGTTCAGGAAAAACCAGAAATTGATTATCCTCCACTTCGACACGTAAATAAAGATTATCTTTATCCCAGGCCATCTTAAAGCTTGCTTCAAGATCACCGGGCGCACCAACTTTAATATTCATCTTTTTTCGTCCGCAATCAGCACTCTTCCCCATGTATGTTCCCCCAAAACGGTTTAACAGAGGTATGGACGGGATCTTTTCCCACTCGGGCACTCCCTTGACTTCGGGCACATAAAAATAATCCATGTTCCACTCAACATTAAACGGATCACTTGTGGCTGGTTCAATCTGGAGAATTTCATTCCAGCGATACATTACTCCAAAATCATTTCCTGCACTCTCCGAGACAATCAGATTTTGAGCAGCATCGGGTTTAAGAGCGTAAGTCAATGATTCGCCTGCCACCGAGATTGTACCGCTCTGCTCACCTCCAGTCAGGTTTTTCACAGAGGCGATCAGATGCCCATCCAATTCAGCCTGCACCGCAATCTGCACGGGAGCGTAACTGTCATTAGCCTGCGCACTCTGAAACGTTTCACTTAACTGCACAATATCATTCGCTTTCATCAGAAGCGGTGCCGGCGTCAGCTGAATTTTCGTGACTCCTTTGCGAGGTGCTCCGGCAAAGCGCTGATGGCCCATCAAATCAATAAACTCAACCGGCTGCCGTAATTTAACATCCAGCACAGGCCCCCTTTTGAGTCCATTTTCCACATCATGGTTCACGCACCAGATGGCCGCAATGCCTGATCCATCCTTCAGTTTAAATGCATAGCCACGCACTCCGGCCATTGGTTTAATATCGGCTACATACTCGACATCACCCAAATGAGTGCCAAGGGTGTTAACCGCTTTGCAGAGTATTATGGGAGTAATATTTTGATCCATATACGGACTCGAAACCCAGATATTGGATGATTGAACATGCGGCCAATATTTAAGCATAATGATAAAAGCGCGGGCCGCTGAGCAAGCATGAATAAATTCACGATTACCAAAATCATAACTGACTTTACCCGATTGATAAGCGTCGTATGACGTATCAGCACCCCATGCAGGGATATAGGTTTCTGGCTTATTGAACATCTCCGAGTAGTGAATTGGTGTTTCTTCGCCATATCCGTAACGCTTCATTTGTGCGATTAAACGGGAGGACTCTTCATCCAGATCATTCCTCCCCAACGTCCCCTTATCAATATTGCCATAAGGATGTACAGCGATGGCATCATATTTAAAGTTGTGTTTACGGGCCGTCTTAAGGTATCCCTCAATAGCATCATAGCCACGCAGAAGAGAGTACCCGGAAGTTCCATGAGTCGGTAATATACAAGCCTTGGAATTGGCTCTTTTAACTCCTTTTGCAGTTGCATACTGCGCTTTAAAGTACTCATCAAATTTTTGATCACGGATAAGAGCGGAACCCTCCTCTTCATTACCAAAAGCCCATCCGGTGTAAAGTTCCGGATACCATTGACCCGCTTTAAAGGCAACTTCTTCAATGTGCTTCTCCATCTCAGGTGTAATGGACGTCCACTCTCTCGACTTGCGCAAATCAGGATCCTGGCCAGCCACCGAATTGACCGTATTGGCAATACCATATTTAATTTCCATCTCCGGTTTAACCGTTTCCCGATCCACCTGGCAACCCCAGCTCGTTGATCCGAAACCCCATGCCACCATCTTTTGCGCCAGCTCTTCGCCTCGGGAAATGCGGGCATACCCTCCCAGCGTTCCGAATATTTTCCGGGTGGCATGGCTATTGGTCAGCGGAGTCATGATAAACAGACGGTAGTAATCGGAGTAAGGTTCAAATCCAGGAACTTCACACTCGGTCCTGAAAACAAATATTCCTTCGCCGAATTTCACCGCATCCAGAGGCAGGGGAATTTTCTGAGTGCCGTCAGCCCCTAATGTCACCGCAAAGCTCTCTGCATACACAACCTCCCGGTAGGCATTTTTAGCCGTGATACACACAGTCCCTTTTGTCCCGGGCACACCGGTGAAGGTAAAGGCGGCATTGATCGGCACTCCTTTGACAATCGAATTATCCTTATCGGAGGTAGATAACATTCCATCCAGAGGCACGCACACAAACGGAGATGGCTGACTACCCTCCTCAATCTGAATCCCATCAATCAGGGTATCATTACCACCGGATACAACCAGCGACAAACCGCCTGCATCCATCGTAAAGGTGCGGGAGTAACGCTCCCATTCTGTTGTGATCTTAAACTTACAATCCGGGTTGTCATTATCGCCGAACAGAGTTCCATATTTACCTCTGAATTTTCCGCCACTGGCCGCACTCGCCAATGCGATACTCAGATGGCTCTCCTGAGGCGCTTTGGCATAAAAAGAGAGAGTATAGACTTTGCCTTTATCCAGCGACATCGGAAAACTCCGCATCGAAGGCGCGCCCTGCTGGGTATTGCGCAGGATCAGGGCATTTTTTCCGAACTTACCCTGAGGCACAATATCATAACGGGGCAGAGGATCAGGTGTATATCGGGCACCGCCACCACACCAGCGCCAATAGCGCAATCCCTGCTCAAAGCTGGGGTTCGGCATCAGGTTGCCTATGCTCGGGAGAGGCACATGAAGCCCATCTGTTTTCCAGAAATCAATGCCGCCCACCGACGGCGGCGCATTGTGCTGCGGCAGCTCCGCCTCACCCAGATCAATAACGACCCGGCCTGAGACCCGCCGTCCGGGGTAACTTGTGCGATAAAGCAAGTTGTACCGCTCTTTACCGGCCACCTTCGGAACATAGATGCTCTCGGTAAATCCACCCGTCAGATCACCCATATCAAGGGTATAGCCCTTTAACGGGTCTAAGGTGTTGTATGCAATATTTCCAGAGCCGGATGTATGCACCCCTTTAGAGTCAATCAGCTCTTCACGGGTGGCCTCTTTAAAAGCCTTGTCACCGCAGACCAGCTTCTTTCCTTTATGCAGCATGGGGGCAAACCACAACTGCGCCGAAAAATTGACAGTGGAACTATCCAGTTCTTTTTGAGGCACCCCCAGATTCCAGAGCAGCTCCACCTTGCTCTGCTTCAATGATTTCAGGGTATAACTAAAAACTGCACGTTTGCCAGCCGGGGTCAGATAGGGCTTATGATAACTTACGATATGAGTTGCCTCATCAATTTTCAGAGTTGCGGGATCACCATCGATCTCCTTAAAGGGATAACCAAATCCGCCATCTTTAAACGACCCCCACCACATGAACCTCCCCACTTGTTTATTATCGATATAAATCGCAACTGACTGATCCTGGTCCGGTCGATTGACTCCCCCGACCCGGCGCACCTCAACCGATTTGTTTCCGACGATAAAAGCAGGCTGTTCATAAAGACTCTCCTTCCATGTGAAGCTGTTAACCAGCAATACAGGATCCTGACGGGCAGCCCCCTGACTTTCCAGAAACGGTTCAGGATTTGGCAACAACGCATATGGAGGCAGCTCTTTAACATCACACCCACAGAACAGCAAACATAACGGCACTAAAATAAGTAAATTTTTCTTTTGCACTCAATCTCCTGATTTATGATTCAACCTTACTTCATTTTACTCCCATACCCTCTTTTAGTCCACCTCTACTTAGCCATAACATTGACCTCATAACTTATGCGGAATAAAAACTCTTGGTTACAGAATATAAAAATAACCAACACATCCCGCACCTGTTATGGAGGGTCCCAGGCCCTGAAACCGGCGGACGGTGAGCCACCGTCCCTCCAGGTTTGCCATGAAAAAAGCAGTTGAAATATAAGTTACTCACTTTACACAAAAAAACTCAGCTGAAAATTCCAGCTGAGTTTTTTTTCTTATGCAGTTTAACTGCATCAGTCGAGTTCAATCACCGAAATCGTATAAGTATCGTCGGCAGTGTTGGGGCCGAAGGTGAGATCGATGTTGGAGACATAAACCTTGTTGCCGAATTTAATGCACTCAGAAGGAGCATCCAGCTCACCATTCACGCCGTCACATGCGGCATTTTTTGCAACCAGCATCGATTTTCCCCTCTTAACGCAAACTTTAACGACAGCACAGCCGATAAAGTCAGCAAGCCAGATAAAGCCTTCGCCATCATAATGCATGCCGTCAATACTCTCAGCGCAATCAACCTTGGCAAAGAGCTTGCCAGCCTGCACCTTGCCGGCCTCACAGAAGCAGACTTTCCAGATCTCTTTGTCGCCAAAGTTGGCCACATACATGTTGCCCTCACCATCAAAGCAGAGTCCATTAGCTCCTACAGGATACTTGCCCTCGGTCTCCATGGTGAAAATCACATGGGGATCTTTAGCACTGCCATCAACCTTAACCGGGGCATCCGCTTTCAACTCAGCCAACTTAAACTGATACGTTCCACTGACCAAAGGAACGGCCTCGCCAAAAGTAGTTTCATTCACAAAAATACTGTCGCCCTTGGCAGCGATACCATTAGCGGCATGCAAACCAGTTGCAACCACCTCAACGCCTGTGGCTTTGCCGTCTTTCATTACAACGCGCAGTATGCGTGATTTACCATATCCCTGGCCACCCAGATTCTGATTGTCAGAAACGTACAGGTTGCCGTCAGAGGCGAATACCAGACCGAGAGCACTGACAATCTTTGTCTCAGGACTTACAGGCAGATCTATGACCTTCTCAAGTTTATTATCAGCTGTGATCTTCACAATGCAGCTGGGAGCATCCTGTGCCACGTTGTTGATAGTCAGCCAGATCTGTCCATCCTTAATAGTCATGCCATCAGGGTTTTTATATTCAGAGGGAAGTTTGACGGCAAGTTTCGGTGTCTTGAGAGCAACGCAAGCGCAACCGCTCGGGCAGCAGCTCTTTTGCTCGCCACCCTTGGGCTCACAACCAGAGATCGCGATAATGCCAACACCAATAAACACAGTTAATATTTTATTCATTTTAATTTTCCTGTTAATTGCTTATTGCTCAACTTCTGTCATAAAAAAACAAGAAATTGAAAAATCAGCTATGTGCTTGTAGCGGGTAGTCTGTAGCTGGTAGCAAAAATTACAGAGCAACCTACAAGCTACGAGCCACAAGCTACAAGCTAGATTGCGGGTAGATCCCGCTTTGGTTTTTTTTTGATAAGGCCAGTTAATTTTTATGGCACGAAACACTCTTCGCATCACTTCAGTTCAAGATTGTACGGAATTTCAATTCTATATTTCTGGTTGATTTTGAGCATCTCGGCAAAAGTCTGCTGATGCGGTTTGATGGAGTACTCACCTACAAGATAAAACATCTTCTGTCTGGCCCAATGTTGCTTCAGAAGAGCTGAGCCCGGTTTTGCATACTGTTTTATGTTCAGTCTGAATATAGAGTCATACCCCTTACCAGCGGCAAGTCCACGCACCTGCAAAACAAGTTCCTCTGTCCCATCAGGACAAATACCTGTTAATTCAAGCTGTTGATCTTTGTAGAGATTGCATGTGCTACGAGGATATATTTCACTGTGAGAGGCAGAGTCAAACACAACTGATATATCACCCAAAACCGGATTACGAATGCCATTATAAACAGTTGCCATTGACTTAGGAATATCCCATCGGTTACCATTTAGAATATAGGCTTTACCACGGTTGCAATATGTCAGCATATCCAACAGGTAATCGTTGGCCTTCTTATGTGTGCCATACATATAGACCGACATCAATCCGCTGTTCAACTCAGAAAAGGCACCAATGATATTTGCGCTGCCGGTTAAACCAATGGTCGGTTTCCCATCGGTAACCACAAAGGCAATCATAGGACGCATAGGGTCGCGTTCAAGTTTCATTACGGAACTCAGAGAACCAAAGACATCAGTCTGGCCAAAGGAACGCATGTTAGAGATAAAACTCATTGCTTTCTTACAGTTCTCCGGCGTTACGGCAATCCACCCAGGAAAACATCTCTCAAATGTATCGCGGAAGCCAATAACATTAAAGCGGTCCGAAGAATTCATAGTTGATATGGCAGAGATCAGAGCCTTACGACAGAAGCTAAGACGCTCCTCAGTCATAGACCCGGAGACATCCTGAATCCAGAGAATATCCTTGGCAATAACCGAAACCGGTTTATCAGGCCGTGGTTGAATTCCAATCCGGAAATAAAGTTTACCTGGCTCCTTAGGATCACGATAAGTTTCCAGACCAATGGCCAACAGATCATCAATGGAACTATATTCAACATTCTGTTCGATAGCCTCAATTTTTTCACGCACTTTTTTTGTCAGTTTTTCTTCAACTGTAGCTGGAGGCAGAGAGGGCGCTGCGGCAGGAGGTTTCGGTTTAATAATTCCGGGTTTTCCCTTATCGGAACTAACGCGTTTATCACCGGGTTTATCTGCAAATTTATTCTTTGTTGCAGCTCCGGTAGCGCCTTCAGGAACTGAGGGGGCGGCAATCGCAGGTTTAACAAAAGTTCCTTTAACAATCTCCGTATCAAAAACTTCCGCAGCTTTAAGCGGCTTCGGTGGTTCAAGATTTTTGCCGAATTTCCGTCCAGCCAGATCAATTGAAGGAACAATATCCGGTGCATCCTGAATACGCTCTATCATTGGGATTTCACGACGCGGAAGGGCGGCAACCTCATCCTGTACAGTACGATCAAAGATCTGATTTATCTCCTGACGCGGCATCCAGGGAGTTGTGTCAACATTCTCAACACTGGTTTCATTCAAATCGGGAACCCCGGGAGAGAGAGCCTCACGCGGAATAGGAGGTGGTGCTGTTAAAGCAGGGCTGGCTTCCTGAAAGAGCGACTCAACCCGGTCACTGACCTCAATAGGGCCACGACTGGGAGTATCGCGTTCACCGGGCACCTTATCCATAATACGCATAGGATCAGTACTGAGAGTGTCAACCCGCATCGGCGGCACTTTATCCGGCATCATCCACTCACGGGTCCTCTGCGTAACCCGCGTTAACCCGCCAAAGTTCCAGTCACCACAAAAATAAATAAACACCACATGAATACAAATGGAGAACAAAATTGCCATTCCCGCCAATGCCCAGTGATGGTCGCTCTGCTGGCGACGATAATCGAATCCATTTGGAATCATACGTTACCCATCCTCCCCAGTACAAAACCGAGGTTCAATATCCAATATTCAATATTCAAATCCAAAATTCCCATTCGGTTCAGAAAACCGATTTTAAAATAATTTCCATGGCACATTGCCCCCCCCCCACACAATTCACAGCAATGGTCAGGCCTCACGCAGCCATTTTCATCGCCCGCGCCGAGCTAGGATAACGTTGTTTCAACTCTTCACGCATCTTATCAGCCTCAGCTCCCCGCCCCTGTTTATCCAGTAGCTGCGCGGCCTTGCTGAGTGCTTCAGGCACAAGTTCTTTATGATCAAACAAAATTCCAACACTGATATAATAGCGAATTGCTGATTCCAGATCCCCCTTCAGCTCAGCGTTACGTGCAAGACCGGAGTAGGCTCTGGCACGCATGCCCAACATCTCCGGAGTAGAGGACCGGCTGGCGGCATCAATCAAACTTTTCTCAGCCTCATCATAACGACCGGAGTCGGTCAGCAGCTCCCCCAGACGCAAAGCTGCCTCAGCACCATACTCAGTGGTTGCACCAGTGGCAACGGCCTGTTGAAAAGCATAGATAGCCGGATCACGTTCGCCTTTATCACGATGAACACGCCCTAAGATTGTCCAGGCGGTTTGCACCCACCCCTTATCCGGTTTCATTTTTATAAGAACATAAGAAGCTTTGGATGCTGACTCATACTGCTTGTTACGATGCTGGAATTCCGCCAGCCAGGCCAGCTTATCCTCACCCAGTTTTTCAGAGACATTTGAATCCAACAGTTTATTAAAGAGCTGAGCTGCCTCATCCCCTTTATTAATCGACTGCAGAAGCAAGCCCAGTTCAAGAGTACACTCCCGTTCAAACTCTTTTGATGGCTGCGCCGTCAGTGATGCCCTGAACATTTTCTCAGCCTCAACAACATCGTTCAACTCACGATAGATGGTTCCGCGCCAGTAAAAGATCTCGGCTTGATGCGAATCATCAGGAAAACGTTTGTACAATTCATTAAGCGTTGAACCGGCTGCTCTAGATTGTTTGGTACGAATCTCCTCCATCGCCTTTTGATAAAGAGTTTCTGCGACCAGCTTGCTTTCAGGGTATTTTGTTAAAAGAGCGGTCCAGTCACGCAGAGCAGCCTCACTTTGATTCAAGCGGGTCAGGCAGACACCTGAGGCGTAAAGTGCCGTTGCCGCCAGCGGGTCAGCGGGGTAGGTTTTTGCCACCTTAAGGAACCAGGCCGAAGCCTCCTCCCACGCATCCTGCTTTTGCAGCATCCAGCCCAGGCGATAAAGGGCATCTTTCGCCAGCGGACTCTTCGGATATTTTTCAACCAAAGTCCGACAGCTCTGAATAACAGCCTCTGACTGATCTGTTTTCAGAGCAGCCTCCGCTTTCATCCATAAAACATTATCCATCAATTCATCACCAGGATTTACAAACGCGGCAATTGCAACCAATGTCTCTTTATATTTTCCGGTACGATAAAGAGTTGTTAATTTTTCATAGTGCGCCTTTTGTGCCAGACGACCGTTAGGGGCAAGTTGAAGTTGCTGATCATAAAATTGTACCGCGGCATCATTCTGGCTCAGCTCTCTGAGACAGTTTGCCTTTACATAGAGAACCTCTTCTCTCAACGGATGACTTTGATCGTCAATGATCAAATCAAGAACTTCAGAGCCCTCCTGATATCGACCACTGTAAAAACAGGCCCATGCTGCAGTCAAGGCCCCCTCTTTAATACGGGCCGATGCAGGATACTTTGTGCGCAGCATTTTAAACAGATCAGCACTCTCCTCAAACTTCTCCGATATCAATGAGACCTGCGCAGCAAAATAACAGGCTTCCTCTGCAACTTTACTATCCTTGGAGTCATAAGCCAGTTCAAGATAAACACCCAAAGCTCGACGTTTATCCTCCTTTTTATCACTCTGACTCAAGATCCAGGCAGAGCGTAATGCGGAGTAAACTCCATATTCCGTGTCTGCAAAATCTTTCCGCAGAATTTCATAGCAAAGCAATGCCTCGGTGGGTCTTTTAAGTTTTTCAAGGACCTCACCTTTATGATAGAGAGCAGCCGAACGCACCTCAGGTGCCTGTCCCGCTTTAGTAAGAGGGTCCAGAACTTTAACAGCCTCTTCAAGCGATGCACCGCCAAGCTCAATCAGAATCAAGGCTCGCTGCAATTGCGCCCGTGGAACCTGTGAACTATCGGGACAGATCTCAGTGAGTTTTTTATAGACTGCCTCAGCCTCATTCTGCTTACCAAGCCTGCGGTAACACTCAGCTAAACGGAATAAAACCGAATCACGTTCCGTAACCTGCGGATTGGCAGCCAGAACCTGATACTCACGCGCAGCCAAATCAAACATGCTTCTTCTGAACAGACCGTCTGCAAGTTGCAACCTGTCATTAACTATAACAGGGTCAGCTTGCACACCCAGTGCTGCAGCCATAAACAGGGCCACGCATAATATATTAACCGAACACCTCATCTACTCTCCGTTTTTGGCATCTTCTTTGACCTCACTTGTGGCCATTGAAAAATTCCAGATATCGGCCTTGCGGCAGGTGTCAATAACCTTAATCAGATCCTCATACTGAGTTGCTTTGTCAGCACGAAGAACCACCGGCTGGCCAGGAAAATAACGAGCCAGACGATCAAGACGTCCCTTGAGCGCATCCAATGTTAAATCCTGTTGGTTGACAGAAACCCTGCCATCCTGAGAAATATTGATAATAATCTCACCCGGCAGACGGTCTGGAACCTTACCACTCTCAGCTGAAGGCAGAGTGATATCAATCTCATATTCCCACTGCGAAAACACCGAAGTTGTGATGAAAAAGCAGAGTAGCAAAAAGACAATATCCATCATTGCCGTCATTTGGAAGGTGGGCAGGTCGCCTTTGTTATTCTTCCTGAAATTCATGCTTCTTCTTCCTTCTCAGAGATATCCATTTGTGAATTCATGCCAATGATAGAGATCATAACCTCTGAAGTGGCCGCTTCCAGATTAGAGATCTGACGGCTTGCACGCCGACGGAACCAAGCGTAGAAGGCCATACAGGGAATTGCCACTATCAATCCAAAAATTGTTGTGACAATTGCCTGAGAAACACCGGCAGCCAAAACTACCGGTTTGGCACTGGCAACATCACTGGCTACCGAGCTGAAGGCCTTCAGCATACCAAGAACTGTTCCCAGCAAACCCAGCAAAGGAGCAATAGTGGCAACATCCAGCAGCAGCTGGGTCTGTCCCTGAATAGACTCCGCCTGTCGCGCACCCTCAGCCTCAGCCGCACTGCGCAGCAGATGCACATCGCACTCCGGCACATTCCGCATGCAATCCAGTGAAGAGAGCACAATCGCCGCAAAAGGACAAGGATGACGATCACTCAAACGTCTTGCCTCATTCAAATCATTAGAGCGGATGCGGGCCAGAATATCACTGATAAGTTCACGAGGAACAATTGCACCGCTGCGCAAAGCCGTTATAAAGTAAAGCACCAGCGCCAGCGCAAATATTGATACAGCCGCCAGAATCCACATTATCCAGCCACCATATTCCCAGGCCTGCCTTATCGACATTCCATACACATTTGTTTCAACGCCCTCCGCAGCAGCTATTTCAGCCACCTGTGAAAATGCACAAGAAACCCACCCAAGACAGAGCCCCAGACCCGTCACTATCATCTTATTCGCTTTACTGTTCATTGTTTATCTTTCCTCACTTTTAACAAACTATTTTCTACCGTCAAATTCAAATCTTGTAGGGCGTGCCTCGCCCGCGAAGCGGGTGGGCGCGCATTTTTTTCACGTGTCCAAGGGGAAGCTGACTCCCAGCAACTTGCTGATAGTACGTTCAGAGCTTCTGCGCCGTAAACGCGCACCTTTTACCACCACTTTAATCCGCATCTGATATTCCTTGAAATCAAGTCCAGCTGTTCCACCCAGATGGGTCTTAGCCGCCAGGGCCACATCAGGATCTGCACTCTCCAGCTCATCCAGATTTGAACGCACATACTGATAGGCATCACGGAAAGGCATACCTCCAGCCACCAACTCCAAAGCCCTGTCTGTGGCAAATACCCCTGCACTGAAACCATCACGTACTTTAGCGGAACGAACACTCAGAGAGTCCGTCATCAGAGTCATAATACGCAGAGAACCACGTGTCACACGCATCCCCTCCATATAGAGCTCCTTTGTATCCTGCAAATCACGATTGTATCCACCGGGCATAGCTTTCATAATCGTATTAGCTGTTGTTCCGTAACCCATAACAATTGCACTTTTAGCTCTGATCAGCTCCAGCACATCCGGGTTATACTTCTGTGGCATGATGCTGCTACCGGTACAAAGTTCCGGAGGAAGCACAAAATATCCAAATTCGGGCATTGAGAACAATATCAGATCTTCAGCCATTCGTGAGAGCGTCAGCATAATCTGAGTGCAGGCAGCCAGAACAACCGCCTCATCCTTACCACGAGCGTTGCTGGCATGAAAAACATTGTGATGCGGAGTCGAAAACCCAAGCAACCGCGCGGTCAGATTTCGATCAATGGGAAGCGGTACCCCATATCCAGCGGCTGAACCCAACGGACAACGGTCATTCAAAGTGTAGGCCGCCTCAACCATCAGCAGATCATCCAGCAGACTCTCCGCATAAGCGGTAGACCAGAGGGCCACAGAACTGGGCATAGCCGGTTGCAAATGAGTACGACCAACCATCGGGATCTTAACATTCTTTTTCGCAAATTTAACTAAAGATGCAGCTAATTGAGTAGTTTCCTCAATTAAGCCAAGAATCTGATCACGCATATGTAACCTTATGTCTACAGCCACTTGATCATTTCTGCTACGTCCAGTATGCACTTTTCGACCCAGATCCCCCAGACTCTCTGTCAAACGACGCTCAACCGCAAGATGCACATCCTGATCGGCCACGCTAATGGTGAACTTTCCAGCCGCAGACTCCCTCATAATTTCAATCAAACCCTTTACAACCTGACCGCTCTCTTTTTCCGACAGAACAGGGGTCTTAACCTTCATTTTCGAAAGCATGGTCACATGAGCCGCAGTGCCGATGCAATCCCACAAAGCCAGGTCAAGGTCCAAAACGGGATCTTTGCCGACCGTAAACGACAGCACATCCGGATGTATTTTCCCTAAAATTGTTTTCTTCCCACTAGTGGACATTCCCAATCCTTCCAAAATCTCTTAAGCTCACTCCGTCTTCATCGGTGGCTTCTACTTATCCAAATTACGTTTAAGAACAGCTCCGCTACCCAGTCTATTCTCCAAATCACAACGCATCGACTCTGCCTGCATCAGCATTTTCATCAAATCACTCTGCTCAGCTCCCTCAGCAAACGCTGTCAAAAACTTAATGTACCTCTCGGAAAGTGCAAGAAGCATGCCATCTCGACCTACTGCCGCCATCTTAATATTGACAACCCGCGCCAGTGCGGATTTCTGCAGATTAACATCTTCTGCCTCAGTCACAGCGTCCCCAAAGTTGTAATAACTCTGTTTCTTAGAGAACATCATCCCATAATCGGAGGGAAAAAGCAATAATTCAGAACGAAATCTACGCATTATTCCCGCTGTCGTAACACCCGGTTTGACGACCCTGCGTCCAAGCGCCTGCAAACGCATATCAAACATCATGTCAAATTCACCAGCAAAGGTATCCACCAGCAAACCAGCCGCATATTCAGGGCTCCATTTCCGGCCGTTTGCGACCCCCTTCATAAGAGCTTTGAACCCAACCCCGCGCTTCTCCATAAACCAGCCGGCCAGAACCGCAGCAACAGCTGGTTCGCTCTTTGCAGCAGAGCTGTCAAACCTGTACAGCACCTCCGCTGGAGGAAGGCAGGCATTTGACCACAAAAGATGGGTTCTATCCAGATCCGCCTGGCGATGAACACCTTCAAGATGGCGAATAACACCATCAATCAACCAATTAGGCAGATTCTGCATGGTCTTATCTGTGCCCCCCTGATCAACCATATAAACACGCAAAAATGCCACGATAATAGCCCTTTTAAAACGAGTCAGGTCAGCGGCCTCTGGATCAGGCAGTTCAATCTTCTCACGTAAAGCACCCTGCTTATCACGCACTCGCATACTCAGAACCGATTTGTCGCCATCATTTTTATCGCCGATTTTAACTTCCAGTGGACAGTCAAGAGAACCCATCTTCAGGTTCACTCCCTGCAAAAACATATCACGGGTTCGGTTAACAAAGACCAGCACCGGTCCGCGATAGGAGGCCTTATCCACGGAGGATAAAACCACCACAGCCCCATCTCCTGAATACATCGGTGGTGCTGGAAAGCGGCTCTGATTTTTCCTCGCATTCAATTGCGGCAGCTCATCAGCACCAAAAACTGCGTATGCCACAGTAAGACTGAGAAGCATTACAGAGAGCAAACGTATAGCCCAGCCTGAAAATTTCAATCCTCTATTCACCCTTCACCCTTTCAGTGTTCAGTGTTCAGTGTCCAATGTTCAGTGTTCAATGTTCAGTGTCCTACTTTCAACACGAACGTCCAACGTCCAACGTCCAACATCCAACTTTCAACATCGAACAACATCGAATGAGTGGTAGCACTTTAGAACTTTAGCACTCGCGCACTTTAGAACTTTAGAACTTTTCACTCTTCACCCTTCACTCTTCACTCTTCCCCACGGCATATACCTGCGCCAGCGCCTGCCATCCTGCATTCGAAATCTGCTCAGCTCGGGTGGCAGGGGCAATGCCAGCCTGACACAAGAGCTCGGCAAGTTCAGCATCCGTACGTTCAAGGTTTCCGGTTGCTTTACGTAGCGAAGCCCCCATCTGTTTGCGCCGGTGCATAAAGGCATAGCGGGTTAATTCAAAGAAATACTCCCGCTGAATCTCAGAGAGCTGACTGCGGGATTTATCCAGGCGGACAACAGTGGAACCAACCTCAGGACGAGGCCAAAAACAAGTAGCGCCCACATGCCGCACAATTCGGACTGTATAATCCAGCTGCAGCCAGACACCGGCCTGCCCCCGGGCGGACTCACCCGCATCCGCAGCAAACCTCTCGGCCACCTCTCTCTGAACCAGCACAGCTGTCACAGCTGGCGCATCCGCATGCAAAGCAAGGTCCAGCAATATGCGTGTTCCCACCGAATAAGGCAAATTGGAGACACAGGCATCAAACCCCTGAGCAAGAAACTCATCTAAATCCAGCTTAAGCGCATCCGCCTCAATAACTTCAAGAGCATCCGGAGCCCCGAGAGCCTCATGGAGTCGTGCCGCCAATCGCTTGTCCTTCTCAACAGTAACCACACTGGCACCACGTTCCAACATGGCCTGTGTCAATACGCCCAGACCGGGACCGATCTCCAAAACACGCATTCCCGCCACAACTCCGGCACCATCAATAATTGCATCCAACGCATTGCGGTCAATTAAGAAATTCTGACCCAGCGTACGATTCGGATGAAAGCCATTCTCGATGCACCAGCTCTTAACCTGAGTGGGAGATGTAAGATTGATAATATCCATTTTACGATAGGTTAAAGAGGTTCAAGGGGTTAAAATGGTTGAAGAGGTTTAAGGGATTGAAACAGTTGAAAAGGTTGAAGACGCTAAAAACAGATCACCTTCAACCTTCAACCTTCAACCTTCAACCGACTTATCTCACATAGTCGGAAGTTCATACAATTTAACATATGAATCCTCGCGCAGACGTTTCATCCAGGCTTTATAGAGCTCTTCAGATTTCTTCATCCGCAAATTCCCCTCTACATACTGAGCCGCCTCTTCAAAGGTCAGCGCACGGGAGTCCTGCTGCTCTTCCTTACGCACAATATATCCGTAGTCATCCAGAACAATCACGGGAGAGGTCTCTCCTGGATTGAGACGGTTAAGCATATTACAGATCTCTTTTCTGAAAACATCTTCAGGGTTGACCTTGCCCCATGAACCACCTTCTGCTGCTTTAGCATCTTTTGAATAAAGCCGGGCCAGCTCAGCGAAGGAGACTCCTTCACGCAGTTTATCTTCAATTTCACGAGACCGCTTATCAACGCTGGGTTCGCCCTCTTTTGGAGGATCAAGAATAATCATGCTCACAGCCACCGCTTTCTCAGTCTGATATCGCCCCTTATTGGCATTATACTCACTCCGGATCTCTTTGGGTGTGGGATTCACACGACTGTCAACATTCTTATAGCGCATGGCCGTAATCAGAAGATCCTCATTAAGGTTGTTTTTCCACTCTTCAAATGTAATCTTGCGATCAGCCAGAAGCTGATGCAGCTTCATTTGATCGCCATCAAAGTTATTGGCAACAATTTCACGCACCCGGTTCTCAACAGCCCAACCCTGTAACGACATCTCGGACTTTGTGGCCGCAGCCAAAATCAGTTTACGATCAATCAGTGCATTCAAAGTGGCAACGTACATTTCGCGTAGACGTTTCTCATTCTTAGCCGAAGGAGAACTGGCCCAGGGACTGCGCCTAACTTCAGTCATTACCTCAGCAATGGTAATCATCTCACTATTCACGTACGCAGCAACGCCATCCAGCAACATAGCCTTGCTCTCTTTTTTCTCCTCTGCGCAAAAAACAGAGAACGTCATAGAGCAAACCATCAAAATTATCCAAAAAGTTCTCATCAAAATATCTCCTTAATTAAAACTTCTATGATACAGGCTGAACAACGCCCCCCGCAACCTGAAAATGAACCAAATCCATTAAATCGCAGAATATCAAGGAGTTATATCCCATTCAAAAAGCAGCTTTTGTTGAGGAGTCATACTTATATACCGCGACAAAACATATCTGCAAGAATTTAATCTGCGTAATCTGCGGATGAAAAATACTCAAAAAAAAACTATCTATCCCCGCTCAACCTCGACTTTAATGAGCCGACCCGCAGCTTCCGTTCAACATATACCAATTCAATAACCAGCGGGTATCCCCCTGAATAACGGCCGTTTTGATAATTTGATTCAATAGACATATCAACATTCAACACAATCTTATCATCCGCGGTATCAACAACTTCAACATCAATAATATCAATATTCAAATAGCCGGAGGCACCAACAGCATATGCCCAGGCCGCCAACACATCATTCTGCATCAGGTCACATGCATTAGCAATCCCCTCCACATCCACATGCACCTCATACCCGACAAACTTTCTCAACCGCCCCGCCTTAATCCGACGAGCCATCGTACCATCCTCTTTAGCGACCGTCAAAATTCCAGCTGCCTTATTCAACAACCGCACCGCCTTTTGATAAGGGGTATTTCGCCAAAGCACAACCGCAACCACAATTGCCGCACCAACAGCGCCTATAATCATTAATGTCTTTGTATTCAATCCGTACGCACCTTACATTATCTTTTCAACTAAATTGAATCGCACCCTTGTCAATCCTCCAAGGGCGGCAACTGCTTGTACCATACATTCATGCTTTCGATAGAGCCGGATATCTGGGTATTGTTGATCAGCCGACCTCCGAACTCATACCCCAGACGAGCAAATGTGATATTCATCCCGGGAGAGACCGCTCGTGCAATGGTATAGAGTGTTCGGATTCCATGACGTGCGGCTTCCGGTTCCATTGCCGCCAGAAGATTGGCCGCAAAACCGCGTCCAAGACTAGCGGGGAGTGTGGCAAAATCCGTCATTTCGGCATTTTTCCCGTGACTGTCGAGCTCCGCAGAGGAGAGTGCCAGGAGCCGTCCATTACTCTCCACTCCAAAATACAGAACATGGCTCTGCATCGTTTCACGCAGATAGGCAGGATCATGCACCGGAAATGGATACGAAGGAAAGACCTCTCTGTAAATATCAGCCATTGCGCCGACATCATCCTCCCGGCAGATTCTTATGCTGCTACCCTCAGGCATTGCATGACGAATACCAAGCCCCTTTTTTCCCATGGCAAGTTCCATAACATGCTCCAGCACCTCGATATTATCCACATTTGCGCGGCTTTTGTTCAGATAGCGACAAAGAAAAAGGGCATCCTCCTCCCCCTTGAAAAAGAGTGGAACCTTCGCTTCACAGAGATATCCCGCATCCAGAAAAGCTTGAGCCGAGTGCGCCGGCACCTTGGTGAATATTTTGGAATACCCCCGCTCTTTGGCAAGATCCTCGATCTTTTTAATGAGTTCAACGGGATCAGCATCTCCGATCTTCATCAGGTATACCCTATCACTGGAGGAACCATGTTGAACGGTTGCTCCGCACAGATTTTCAATAACGTCAGACATTTTTTTGAGCCTTGGTTAAAAGTGATGTCACAATATATAAGATAGCGGAGAAGCCAATTCCATAGGCACTGAAATCAAGCCCTGTAACCTGAAGCCAACCAGGCAGCGCGACAAGCTTCGTCATCAACAGAAGAGTCAACCCGCCTCCACCCGCCATAGCAAGAAGTGCCCCCATCGACGTTCCCCGCTTCCAGAAGAAAGCACCAAGCGTGGGTATGAAGAGTCCTGACACCATAAAGGAATATGCATAGAGAATTGCATCCAGCACCTTCACAAAATGCGATGCCAGTACTACCGCCGCAATTCCAATCACAAGAGTAGCCAGCATAGATAACCTGATTGATTTCTTAGGAGAAATATCTTTGACTATATAACGTTCAATAATATCGTTCACAAAGTTACCGGACGAGGCCATCAGGCAGCTATCTGCCGTTGACATAATCGCAGAGAAATACGAAGCAATGACGATGCCGGTTACCCCGATAGGAAGCAGGTCGCGAATCAACATGGGCAAAGCCATCTCCGATTCCGCTTCGGGGAAAACAACCCTGGCACACATCCCGAGAAAAACCCCGGTGAAAGCCATCACAGGATATTCAAAGAAACCGGCAATGTACCATGCCTTACGTGCCTCTTTCTCATTGCGGCAGGCGAACATTCGCTGATACAGCGTCATGCCGACCAACCATATCGGTATGATGGTGATCATCCAGTTAAAGAAGGTAACTGCCTTGATGTTGGTCAAAGAAAAGTAAGCGGGAGGCAAGGATTCACGCAGTACCGAAAGCCCACCCAGTTTATACAAAGTGACGGGAATGGTGACCAATATCAATCCACACAGCAGAATAATCCACTGAATAGTATCGGTGTAGATAACTGCCTTCAAGCCACCCACCACGGTGTAAGCAATAGTTATACAAGCTATGACCAGCAAGGCAAAAAAGATAGGATCCATACCAAATGGACTACGGGGAAGAATGGTAGCAGAGGCCAGCTTTGCTCCGGCAAGCAGCTGTGCAGCTGTAAAACCGAGATAGCCAATTCCGGAGATAAGAGCCGCAAGCAACGCTACAGTTCCATTGTAGCGATACCGTAGAAAATCCGGAAATGTCATCATTCCATGCACCGCATCCAGTTTTTTCACCCGGGGGATTATGAAAACAGCGGAGAGCCAGGCACCGACAAGGCCGGTAAAAAGCAACCAGCTTCCAGACAGCCCCATGGTGAAACCCACTCCCCCGAGACCAATGGAAAAACCACCTCCGACATCTGTGGCCACAATTGATAGCCCTACATGATGTGCTTTAATATTGCGGCTACCGACATAATAATCTTCGGCACTTTTATTACGCCGGAAATGATAGAGTCCGACAGCAAGAACTCCAAGCATATACAGGGCAAAAATGATGTAGTCTAATACTAACATAAGCGGACCAACCGCTACTCCTCTTCATCACGACGGCTATGACGAAGATTCCCCTCCGGTACTAGCGAAATAGAACGGTCATAATCGGCAAGCAGTTTCTCAATTCCTACAGAACGCCGCTCATCTGCATCCTCAAGAGAGAGAAACAGATCACACTTTTCACAATCGCGGTCGCAGAATGTCTGTTCATAGGAATCCGGCTCCTTGTAGCTCGTGATAACCCCCTCATAATTCCGCAGCACAACTTTATTGGTCGACCATGAAATCAGATAATTGGGCATAACCGGAATCTTACCACCACCGCCAGGCGCATCAATGACGTAAGTCGGCACACAGAAACCGCTTGTATGACCGATAAGGCTTTCAAGAATCTCGATGCCCTTGCCTACAGGTGTACGGAAATGGCTCAAGCCGCGCGAGAGGTCGCATTGATATAGATAGTATGGTCTGACACAGTTGGCAACCAGCTTATGTACAAGCGACCGCATAATACGCGAGCAGTCATTCACACCGGCAAGAAGTACCGATTGGTTACCCAGAGGAAAACCTCCATCCGAAAGCATTTTTAAAGCCTTGCGGGATGTAGCCGTCAATTCACGCGGATGATTAAAATGCGTATTAATCCACAAAGGGCGGTGTTTTTTGAGCATAGTTACCAGTTCCGGTGTAATCCGCTGAGGCAGGACAACCGGTGTGCGAGTTCCTATGCGAATCACTTCCACATGATCAATTTTACCCAGCTCCGTTAAAATCCAGTCAAGATAGTCATCTGAGAGCAGAAAAGGGTCACCTCCGCTTAAAAGCACATCACGTATGCGAGGCGTCTTCTTTATATACTCTATCCCCTTCATTATCTGTTCCCTGTCGGGAATGCTGTCAGCATCACCGACCATACGCTTACGCGTGCAGTGCCGACAATACATAGCGCAACGGTTACTGACCAGCAGCAGGGCACGGTCAGGATACCGATGAGTCAGGCCATCTACAGGACTGTCCTCATCTTCATGCAAAGGATCATCCATGTCAGCTTTGCTGATTATCAACTCTTTGATCGACGGGAAACTCTGTCTGAAAACCGGATCATTTTCCATGTCATCTGTATTAATAAGCGAAAGATAATATGGGGTAACCGCCATCGGAAAAACTTTGGTAATCCCCTGGAATTCCTTCCTCATCGTTGCCGAAAGCTTTATATCCAGGAGTTTCTCAAAATCGTCCACGTCACGAACACAGTGCTTTATCTGCCAACGCCAGTCATTCCAATGACTTTTGTCCGCACCCTCAAACTCGTTAAGCATCTCTTTTTGTTTGTCATTTAACATTAAATATCCCATACTTTTTCTAGGTTAATTTCACCGAAATCTGATTAATAATCAGGTTGGGCGAAGCATCAAAATCCTGAACTTCCATCAGATGCACCACCCGCTCCAGCGACTCGGCAATCAAAATCTGCTCCTCATCCGAAAGTTTATTGAGAGAACTGGACAACCTGTCCTGTAACAGAGATGGAGACCTTTCGGCAATATCTCTGCCCTCAGGAGATGGCAGAAGGTATACCTTACGCCTATCCTCCCGGGAACGTTCCCTTTTCAACAATCCTTTAGCCTCCAAACGGTCAACAATTCCTGTTACCGTACTGGGACTTAGACTCACCTCAGAGGTAAGCCTGCTTAAAGTGATACTTTCATTGCTTACTACTGCCCGCAGACAGATAAGTTGTGGCGATGTCAGACCAAAACCCGAATTAAGCCTGCGCGAATAAATAGCAACAGCACGTATAATCCGACGCAAAGAACATAATACTCGATAGTCAACAGATTGCATAATTTACTTTATAATTTATTTCTATACGAATATTTCGTATAAGAAACACAATATCAAAAAATACCATCCAAGTCAAACTTACATATTTGTCAAAATTATCTAATCCCAGATGCGACCTACTCATGTAACGCGCAAAATAACTAAAGCTGCTTTCAGCCGCCTGCCTGTGCGTTGCACGCAGACAAGGCAACCAAATTAAGCTCTTGTGATGAACGGAACTATTTGTTTCCAATGCCCCTTTGTGTTTTAAACACCGCAGCTTTAGTCAACAGTTGCCAGTCAACAGTTAGCAGTCGACAGTTAGCAGTTACCTTTCACGAACCGCAGCGAAAACCCTAACCCTAAAACACAACGACTTGTCCCGCCGTAGCCTTGGCTTAGGAGGAAGCGCACCCATTTTTCACCTCTAAAATCTTTTACCTCAAAAAATCTGCGCCCTCTGCACCTCTGCGAGGAATAATAACGAAGCGCACCCCAACTCTCGCACTTTAGAACTCTCGCACTTTAGAACTTCTTCCCTCTTCCACCTCTCTGTAAACCGAGTGCTCTTTTACAACAATTTACACAAAATCCACTCAAAATGAAAGAATCTCACATAAAAACACTAGAAATATATAACAAAATACATGAGGAACAAGAGTTACACACACCCTTAAAATTGTTGTTGTCAAGCATAGCACTAAGTGCTACATTAGAGCATGATAAAGTTAATGACAAAACACTTCTCGAAGTGGGCGTCAAAGCAGAATATTTCTGATTCAGAATTGTTTGATGCTTTAGCGGAAGTAGAAGAGGGAAGCTTCGATGTGAACCTTGGAGGGAATGTATATAAAAAAAGGATTCGTTTTAAAGGGCAGGGCAAAAGTGGAAGTGGTCGGACGATTATATGTTATAAGAAAAATGATCGGGCAATCTTTGTACATGGTTTTGCTAAGAATGAAAAATCAAATCTGTCACAAAAAGAATTGATTGCCTTTAAAGAGTTATCAAAAATATTGTTAGCTCTTTCAATTAACGAGATAGAAGTTGCCACAAAAAACGGTGATTTTATTGAGGTAAAATTATGAGGAAAACTATTAGAAAATCGATCAGAAGTACAGTTTCAGATCTGAACCAAAGTGGTTTAGTGGATGAAATAACAATGAAAAATATTGATAAACTCTGTATTCCTGAAATTCAGGAATACAGCCCCAAGAAAATAACATCGATTAGAAAAGAATTCAATCTGAGTCAGGTGGCTTTGGCAAGTGTTTTTAATGTCAGTCCGTCAACTGTGCAGAAATGGGAGCAAGGCCGTAAAAAACCGACTGGCTCATCAAAAAAGCTATTGGATATTATTGAAAGAAAAGGATTGGAAGCTCTGATTTAAAGCTGCTTTGAACGTCTATCAGGTAATAAAACATGAAATTGCCTGAATTTGATTTTGGTGATCCTCTGTCATGGGGCGCGATTAACTCCGGAGAGATGGTTTTTGATTAACTATTGCACTCTGGTAACCCTCAATCTCAACAAACACTATTTCCTGTTTGTTGGCTTTACCCCTAAGCTGGCCGGTGTGGAATGGTTTAGGCTGGCACATGGCGCAGCAGGCTCGTAGCACCTGCTGTATTTTGGAAAAAAAGTACAGCGGAAGCTATGAACCCGCTGATGATATCATAGTGAATATCCAACTGTTTTCTATTATTAGGTTTGACCTGTCGCGAACCCTCGGTTTGAACTATTCGGAATTTCCTAATAGTTGCCACCGGGTGTAGCTTTTCAACGTTGTAAATATTTGAAATATGTTCATTTATGGTGCTGAATGTGATTACGACTGTGAACGCTTTCGGAGCGCTTGTTTTATCCAAAGAGGACTCCTGCGCATATCCAAAACTGCGAGGATTATGGCGACCTCTTCCATAATGTCATAATATATTGCGTAGGGAAAACGTTTACTGATCAGCCTGTATGATCCTCCATGCTGAGAATGGATGCCTCCATATAACCTCAGTGATTCAATGTCGGAAATGATACAATCACGAAAGTAAGGGCCAAGACCAGCTTGTTGTAGGTCGTAAAAAGCTTCTCCATGATTGAGATCAGCTTCAACTTCTTTAATCGCTGTTATATCTTTTACTCGCATTATCGGCTGGTTTTTAATTGATCAATGGAAATGAATTCAGCTTTTCCCTCTCGGATTTTTTTCTTCCGCTCTTTAAGGACGTCCAAATGCCAGGCAGGAGATTCAGGGTTGTCATTCTTAAGAGAATCCCATATTTCTTCCATTAGGATAAGTCTGTCTTTTACCGGCATTTCTTTTATTTCGGCGGTAATCATTATTATCTCCAAGTTATTATCTGTTGATCAATGGAATTATTGTAGCAGAATCTGTATTGCTTGAGTATTTCAAAAATGCATGAAAAAAACTTAATATTCATGACTGCAATGTCCCCCGTAAAGATCTATATTAACACTGTTCACCTCGGAAGAGCCTTCCTTTGTTCTTGTAGCAAACAGGCGCCGGGGTTTCTTTTTTGTCTTTTGCAGATTTCGTCCACTTCAACTTTCGTAAAGCGCTCCTGCATTGTGTGATTGAGTTCTGACAAGGATACCAACCCCTTCCACAAAATTACCAACGCGTAACCTTAACAAATTCAACGTAGATTCATGATAATATTATTAGCGTGTGTTTTGTATAAGTTTTTGAATAAAACAAGTTGGTTGGCGTTGCAATGCAGAATAGGCTTCCAGCCTGTTTTTCCAGACAAACCCTACAAGCAGGATGCTTGTGTTACTTTTTGGGAAGCCTATGGAACAGCAAAGGGCGATCTGAGCTTCAACCGGATAGGCTAGACTACTGGCAACAATAACACAGGAGACACCGAACTTAGCGGCACGAACCTTATTGACGGTCAGACCAATATCAATGCTGATCATTCCCTGCGCAACCTCAACCTCACCTGACACAGGTTTTACAACCTTGGAAAACCCTATAGTCCTAATGCAGCGGAGCCGCAACCAAACTTAACCCTTGTGATATGCGAATATTTTCTCCTTCATTGAACAGTTGTGTAATAAGCATCACTGCATTAGTCAACAACGCTTCGCGTTGCAT
>JAQIBS010000177.1 GCA_027858965.1 Kiritimatiellia bacterium
ATGCAACGCGAAGCGTTGTTGACTAAAGCTGCGACGTTTAAAACACAACTGAACAATTAAAGACAATGGCAAGACATATCACAAGAGCTTAATTTGGTTGCGGCTGAAAGCAGCTTTAGTTTATACCAGAAAAACCCGTTTATTGGAACGAAGAAACTAAAAAACTCACCAGCGGGATTAACCGGTGGTGAGCTTTGTTAATTGAGTAACGTGTGAATAGTTTAAATATCAACAGCCAACGGTTTTGTGGTTTTCCAGTTGCCGCGGGTGAAATCAGGGAACTTCTGGGGCATGCCATCCTGTGCAACGGATGCCTCTGAGAGAACACCGGCTGCGGACCAAAAACAGCTTTCATAGAGATTCTGATCAAGAGGTAACCCCTCCTGCAGGCACTCAATGATGCGGAAACGCATTATTCCGTCCATGCCGCCATGCCCCTTGAGTCCTAGCTTGTCGACCTTCGCTTTGATACGCTTGAGCAGTGGGTGTTTATACTGTTCGGTTACCTTTTTGAACTCTGCTCCCTCTGTCCAGTGGTGATAACTTCCGATACCTTCAATGGCTAGGCGATCAGGGAAGCTCGCTAATGTACCCTTGGTTCCCTGAATCAGGTTGTGACGACTGTATGGACGCGGACTGGTTTCATCCCATTGCAGCATAATCGTTCTGCCGAGAACAGTTTTGATAATGGAGGTGCACATGTCACCGCCTTTGTAATCAAGCTTGTTCCATTGATGATCTGCCGGGAAATTCTTTTTGGCATAAAGCGCACGGCCTTTGGCCGGCGAGGTGAATGAGACGATGCTACCGAAATTGTCATCTCGACGGGCCAGGTTCATATACTGCGCAACTGGTCCAAGTCCGTGGGTTGGGTAGAGATTGCCGTTGCGATTAGCATAGTGGAAAGTTCTCCAACTACCTGTGCCGCGATCAACGGAGTTCATCTGTCCACGCAGTTCATGGATATAGGCCGCCTCGCCGTGAAGTAGCTCTCCTATAACTCCCTGGCGCACCATATTGAGATACTTGAGCTCTGTTTCACCGTAGTTGACGTTTTCCATCATCATACAGTGCTTCTGTGTTCTCTCGGATGTGTCGATGAGTGTCCACATATCTTTAATTGTCAACGCAATCGGAACTTCGGAAAAAGCATGAGCGCCGGCATTCATGGCATCAATACATTGTCGGGCATGATTCTTCCAGTTTGTTATGATAACAACCATGTCCGGCTTTGTTTCTGTCAGCATCTTCTTGTAGATGTTTTCATCACCCCAGTAAAGTTTTGGTGTATGCCCGTCAGGTTTGATGAGCTTTGCGGATCTTTCTGCCAGATCCTGATAAAGGTCGCATATGCCGACAACCTTGACGCCCGGGATATGTGCAAAGTCCTTACAATGCCCTGTGCCGCGGGAGCCTACGCCGATGAAGGCGGCTTTAATTGTGGGGAGTTTAGGTGCGGCGAAGTCGCCCATGTATCTGGATTTAGAAGGTCTGGAAGTTGTTTGACATCCTGACTGGAACGGTGTTGCCGCGGCCACACCTGTAAGAAGTCCAATTCCTTTTATAAAATTACGACGAGTACTCATCTTTAATTCCCCTTATCTGTCTGTTGTGAATTATGTCTCTTGATTGTACATAAATAAAAGCATTCAAAATCGTATTACTACACTGAATCTGTTTATCAGAAAATGTGGGTTCTGTCAAATAGTTCTATGTTTGTCTTGTTCTTTACGTAAGCGGCTAATGCGATTATAATAACAGTTATTAATCAGGGGAGTGTATATGAGAGGACTTTTTTCAGGGCTTGTTTTTCTGTTGGTGTTTTGTGCGGCAGCTGTTGATGGTGGCGTTGTCAAGAAGGTTGCCGCTGAGGGCGTCAGCTCCATGTTGAAACCACTGGCTGCTGAGAGTGCCAGGGCGTATAAGTCAGGTTTTGAACGTGAGGGAGATCTTTATCTCTGCGATAATGGTTCGGATGTCAATGCGCGGCGTGGAGTTGTATGGTCTGTAACACTCAATCAAAGTGAAGCTGCGCCAATTGCGGCAACGGCCCAGGCCAAGGTGGTGGCTGCCGGGGGAAATCCTAATGCGGATTTTTCGATCTATATTGATTTGCAATATATGGATGGCTCACATCTGTGGGGGCAGACAGCCGCATTCGATCCTGATCCCTCTTCTGGCTGGCAAAAGCGGGATGTGACTATTTTTCCTGATAAACCGATTCGTTCTTTGAGTATCAACCTCCTGTTTCGAAACCGTTCAGGTAAAGTATATTTTAAGGATCCGCGTTTTGGATCATTTGATGCCGATAAGCTACAACGTTTTGATGGGGTTGTTGTTGAACAGGTTAAACCGCCTAAGAAAGGCTTCATGCTGCGTGATGTCGCTGTCAATTCAGACTTTGTTTCTATCGCAAAAGAGGCGTTGGACGTGCGTATCAATGTTGAAAAACGTAACGGCAGGGGCGCGACCTTTTATGATATCTCCCTGGAGGATCTCAGTGGTAAAGACCGCGCGTTGACTCTGGTATATATTCGTCCAGTGAAAGCTGCCGGATTGAAGTGGTTTCATGATTTACGATATTCGGTCACTCTAGAGAATACAAATCATGAGCTTATGAATACAACTCGACATGAAGCGGGAGCTAATGGACGGCTTTCACGTTATCCTTTTGGGGCTGTGTCAGCGGGTGAAAAAGGCATAGCGCTAGGACTTGATCCTTTTACTCCTCTGTTTTTCAGAGTTGGTTGCCAACCGCAGACCAGTGAGCTATATCTCTCATGTGATATTGGTTTTACTCCCGAAAAATCAACAGCGCATTTTCGTATCTGTGAATTTGATTTTGATCAAGAAGGTGAATTTCGAGCTGCCCTCTCCCGTTACTATGAACTTTATCCTGAGGCCTTTAAAACACGCATTAAAGAACAGGGGCTCTGGATGCCCTTTGCTGCTATCAGTGAAGTGGAGGGATGGCAGGACTTCGGATTCCGTTTTAAAGAGGGAACTTCTGAAACCGGCTGGGATGATGCCCATAATATTTTGACATTTCGCTATACCGAACCAATGACGTGGTGGATGAAGTTTAAGGGGGATCAACCTCGTACGCTGAAAGAGGGGGAGAAGGAAGCTCGGCGTAGAGCTGCTGCGGGAGATAAAGCCGCATTAGCTTGGCTGAGCAGTTCTTTTGAAGATGAAAAAGGTCGTATCCCTGGTCAGGTGCGTGACACTCCATGGTGTAATGGAGTTGTGTGGAGTATGAATTCCGCTCCAGGGATTGCCGGTGAACTGACAGATTTTACGAATAAATGGAGTGCCGATTATATTGAAAAGCAATATGGGCCAAAGCGTAATGTCAAATGTGATGGCGAGTATATCGATTCTGCTGAGGCTTATGTAACGGCTCTTTTTGATTTCCGCCGCAGTCACTTTGCTGGCATGAATCTTCCACTCTGCTATTCTCTGTATTCTCGTAAGGTTGGAATATATAAAGGCATGATTGGATTTGAATATGTCAGGGCACTGGCAACAGAAATGCATAAAAGAGGCCATTATATGATGGCGAACTCTACACCGATAAGCTGGTTCTGGCTGGCCCCTCTGCTGGATGTGATGGGTACGGAAACAGATTGGAATCGTGGAGGGAAATGGAACCCCATGTCGGATGAAGAAATGCTTTATCGTCGGGCAATGTGTAAGGGTAAACCATACTGCTTTCTGATGAACACAGAGTTTACTGAGTTCTCGTATGAGTGTTCTGAAAAGTATATGAAACGTTCTCTGGCCTATGGTATGTTTCCCGGATATTTCAGTTCGGATGCTTCTACAGGGCAGTATTTTACACGTCCGGAGCTTTACAACAGGGATAGACCTCTTTTTAAGAAATATCTCCCGCTCTGTAATTTGGTGGCTGAGGCGGGGTGGGAGCCATTGACTGGGGCGGTTTCGGATAATGAATCTGTTGTTGTTGAGCAGTTTGGAAAACAAAATGGAATCTGTTACCTGACAGTATATAATCTGGCAGAGACCACACAGAAGGCGACTCTTAAACTCACAACATTGGATGTTCCTTCCCGCTGTCGTGAACTATTGGAACAGAAGGATATTAAATGGAATGAAAAACAGGCTGAATTTGAACTTCAGCCTGGTGATGTGAGGGTACTGGAATTTCACTGATGCTGCTAATTCAGCACCCACCCTCCCTATAGCCGATGGATCAATTGAAGAAAAAGGGTCTTCCTCAGAAACTGTGGGTCAGGATGTACTCCTATGCCCCTGATTATGCCGAGGAGATTTGCGTGTACGAGTAGGTGTACGAGTACGGTGTTTACGGTTCTGACCTGTCATCTTTTCTCCAGATTTTGCTCCCACGCCACGCCATATCTTACCCACACATTCTGCGGAGGAGCCAAGAAAAGAGAGAGCAGTGCTTACTGAATTACGGCGATGCCGTGAATAGAACCGGCACGCGCAGGGTTGTGCCATGACCAGGCAACTTTGCCATCTTTGGTTAGTTCCAGCACCTGCGGTGCTTTGGCGCTGTCTTCTTTTTTATGTCCTGTCCAGTGCGCAACCATATAATTGCCATTCTTAAGCTGCTGCATCTGCCCAAAAAAGAATGTATTTTTCACTCCAGGGATTTTACCTCTGCCTCCAATGGTATTAACGAGTTTCCACTCTTTATCTAAATCAAGCAGAGCGGCGCCGTAACCGGTGGATACAAGGGTGTGTCCGTTCGACATACGCTCAGCAAAGTAGGGTTTTTTTGCATCAGGAGCCACTGTTGCAAGATCGAACTCTTTTATGAGCTGGCCGTTTGTATCAATCTCTTTGACTTTGGTGGCACCGGATGTGAATAGGAAATGGCCGTCATCAGTCATGCGCATTAAACGGAAGTACCCTCCGGCTGAGGTTTTTATCTCACGCACAACTTTATCACTCTTGTTCAGTTCGTAAATTGCATCTTTGTTGCCAAGATAGGTTGTTCCATCAGGTCGCCTGACCATTGACCAGCTATTGCCGCCACGCCCTTTCACATCTTTCATCTGTGGAATGATGACCTCTTTAATCATCTTGCCTGTTTTTACCTCATATTCACGGTAGCCACCGGGTACACTGACAAGAAAACGCGTTGGGCTGATCAAGGAGATGTCGCGGTTGCCCTGTAATGGGATTGTCCAGTCCGCTGCGGGATTAAATTGGTTCACGTAAAGCAGTTGTTTTCCGGATTCATCAGTAGCCAGAAATTTATGTTTGATCTTCTTAGCGGATTTCTTCGGTTTAACGACCGCCTTTTCAATCGGGTAATAAGGTGACTCCTCATGCTGTGCATCCATAAGCTTTATGCATTGTGAGACAACCTCGGGGTTCTTTTCAGCGAGATTATTTTCCTCGCCGATATCCTTTTCAAGATCATAGAGTTGTACATCATGTTTACCGCTTTTATTATCGCGATAACGAATCAACTTCCACTTACCGGTGCGGATGGCCTGCTTTGCCCCTCGTTCATTGAAGGCCCAGTATAAAACTTTATGCTGTTTTTGATCTTTATCATTACCTGTCATAGTAGGCAGCATGCTTATTCCATCGATCTCTGCTTCAGCCGGGACTTTTTGTCCGGCCATATCGGCAAAGGTCGGCAGAAAATCCCAGAAGGCCGATATGTGGCTGGTGCGGCGTTCCGGCTTGATGGTTCCCGGCCAGCGCATCAGCATGGGGGTGTGTATGCCGCCTTCGGTCAGGTTTCGTTTTAAACCGCGGAAAGGTCCATTGCTGTTCCAGAATTCAGGATCATGACCGCCTTCATGGTGGGCTCCGTTGTCGCTTGTGAATATTACCAGGGTGTTTTTATCAATGTTGAGTTTTTTGAGCTCTGCTATCAGCTCTCCCACCTGATTATCAAGATTTTCAATCATAGCGGCAAAACCCGCAATTGGATTGATGACCTCGCTGTCTTTTCCCATATCTTTGCCGTGATATCTGCCGATGACCTTGTCGAATTCAGGGTAGACTTTGCGCCACTTCTGATGCAGCTTTTCAGGAGCGCTCATGGATGCATGCGGCACGGTTATTGAATAATAGCAGAAGAAGGGAGTCTTTGATTTGCTGTTTCTGCGGATAAATTTCAGGCCCTGGTTCCAGATCAGGTCATGAGAGTAGGTGTTGCCATCCAGTTTAATCTTTGTGTCGTTGTCATAAATATAGAGGGGGTAGAATGTATGTGCATGACTTTGGTTGTAATATCCGTAAAAGGTATCAAAACATTGCTTAAGTGCATTTCCTGAGTCCTCTATCTCACCCAGTCCCCACTTTCCGAACATGCCGTTCTGGTACCCGGCCGCCTTGAACATTTTCGGGATTGTATATGTGCCGACTTCCAGTGCTCTTGGGTCAGATCCATCTGGCCGCCTTCCGCGGGCGCCGTTTCCCCGTACGGGTGTATGGCCTGTATGCTGTCCCGTCATCAGTACGCTGCGGGAGGGGGCACAGACTGTTGAGCCGGAGTAATGGTCGGTAAACAGCAATCCCTCTTTTGCCAATGCATCAATATTCGGGGTCTTGTTTTTTTTCTGTCCGTAGCAGCCCAGATCACCATAACCCAAATCATCACAGAGGATGAAAACTACATTAGGTTTATCTGCAGCTGGTTTGTCGGTGGCTGCATGTGTCACCATCGACAGGATAAAAGTTAGGGCAGATATGATTGTTAGTTTGAAAAAAGGTTCTGTTTTCATCGCTTGTGATCTTCCTTTTGGAAATGATTTATTGAAATTATGTCTTATTATATCATCACGGTATTATGCATGATAGCAAATCTTCAAAAGTTTTGTTTTGGAATAATCAGGTTGCAGATGCTAACGTTTTGTTTTATCTTATCTCTTGTGGCACCAGTTGATAGAGTGTCTGCGTCACTTTGGAGTATACGCGCCCTCCCGCTTTGCGTGAGAGGCACGTCCTACAAAATTGCCCGATGGTGTAGGGCGTGGTTCTTTCGCGAAGCGAAAGGCCGCGCAAAACGCAGTTGGGGTGCGGGCATATCCCGCTTCAGAAACTAACGATTTTAAGAATAATATTACAGAGAATTTCAGTTAAAGGGAGAGAATATGAAAAGTTTAATGAAGGTATTTTTGTTAATGGCTGTGACTACGGGTGTTTTGGCAGCGGATGCCGACACGGTTTTCGGGAATCTTGATGGTCAGATATTGGCAACCGGTGCAGGACGTGTGTTGAGGCTGGATGCGCAGGGAAATGTGTTGTGGAGTTTTAAAGGTTCCAATGTCTCTGATATATGGATGCTTCCTAATGGCAATGTGCTCTTCGCCGATAATCAGGCCAAAGAGGTCGATCCCAAAACCAATAAGATTGTGTGGTCATATAAATCCGAGTTCGGTAAGGGTGGTGGGGTGTTTGGTGTGCAGCGTCTTGAAAATGGTAATACGCTGGTTTGCGAAAACTCAACCGGACGTATTCTTGAGGTGGATCAGGATGGCAAGATTGTGTTTGAACTTCAGATGCCTTTTATGGAGAAGGGAAGTCATAATAATCTCAGGACTTGCCGTAAACTGAAAAACGGAAATTATCTGGTGGCATTTAAGGCAAAAAAACTGGTGCGCGAATATACCCCGGATGGAAAAGTTGTTCAGGAGATAAAAACATCAAATGTGGCTTTTACAGCAGTTCGTCTGCCGGATGGCAATACGGTTGTTGGCCATATCGATGGTGTAAGTGAATTTGATAGGAACAGCAAGGTTGTTTGGAATTTTAATGCAGAAGATCTGCCTGATGGATTAAAAGTCGGATATTTTTGCGGAGTTCACTGTCTATCCAATGGCAATATTGTTTGTGGTATCTACAGCATTCCAGTCAAGGAAGAGAGAGGTGTGGCTCTCTGCGAAGTCACCCGTGAAAAAAAACTGGTATGGCACTATTTCAAAAAAGGCGGTGACAGGGTCATGATGAGTGCACTGAAACTGAGTGCCGACGGCAAACTCCTGCCGGGTGAACTGTGGCATTAAATAACCCAGGTTTCATCGGACAAGTAACCACAAAACGTCTCTGCTGATAGTTGCCGGTTATTCCGATTTTTGTGTGGGTAATCCTTTATTAAGCAACCTTTTGCCACCTGCATTTATTAGAAAGGCGCCTAGTGGTGCGGTTGTTATAATGCTTAGAACTGCTACGGCTAAAATCAATTCGCCTGGCTCCGTGTCCATCTTTGCAGCGGCCATGGCCGTAAGTGGGACAGCGCCTATAGCGGCTTGTACCGTTGCTTTGGGCAGGTATGAGAGTGCAACGAATAAACGCTCTTTTTTATTGAATTGTGATCCGACCAGACAAAGAAATACAGCTACGGATCTTGCTGTCAGGCCAATAAATATAACGGTACAGCCGGTTAGCCCGGCACCCCATGCTATCTTTACGTCAACTTGTGCTCCCACCAGAACAAAAAGAAGGAGTTGAGCGAAGATCCAGAGTTTTGCCAGTTTATCCGATATCTCACGGGCAACCTTCGCATTCATTTCGTATATGATTACACCAATAGTCAGGATTGTCATCAGCGCTGAGTAGGGAATCCAGTTTTCAATGTATTGCTGGGCACTGATTAGCATGATGGCGAGCGCTAAAATTGTTAAAAGACGTTTTGTGGCCCTTGGATTTGTTAGCTTAAAAAACTGGTAGAGTAGGTATCCTACTCCCACTCCTGCGGCTACTCCGGTTATGATTGATACCGGAATAGAGCCCAGCTTGGTCCATGTGTTGACTGAAGTGCCAGCGTAAGCTGCGGTCAGTGCCGAGCAGAGTACGATAGCCACCGCATCATCACAGGCGGCTCCGGCAAGAACAAGAGTGGGAATGCCTTTGTCGGTACCCAGCTTTTCTCGGCTGAACTTAACCATGTAGGGAACAATGACTGCCGGAGAGACGGCTGCCAGAACCGCGCCCAGCATGGCAGCTTCGTGTGTTGAGAGAGGGAGCAATAGCGGGGCAACCAGTGTGATAACCGCAATCTCACAGAGACAGGGAATAAATGCAATCAGAAAGGCCCGGGTGCCTACCTGCTGCAGTGATTTCCGATTCATCTCAAAACCGGCGCGGAAAAGAATTACAACCAGCGCAACCATACGCATTTCAGCGGCAACTTTATAGATACCCGGCTCTATAAGATTCAAAGCAAAGGGACCGAACAGTATGCCCAGTAGTAGTAGTCCCAGCAGACCCGGTGCTTTGGTGCGTCGTGCTAGCCAGTCAAAGATCATGCCTCCAATGATAATTTCTGCAATTCCTAAAATCATGCATGAATTATAACCTCTAATCTTATAAATGTGTAACAGAAAGATTATTTTATCGTGGCCGGCGATAAAACGGACATTTGTGTGATAAGTTCCGTAGGATGGTGCTCCGCTCCGTCTTATTGTATACACGCCTTTCCGCAAGCGTGAGAGGCGCGTCCTGCACTACCCTTTTTCGAACTAGCAATAGCTACATGGCACAATATCAGTTCATGTCAATTCCTATGCGGAAAAAGCGTGTGGAGGCGTTGGTTGGTGTCATCCACGCCGAGTCTACCAGATTCGTCTTCCCAAATATGGTATAGGTGCGTTCGCCACCCAGATCGGGCATCCATTCGATAGTCAACAGGCCGTTGACCATAGTGATGTTAGACAGGAAACGCGAAACGATGTTTGTAGGCACGGTACCCGCCACGTATTCCTCCCATGCAACATAACCATCGCCGTCTGAATCGGCATACCCCGCCGCTTCGTAGTCTTCTCCAATTACAAGACCATAGTCGTCAAGCCACGTATACGGCACAGGAACCGGCGTGGTGCTTGTTTCATCTAAAGGTGAAAATGCACGATACCCGTCGTCACCAGTCGTGCTGAAAGCGCTTGTTCCCACGGCATTTACCGCCTTCACCCAGTAATAGTACATTACACCCGGTGTCGCGGTAACATCCTGATACGCTGTCGCCGTGATGTTCGAGGCGAGGTACACCGCATAGGTCGAGGATGATTCCGTGCCCCTCCATAGTTCGTACGATGTTGCGTAAGTCGCGGCGCTCCACGTGACGGTGACGTAGTCCGTCGAGGTGCCGTCTGTTGCCGATAAGCTGGTCGGGGTCGAAGGAGCGTTAAACGTGAAATCATTTCCCCAACTGTTGCCCACGACACCCGTGCCAGGATAGTATGTGTTCGGATATTCAAGACGGGTGCTCGCGCTGGGGGTCAAGCTGATACTCAGAGAACTGCTTAGCCCTGCGTAGGTTGCGGTCACGGTATAGTTCCACTCCTTCGATGATGAGATCTTTATTGAATAGATGCCGTTGACACCGGATGTCGCCGTGCCTACTGTTGTCTGATTTTTCTTCGCAGTTATCACGGCACCCGATACCGGGTTGCCTGAATTGTCCAAGACGCGCCCGGTGAGAAGGTCGCCTGTGCCCGATGGAAATACGTTGAATACGACTGACGAGATTGTGTCGAAAACCCAGTAGGTGTCGTCTATGTTGGGAAGGTTGTACCAGGCGTTCTGGTTTCCAGACCAGCCCATGTTCAGATGAATGGGGTATGCCCTTGACTCAAGTTGGTGCCACATATGGTGGTCAACCCTTCTTCTTGCGGCCCCGAACGCCTTTAACCATCTGCGCGTATGGGATCGGTTCACCAACAACTGCCTGT
>JAQIBS010000191.1 GCA_027858965.1 Kiritimatiellia bacterium
AACCATCATCAAAGATAAGACATCTCTTGGTGTTATGCTTTTGATGCACCGCAAATTGAAACGACAGACTGGGACTAGGCGCGGTTTTACCCACAGATTTAGCGGAAGAGGCATAAAATTTTCATTATGTCTTGTTTCATGTTTCCTCCAGTAATTATTTATCAAAGCCCGCTTTATATTACAGCACAGGAAGCCTGTCGCTATGCGGCTGGCTAAAAAAGCCTCAGCCTTCTGGTGGTCAGCCGCATAGCGACTGACCTCCTTGACTACAAATTCATTAACCTTGTCTCGCACTTTGTCTCAAACCTTGTCTTCCAAAAAAGCGGACTAAGTTCGGGACAAGGTTCGAGACGAAGTTTTATATACTACCTCATATTCACTCCGGCATTCCCCTCTTGAACTCAGCCAGCACAACCTTGGTAATATCAGAGCCCCCTTTAGGCTTGAAAATATTCACTATATCAGGGCCTTTCCCGGTTATTTAAGTAACGACAAAGGTAGGACGGTCCTCCGGGCCGTCTTTTCATAGGCGGCGCAGAGCACCGCCCTACAAATATTCACACCTTCAACTGGTTGTATTATCTGGTTTTTAAATTCACACTCTGACTGATCTCCCCTTAATAAACCAAAATCACCGTTCCCGTAATCGGGACAACCACTTCCAGGATCAGATCTTTGTTAACCGCATCCCAGACGAGCGTGCCGCCATCGTGGCCGGTTACATTGACCGTGGGGCTGTTCGCGGATGGATCGAAGGTGCCGCCAAGCCACGAATTATTGAAATCCATCAAAACAATGCTCTTGCCGTTACTTCGATCGTAGTCAGAGATGTCGATATTATAGGTAACATCAGCCCACGTGCACGGCTGACTACCGGGCGTACTAAAATCACTGTCCCCCCCCATAAGACCCCCCATCACCAGCGCCGTGAAGCCCGTTTCGGACAGTGTAAATCCGAAGGTATTCTCAAACCTATGCTCAAAGTTGAATCTGCTAGCACATGAGGCTCCATCATAAAAATTGAGATCAGCACCCCGCAGGTCTAAATGAGTAAAACCGCCCCCGAAGCTGCCCGTTTCAGTAAGAGTTATGTTTGATGCCTCTCCAAGACGCCATGCCCCACCAGTGCGACCAATCATTCCAGAGCTTATAATCGTAGCTGCGCCATCCACACCGAACAACACCGAAGCGCCTGACTCGACGGTCAAGGTTGTGTACTGATTCTGCCCATTTGTAACCGAGGCACCTGAAGAAACAAGCACATCGCTACCCGCATTGGGCATGACATCATAGGTCCAGTTTTCCGCCGTGGTCCATGAATCATCACTGCCTCCGCCATCCCATTTAAAGGGTGGATCAATACCAACAAATAGCTGAATGGCTTCCATCGCATCATTCCACATAACGGACGAATAGGGGTAAGCCTCATTGTTGGTTACAATCAGGCCACCTGCGCCCTGGAATGTCGCATTATTCATACCTACCGCATCAGCCCCAAAATCCACCAAAGTTATAGTCCCCGCACCACCAGTGTAATCTTTCATATCGACTGTATAGGTGGCATCAGCGATGGTCGCGCCGCCACCAATTTTGAAGTTATTCGGTGCGAGAGTAGTGAATCCTGATGCACCCATCTCAAACGTGAAGGTGTTAACACCTTTCTGCTCCCAGTCATCAATCGTGCAAATGGCGCCATCCTCAAAGGTCAGGTCACCGTTGGCGAGATCCCAGAATGCTCCGCTAATGCTTGTCAAACCGGAGCCTGATTCGACCATAATCGTGGCATTGTTCAGACGAAGCACCGAACTGGCCGCCAGAGTTGAATTGCCAGCAACTGTAATATTGAGGCTATATGGAAAACTATCTCCAATGTTTACGTCAACCGTATCACCATTGTTAACGATAACCGTATCAGACGTCGCTGGTTTGGTGTCACCCGACCAGTTCGCATCCGTCTGCCATTTCCCATCACCTGAATCGTTATCCCAGGTTCTGGTTGCCGCCTGCGCTGCAGTCGCTATAGCCACCACAGCTGCCACTATAAATGAATATAATGCTCTTTTGTTCATACCGCACTCCTTACTGTTCATATCGAATATAAGAAAAAGAAAGCACCATCACCACACTTTCTTACGTCACGATCTCATAGTATACGAATGTACAGGGAATGAATATCCCCTGTTTAGGGGATATTCGGCATAGATTAAGAGCCTATTTCTTTGCACGCGATGAAAACAACCCCATTTGAAATGCCCTGGCTACCGCAGCTGGGGCATTCTGGACATTGAGCTTCTCATATATATGTTTGACATGGGTAGCAACGGTTGTGATGCTGATATTCAGTTTATCGGCCACCTCTTTCTTCACAAGGCCATCCGCCATACACTCCAGAACATCCAGCTCCCGTTCGGTTAACAAAGAGTTGGTTACCTTCTCTGGAAAAGCGGTCTGGAGAGTGGAAAGAATCAACCGAGCCACACCGGAATCCAGTGGAGCCCCGCCGTTCATCACAGTTTGAATTCCTTCATGAATCTGATCAAGGGTAGCTGATTTCAGGAGATAACCGCTGGCACCAGCTGAGATTGCTGCCAGAATATCGGCTTCTTTCTCTGATTGAGTCAGTACTATGATCCGAACACCCGGAACCGCTGCAAGCAACCCGGGAATTGCTTCAACCCCCGATATGCCGGGAAGGTTAAGATCCAGGAGGATGATATCAGGCACCTCAACCTGACCTTCCTGCAGACGACTGAGGGCACGCTCAGCAGTTCCGAACACACCGGTCAGTTTCATATGAGAGTGCGCTTCAAGAGCAAGTTTAATGCAATTGCGATACTCCGGATGATCTTCCACCATCATGACTCTGATACATTTATCCATCATTTACCTCAATCTAACGCGGGTGTTGCCCGCAATCCAGCCTTTAGCTGTAGCTTGCTCTGCAATGTTTACAACCCGCTCTTAGGGTCTGCGCGGAAATAAATCCAATTTTGATTCTTCGTTCCTGTACTACCAATTCACTTTAGAAATCCAGAACTCTCGCACTTCTTGACCGCCATCATGTCCGCCGTAGCTCGAAGAGGTCAGGAGGAAGCCCGGAGGGCGACGGCTGGTTAGAACTTCTCACTCTGCGCTCTCCGCGCCTCCTTGTCAGGGCGTAGTTCCGCTTGCGGGACGAAGACTGATGCGAGGAATACTCACCCCGAAGCGTCGCATACGAAGTTTAAGTGTCACACAGGTTCCTTCACCCACCGCTGATTCAATATTAACCTCAGCACCCAGAAGCTTAGCGCGACGTTTGAGAGATTCAGGAACACTGTTCTTTCCATCAGATGAGAGTCCTCGTCCGTTATCACTGACGCTCAGGACGATCTGCTTCCGGGTGGCAACCAATTTTGTTTTAACACGGGTGGCCGCGGAGTGTCGACTGATATTCACCAAACATTCCTTATAAAAAAGAAAGACGTCATTACGTTTGCGGGGGTTAAGTTTTTCAAGGAACGCCTCGCCGACAATCGAGACATCGTATTCGAAGTCAGCCAGAATGCGATGAGAGACTCTCTCAATGTCATTTTTCAGGCTTCCGTTGAGGCCGTTGACTTCCTGCATCGTGATGCAATGGCGTACCGCGAGGCCTGTTCGCTCAGTCAGATCTCGACTGTTCATCAAGGTGTTCTTCAATCGATCCGGTTTGTCCAGCGATGAAAGCGCCACATCACCCAGTAACCCTATCGTATGAATATTTGCCCCCAATTCATCATGCAGGTCAGCGGCATATCTCTCTCTGATGCGTGAGAGTTCCTTTAAATGCACAAGGCGTTCCACAAGAAACGCAACCACAATTCCAACTGCCAACAATGCGGCAAGCCAGTGCATCAGGCTCAAACGCTTTTTCTGCCGGGCATAGCGCCGATTAAGCTCGGCCGTAATTGCAGGACGTAATCTCTCAAGGTCATGGCGAAGAGCCAATTCATTTAACCACTTCCGCACAGGGAGTATCCTGCCGTATATATTCCGTCCATCGGTCAATGCAGCAAAAGACCGTGAAGGGGCATTCAATTCAAAATTGGCCTGTACTGTTTTTCCGAGGGCAACATTCCAATCACCGGAAAAAAGTTCAATTTCAGCGAAACCCATCCGAGATCCACTGCCGAAATCTTCCACGGACATATACGGTTTAACTGCGGTCAGACGAACGTAGCGACATGGTTTCACAGGAAACCGACGCATAATTACAGGCCCTGAATCAAAGATTGAATCCATCTTATATTCAATCAATTGAACTGCATCAGAAAAATCCGATTTCAACCCACCCTCAACAACAAAGTACTCAGGAATACCGAACCCTGAGGGAGTGGATTGAGGAACGCTGTCAGAGAGGTCCACTGCATGCAGGTTAATCCTGTCCAGAGGATACACATCCCCGAGATCCAGAGTTAACTCGGGCCTATCCCCTATTCCGATATCGCTTACAAAAGCAACACTTTGACCTCCCCGGACTGCATCCATCAGGTAGGGAACAAATCCATCAACCAGATACTCCTTCTTGCGGGCACCATACTCAGCACGATCTCCACCGGAGGTCAGCACAGGTTGTCGCAAGGCGATATTATCTTCTCCGTTGAAAACCATGATCTCGGAAAACTCAAGATGATACATACCGTTAAACGAGATCGGTGTAAGAACCGAAGCCTCCACCCTAACCCACGAAGCAGTCAGTGGTCCGGTGTTTACAACCAACGGAGCAATACGTGGGAGAACACCATCTGCCGCATCGAAAGCTACCACTAAATTTGTGCTCTGTGACTCACCGGCAACTATCCTGAAATTCAGAGGAAAAGCCTCAGCCTGCAAACCTTCATTGGCAACACGCCGCACAGCGGGAACCAATACAATCTGATCAATAACACTCTTCGGCCCCAGCTCTATCTGAATCCATTCATTCGTCACATCAGCCACACGAAAAGCCTGTGACCTGTAACTAATGGAACCTATACCACTACGCATGCTAAAGTTGGCCAACTCTTCCATCTCGAAGTCAACCGCCTCCAGCTGTTGCTCAAGCTGCGCCATGGAGAGGGAGTCAACACTCTCCATGAAGATACGCTCCCCGCCACCGCGTCCATAACACCGGCCGACAATCACCAGAAAAAGAACCACGCTGAATTTATGTAAGAAACCCATATATTGTGTATATCAAAGAAAACCCAATCCTGCCACAACTAATGCAGCAGAGCCGCAACCAAACAGAGCCTGTTTGACAAGCAATCAAAGCCCCGCCAGCTGACAGACGGTGGGTCGCGCTCTATACGGATAAATTGTGCAAAGTAATCCGGGCACGTTGGGGTCATCCATTATAGTCGGAGGTCAAGACACAAATAGCACTTATGTGAATTTTTTCAAATCCTTTTGAACTCCATCCCAGTTTTCCACATGTATCGAATCGATCATTTTCGTTGCAGCTATCTCTTTTAGTTGCTTACGAAGTT
>JAQIBS010000214.1 GCA_027858965.1 Kiritimatiellia bacterium
CTATATCCGTGCTACGCACGAACGGCATAGCGCAGAGAGCATAGCGCATGGAGAAAAATCAGCGTTACCAAACAACGCTATGCGCTCTGCCCTATGCGCTATGCCCATAACAAAATGAACCCACCGACAACATGTTTTTAAGGACAAACACGTTTGTCTTACCCTTCGGTGAAGGGCCTAAAGGTTTCAACCAGCCTTTATAGGAGTCAGTTTACTGTTTAGAACCCTCTCTTTGCAAGATGTTAATGGTAATTTGATGGGAGTCAGGCTTTTGCGTTGAGAAAACAATACACTGTTGTCGTCCTTTTGTGAATATTCTGAATTCAGGTGTGGTCGGCAGTGCAGGTTTCCATCCGGTTTGGGTGAGAGCATCAGCGGCCTCATCAGTTGCCTGCTGTGGGGTTGAGCTATGGGAGTCGGCGTTTAGAAAGGTCGTTCCTGTTTTTTCGCAGAGCGCACTGAAAGCAGCAGTGGCATTCAATACGGGGATATTATTCGGCCATGGGGTGGGGCTATTGTCAGCACTTCTGAAAACACGGGCATCTTGTTCAAGAGCGGTTACTAAGCACGTGTTTCCCAGGTCCGGGGCTTTGAAAATAAAATATCTACTGAGTGACTTTCCGGATGTATCCAGAATAATCGTTGATTGAGATGAGGGTGGTGGCAGCTTGAGTTTGCGGGCTACGCGATGTGATATGATATCGGAGCTTTCGTTAAATGCAAAGGTTGTCAGAGAACCGGCCCTGCCGTTGATTTTGACTGGGCTCTGGTAAACCCGGGAACCGCCCAGGTTTTGCAATACAGTTGATGCTTGACGCGGTATTCTTAAAAAGATCTCTGCTGCAAGAGTCAGGGGGATTAAAAGTATTAATGCTTTAATCAAGTTACGTGACATTAATATAGACCTCCCATCAGTGGCATCCAAACCTCTTCTTCAATGGCAATATCCTCTTTGTCGTATACCAGCTGACGGATAACCGAATCCACGGGTACGTACAGACGCTCTTTTTCGTGGGTTAATTCCACAGCGGTTGACATAAACGAAGAGTTATGAAGCTGTATCATTGAGACAGGCAGCTGCGTATGATCGGATACATATTGCCAGTCGTTAGGGGAGTTTACCGAGTACTGGCTGAGAGCGGTAAAGGTTGCGCTCTGGTTTACACTGCTTTTGATAGGCTGGTCATCCGCCGTATATTTTATCCCGTCAGCCCCTGCATCCCAGTTGGAAATATACTCTGCAGTTGCAGACATTGCTCCGGGGTTCATGGCCTTAACACCAGCCTTTCCCCGCAGGACAGAGTGTAGAAACAGGGAGGCGCGGGCCATGCGGTTGACATGAATGATGCCCGTTACAATGATCAGCATTAAAACAATGGCAACCGCCAATTCAATGCTTGCCTGTCCTCTGTTTCTAAATCTATGTGTTTTGTTTTTCATTTTTTGTAGGACCAGTATGTTTTTGTAGGACATATAGGACGAGTAAGACCAGTATGTCGTGTCTTGGTAGCTTGTCGCCTGTAGCCTGTAGCTGGTAGCTGGTAGCGTGTAGCGTGTAGCCTAATCTTAATCCTAATCCTTATCTTTTCATCCTGCATTATGTAGGGCAGGGCTCTTTCGCGAAGAGAAAGGGCACGCATTTCGGTTAGCCGATACGCGCCCTCCCGCATTCGCGTGAGAGGCACATCCTACAACAGAATACCACTTTATGGTGCAGGATGAGCTTGCCGTCTGCCCTGAGCTGCTAAATCTGTGTATGTCGTGTCTTGGTAGCTTGTCGCCTGTAGCCTGTAGCTGGTAGCTGGTAGCGTGTAGCGTGTAGCCTAATTCTAATCCTAATCCTTATCTTTTTATCCTGCATTATGTAGGGCAGGGCTCTTTCGCGAAGAGAAAGGGCACGCATTTCGGTTAGCCGATACGCGCCCTCCCGCATTCGCGGGAGAGGCACATCCTACAACTGAATACCACTTCATGGTGCAGGATGAGCTTGTCGCCTGCCCTGAGCTGTTAAATCTGTGTATGTCGTGTCTTGGTATCCTGAACACTGTCGACTGTAAACTGACGACTGTCGACTAGTGTCCTCTTCGAGATCCGCCGCCGCGGCCGCCACCGCCTGAGGACCGCTGGCAGGTATCGCAGTAGAGGGCAAGCCAGTCAATACCCGTCTGACGAAATACCGCACTCTCCCATATCAGCAGGTTTTTGCAGTAGCGGCAGCTCGATTGGCCGGGGCCGGTTTCGACATAGGTATAAACATGGTCTCTGATGTGTCTGACCCACTCCGCATCGGCGGAGCTGTTATTTGATCCTGATGCAGCGTCGACAGGAATCAATCTTACATCTCTGAATGCAGGCAGGACAAAATTGGATGCCGCTGTGGGCAGGGTTTTATCGCCGTCAATTTCCAGGTAGCCAAAAGGTTTTGAGGCTGCTGTCCAGACTACGCTATCGTTTTGGTTGTCGCCTCCGATACCCGGGGTCATACGTTCAACTTCTGCATTTACGCGTACTACGGCATCGGCTCCTGCATAGTTGTACTGTTCGCGCACGGGACCGGTAATGGGAAATCCTTCATCCGGTTGGATCAGATCCCATTCACCCCAGATGCCGCTATCATAAACAAACCAATTCTCCAGTGATTCCATGACATTGGTGGAAGAGAGCATAGCGTAGGAGATGTCGCTGAATCCGGCCTCTCTGAAAAATTTTTCAAGGGCATCGGCATCAAAAAGGTATTGCATTTCCATGGCAAGGGGTGTGAGCCCCAAAGAAAAGAATTCGCAGTCGTTGTATGTATCACGAATGGCTTCGGGTAGCGGGGGCCAGTCGTTATAGCTGTTGTAATTTCCGAGCAGGCTGTTGGCATTCAGGTAGAACCAGCACCAGTTCTGACTTTCAACCGCTTCATAAAAGCTTTTATTGAAAAGCGGGTGTCCCTCCTGAGGGTCACCGTAGAAGCTGGCATTGTCCGGTCCGGCTGCAATGCCATCGGCGGCAACCTGATCAAGCATATTGGCATAATCCTGCCAGCCGCCGGGCCAGGGTTCGGGGTAGTACATCTCTCCATTAAACATCGTTGAATATTGATTTCTGACAGTCGCTGCGTGTTCGCGTATCAGGCTGGTCATCTCATCATCCACATAGATGTGGTTGTTCTTTGCCGCAATCTGGCTTGCAAAGAGAGCTGTCATTGGACCGGTAAAGCAGAGGCGTTTCTGCATGTTGGTGATGGCATGTACAGCGGCCTGGTTCTGTTCGGCCAGGGCCATAATGTGCATCAGGTTCAGTTCACCTATCAGGTTGATGGAGGCGCCCTGCCAGCGTGCGGCAGCCAGCGTGGCGGCATCACCGGCATTCTGGGCCTGATTTTTTCTTCTGACAATCTGATGCAGGTCAACATTGAAAAGAAGAAAGAAGATCAGGGTAGTCATGGCTAGCAGGATGAAAATAATAGCCTGCCCCGATTTGTTTTTTAAAACTGATTTATGTTTGAATAAAATCACCAGTTGGCATCCTCAATGTAAAGAGGGTAGTGGTTTTCGATCTTAAAATATCCTTGGATCGCTATATCCTCATCTTCATCCGGAGAGCGCAGTTCACCTTCGACTAACGCTTTGAGCGAGATTAAGAAAGGGTAGCGCATTCGGACATTCACAACGGCCAAACCGGGTGTAGTTCCATCAAGATTCATGTCTTCTTCAATATCCACTGAGAGGGAATCCCAGTATTCATAGTCCAGAAGCTGTTCCGCTGTCGGGTTATTCACGCTGTCCATATAGTCTGGGACTCTTCCGCGTTCCAGCATTGATCCGGGGGAGCGGGTATTACTGTTGAGTGCCAGGTCCCAGATGTCGCCTATGCGATTGTTCTGCAGAGCAGCTTTAATGGCGGGATTTACCCCGGCATAGGCGGGAGTGATACGTTTGCCGGCTGCCGGTATAGAGGCAACTCTCGCACATTTCATAACCATCCACTCATTAAAGCCAACAGATCGGCAACGAGCGGCTCTGGCAGCAGCGTGGGTGAGAATGATTTTTGAGGCAAAGAGATTCGCATATTGGAAGAGTGCCAGAAAAACCAACGAGGTCAGTATAATAATGAATATGGATTCAATCATTGCCTGCCCGCTCTTTTTGTTTCGTATTCCAGACACCTGAACTCCAGTGTGGATTTTAGTTATAATTTAATATCTTTAGTGGTTTTCTCTCCGTGTTCTCTGCGACTCTGTGAGAGATAATTCTTGGAGAGTAATATCCTGTTAATCCTGTAATCCTGTCTAAATACTTGCTTAGCAATGATCTCCATAACTTTATTGAAAAGTTCCATCTGTGTTTAAATTCTTTACTTTGTCCTCGTCGATCTCTTCTGCCAGAGTTTCGGCTTCTGACCCGACATCCGCATCAAGAGCTGATGTTGCGCCAGCAATTTTCTTGCCCGTGGCTTTACTCAAACGTGAAAAGAGTACCAAAAGAGTGATTGCGATAATTGCAACTATAATAATGTACTCGACCATGGTTTGTCCGCGGCTGTTGCCAGAACTTTTTTTCATGTTTACTTATTCCTTCTTCAGGTGTCTGAATGAACAGATTGTTTATGGATACTCAGATGCAACAAGATCAAGAGCTCTGTTTGATTGTTGCCTCACTGCGTAAAGACAGAGTGAGAATACAGCAATCACAGTTAGTATGGATACAAAAACAATAATGTATTCCAACATGGCCTGCCCGGATCTGGATCCAGTTTTGAGTTTAGATGATCTTACCATTGCTTTAAGTTTTCTTAATACCAATTCAATGTTACAATGAACCAATGTCAATCGCAACCTCAAAAGGTTTACTTTTATCCTTTATTTGCTTTTAGACTCACTGTATTATTAACACATTGTTTGAGTGTTTTCGGCTCAGCTTTTTTATCTCAATACATTAATTATAATGAGGGTTTAACTATGATTGAAACAGCAAATCCTGCAGTAGGAATGCTTCTTTTTACACTGGGTGGTCTGGCAGGAGCTGTATTTGCGCTGCCCTTCAAAGGTATTAAACGGTGGTCATATGAAAGTTATTGGCTGTTTTATGCAATTTTCGGGCTGATTGTTTTTCCGTGGTTTCTCGCATTGGTGACAGTTCCTAATTTGATGGATGTTTTGAAGAGTGCTCCGTTAACGGTGCTGGGACGTTGTTTTGGATTTGGTGCTTTATGGGGACTGGGTGGTCTGACCTGGGGTTTGATGATACGTTATCTGGGTATAGGGCTGGGGCTGGCTATCGGCTGTGGTCTTTGCTCGGCTACGGGAACATTGATACCGCCGATTGTAACAGGGCATGCAGCTGATCTGGTTGCGGATGCGGGGGCTCTAGTGGTTCTGCTGGGGGTTGTTTGTACGCTGATTGGTATTGCTTTTGTCGGATTGGCCGGAAAATCCAAAGAGGGAGAGCTCTCGGAAGAGGCTAAAAAAGAAGCGGTGGCTGAGTTTGATTTCAAAAAAGGAATGATTGTGGCGCTCTTCTCCGGTATTGCCAGTGCTGGTATGAACTTTGGTTTGCAGGGTGGAAAAGTCTTGGAAGAGGCGGCTGTAGCTGGCGGTACCGCAGTCAAGTGGCAGGGCATTCCGGTTCTGGTTGTTGTTCTGCTGGGAGGTTTTGTTGTTAATGTGACTTGGTGTTTAAGCCAGAATATTAAAAACAAGAGTATGGGGGATTACACCAATAAAGATACTCCCATCCGTGCTAATATCATGTTTGCCGGTATTGCCGGTATCATCTGGGCAATGCAGTTTGTCTTTCAGAAGGTGGGTGAGCCGGCTATGGGTAAAGATCTGGCTTATATCAGCTTTGCCATTGTGATGGGTTCTGCTATTTTCTTTAGCTCGCTCGTGGGTGTGATGACAGGCGAATGGAAGGGCGTCGGCTCCAAGACTAAACGTCTGCTCAGTTCCGGTGTTGCCGTACTGCTGCTCTCTTTCTGTATCATCTCTTTTGGAAACAAGATGAAGTCGAGTGGGAGTGCAACGCCTGTAAAAGCGGATGCCGCAGCAGCGGTTGAAAGTGCTGCTGGAGCGATTGATGCGGCTAAGGTCGAGCTGCCGCCAGTAAAGAAGTAATGGAATAGAAGGAAGAAGTTCTAAAGTGCGAGAGTGCTAAAGTGCGAGAGTGCTAAAGTTTATAAATAGCCAGCATTGCTGGCTCCGCAGTGGCGGGATTTTAAAGTGCGAGAGGGTGGGTTTGATGAACTTCCAGCATCCAACGGCGAATTAGTGGCAGCCTTGCGCGCTCCGCGCCTCTGCGAGGAATAAACAGGGCTGCAATACAACTCTCGCACTCGCGCATTTTAGAACTCCTGCACTAAATTATTTACTGTCGTTTTGATCTCAACGGCTTCTATAGCAACCTCTGTTAGCAGACCGCATTTGTCAGCGTATTTGCGTGCCTGTTTGGTATCCCCTTTTTGCAGATATAAAAGGAGGGTTGCGATATTTTCCGCTGTATTTGCAGGGGGATTAATCCAGTTGATTTTTTGTTCAATGTTTAGCTTTGAAATATTAAGATCAATAGATCTTCCTTTTGCCTCCAGCTGAACAATATTGTTTTTAACTCCCTTTGGGATCACCTTGCGTGGTTTGCCTTTGAAGTTCATGACAAGTGATTTGCCTGTATTATTAAGCAGGTGTTGGGTAACGAGTTGATCAGACGAGGGTATTTCGATAAGCAAAGCCAGGACTTCATTTTTTTCTGAAAAATCTTCGGTGGCATTTCTCAGAGTATTGATAGCTGAAGCCGGAGAGTTATTAGCTAAAGCTTTTGCCAGAGTCTGCATCAGTTCAGTCGGCATTTTTTGACTGATTTTTTTATTTATTTTTGTAGAGGATTTTGCTGAATTGGAGCTGTTCGGGGAAGTTGGCCCTGCCTGGCTTGTTGTGTGTTCCTGGGAACCCGGGGAATCGATTACGGAGTTGGATTGATTGTCTGGTTTTTGTTGAGCCACCGGAGTTGTCTGGATGACAGCACGGAACCAGAAAAGAGCTACAAACCAAAGGGCTAAGCCAGCCCAGCAAATGAGTTGTGTTTTTAGCTGCTGGCTTTTTTTGTCGGCCTCATGATGATGGCTGACATGTTTATCCTGCATGCTGGAAAGATATTCGTTGCGTTTTTTTGTCTTAATCTTATAGACAGGCTGCTCATCAGCCGTGATTTTTTCCGTGAAATCGGGTTTGATTGTGCTGGCATGTTTAAGATTTAAATGAAGGCAGACCGGTTCCCTATGGGCAATAATGCTGTGGAGATCGTGCTGGATTTCCTCCCAGTTCTTATAACGATAGGCAGGATCTTTCATCATCAGTTTGTGCAGTAGTTTTGAGAAGATGGCAGGCAGTTTTGCATTTTTGAGGTGCGGAGGTGAGAGCTGCGATAACAGATGGGCATTCAGGATTTCGGAACCGTTATGTTCGGAGAATGGTGCTTTTCCTGTTGCTAGATAGTAAAGCAGGGCACCCAGTGCGTACATGTCGGACTGGGGTGCGATTGTTTCATCCGCACGTGACTGCTCTGGTGAGAGAAAAGAGGGGGAGCCCAGAATATGACCTTTGTCGATTATTGAACTATCAAAATCCTTTGATGAAATTACTGCCAGAGAAAAGTCGGTGATTTTTGCAATTCCACGGGAGTCATATCTGATTGTTGATCCTTTTAAGTTTCTATGGATGATGCGGGAGTTGTTCCATAGCTGTTGGAGGCAACCGGTAACGGATAATGCCACTTGCATAATGTGTTCGAACTCTAAAGGGCCATGGCTTTCCAACAACTCGTCAAGATTTTGCCCGTCAACATATTCCATAATGGCATAGTGACTGTCATTCTCGCTGATAATGTCAAAAACCGCCGCCAGCGAATCGTTTTTTAATTTCGCAAATTGCTGGGCAATTTGCAAAAAGTACTTAACCTCCAGCGGGTCAGCAGCGGCTTCCTCTTTTAATATGACCAGAAACACAGAGCGGTCAAGTGTGGTTTGAACCGCTTTCCATATAATAACTCTGCTGGTTTCTTCAATTAAATCTAAGAGTTTGAATCCATGTTGTTCAATAAGGTCTATATTCACGTAAAGGCTCTGGTTTCTTTATTATATTAGCTCTTCTCGGGGTGGGACTAGTAATTATTCTTTTAAAAAGTTGTCTGTCGGGTTGTAGTGTTGGCGAAGGGATTCAATTATTTTGCTTCTGAGAAGCATGTACTGATCATAGAGCGGTTACTATAGCTGACGCGCCAACTGCGCTACCTCTTCACTTCAGAACTTTAGAACTCTCGCATTTCAGAACTTCTCAACGTCAGTCCTGCAGGTCGGCATTGATTCTTTCATTGCCTTTGGTGACCTTCTCTTTAAGTTCCTCTTTATAATCATGGTATTTTGCACGTAACTCCGGGTTGGCACCGCCAAGGATCTGAACTGCGAAGAGGGCCGCATTTACAGGTCCTGCACTTCCTAAAGTTACAGTTGCAACCGGAATCCCTGATGGCATCTGGATTGTTGCATAAAGAGAATCCAGCCCATTCAGAGCACCACCTGCAACAGGTATGCCGACTACCGGCAAAACTGTATGTGCTGCCAGTACGCCGCCCAGATGGGCTGCGCCGCCTGCAGCTGCAATAATCACCTGTAATCCGCGTTCTTCCGCTGAGCTGGCATAATCTGCAGCCAGACCGGGTGTACGGTGGGCAGAGATAACTCTTGCTTCAAATTCAACATCAAACTTTTTGAAGATATCGACAGATTTTTTTACCAGTGACCAGTCTGAATCACTTCCCATTACTATTCCGACGAGTGGTTTTTTACACATAGATGTCTCCTTAAACTACTATCATTCATTTTTTTTGCACGTTTTTTTATCTCTCACAGAGGCACAGAGTTCTCAGAGTAACATACTTTTGCACTCTGTGTTCTCTGTGTCTCTGTGAAAAATCCCTACAAAGCGCACCCTTTTCGTGTTTTTAGTGTATTTCGTAGTTGGAAAATTGGTTGCCTGCCTGTACTTAGCACGCAGACATGCGGCTATAATGCGCTAGGCTTTTATCGGTTAAATGCACGAAAGGCGATATCTTTACGATAGTGCGCTCCTTTGAAATCGATCTTTGCGACGGCCTGGTAGGCATGCTCAACAGCATCTTTAAGGTCTGTTCCGATTGCCGTGACAGAGAGAACGCGACCACCTGAGGTAACGACTTTTCCATTCTCAATTTTAGTTCCGGCATTAAAAACAGTACAGCCCTCAATTTCAGCGGCTTGATCAAGACCGGTAATGCGTATCCCTTTAGGGTATGATCCTGGATATCCCTCGGAGGCCATGACAATTGTGACTGCGGCTTCTTTACGCACTGATATAAGATCATCATTTAAGGTGCCATCAATACAGGCTTCCAGAGCTGGAATGATATCGCCATCAATCCGAGGCAGGACCGCCTCTGTCTCGGGGTCGCCGAACCGGGCGTTAAATTCAAGTACGTTCATTCCTTTTTCATTGATCATTAAGCCAGCATAGAGAACTCCTTTATAAGGACAACCACGTTTTTTCATTTCGCGGATAACCGGCATGATGACGCTCTCTTTAATTATCGGTATAAGTTCATCGGTTACAACCGGTGCCGGAGAGTAGGCGCCCATGCCGCCCGTGTTGGGGCCTTCGTCATTGTCGTAGGCTCGCTTGTGATCCTGAGAGGAGGGAAGGATCAATGCGTTTTCGCCGTCGATCAATGCCAGGATAGATGCCTCTTCGCCTTTTAAAAATTCTTCGATTAGAACCTCGGCACCGGCTTCTCCAAACTGTGAGTCAATCAGCATTGACTGAATAGTTGCAACAGCCTTTTCCTTTGTCTCGGCAATGATCACTCCTTTGCCGGCGGCCAGTCCATCAGCTTTGATCACGACGGGGAGTCCGAATGATTCAAGCGCGTCAATGGCTTTATCCGGGTTATCAAAAGATAGGGATCTGGCGGTCGGTACACCTGCCGCAGCCATGACCTCTTTAGAAAATCTTTTACTGCCTTCGATTTTGGCAGCTTCACGACAGGGGCCGAAAACCCTTAATCCTTCCGCTTCGAAGATGTCGGTGATTCCCAGACAGAGCGGAACTTCCGGTCCGACAACTGTTAAATCAGGTTTATTGCAGATAGCCCATTGCGTAAGAGAGTCAATGTCCTCAGCAGAGATCGGAAGGTTCTCTGCAATTGAATCAGTACCGGCATTTCCGGGTGCGCAATAAAGTTCAGGTTTGCAGGAATCTTTAGATAATCTCCATGCAATGGCGTGTTCGCGGCCGCCGCCTCCAATAATGAGAATTTTCATGCCAGATAACATACGACAAGAAGTGGGATTTTTCAAGGGTTTTGGTGCATTAAAGTGGTAATTTTGTAGCTGCTTGTGTTTTGTATATCGTTATAAGTTATTAGTAGATGGATTATCTGCGTAATTTGTACTGTACAGGCTAATATCTATCTGTTAAATTTATAAAAGTAAAAGTTTTTTGTTGCTTCAGATACGGATTATGTAATTAAGGGTTTTGTTATGAATATGAAATGTATGAGTGTATTATTTTCACTCGTTATTCTGTTTTTTGCCGAGGTTTCTTTTAGCACAACGGTAGATATACCGGATATTTTAGATGATTCTGTGACCAATGCTTTTGATATCATTGATGGTACAGCAATCTCGACTAACGGCATCGTAATTGTTTTTGAGGGTGAACTCTCTCTGATGGAAAGCGTTACCCCTTCTCTTAATATTGACAGTAAATTACTGGCATCCACTCAACTCTATGTGCAAATGAATCTTTTTGATGTGCTGCCGGATGTTGATTCGTTTACCAATGCGCAGGCTGCCGTGCTGGCTGTGTTTGATGAATCCTCTAATACTACTGGTACTTTGTATGCTATAACCGGCTCAGGTGCCTCGGCCACTTGGATGCAGCTTACAAACAACGCTGCGCCTATTGCAGTGGTGGAGGGTGCAACGAATTTGATTAGCGTTGTTTTGAGATACCCTTACACGTCACCCGAATTTACCACGTATGAATATACGGTGATTCTTTCAACGTCAGGCGAGGAAGCTTCTGTGGGATCTCAAAATCTTATTTCGCCGTTGAGTACAGAGGACGTGATTAATTCCTTAAGCGTTTTAGGTGAAGGTGGTTTGGTTTCGACAACCAGTGTTTCCGGTGATACTGAACCTCTTTCGTCCCAAGTTGATTTCTCTGTCTACCAGAGTACAAACGGAGTATTTCAGGTAAATCTCTATACAACCAATGAAAATGGTTCAGGGCTTTTGAAAGTATATGCTTACATTGACGGTGCCTGGGTATTTTTAGGTTCGGTTCAAGCGGAAGGAATGGGGGACAATAGTTATCAAATCCCTGTTACAAGCGGAGTTCTTGAGCTAGGCCAGTTCTACCAATTTAAAGTTGTTGATGAAGAGGACCGTACGCATACATCATATGGGGAGATTGAGGTTAAGTCGATCCAAATGGGTGCTGTCAAGTTGACTCTCGAAACATTCCAGATATCATTTAACTCTGAAGATCTTAAGAGATATAAACTGCTTATCTCATCCGATATTAATGCTCCTCTCGAAGACTGGCGTGTTGAGGATGATGTTCAGGTTTACTTTGGTACTAATTGGTATAGTGTTAACGAGAACAATGAGTTCCAGGGAACAGGTAGCAAGACTCTTATTAGCGTACCTAGAACTCAAACTAATGCGTTCTTTAAGATTATCCTGATCAATGAGTAAATCTCGAATTAGTTGCTATTTTCTCAACTACTGTCACAAAAAAACAAGAAGTTGAAGCAGCAACTTAAGCTGGTAGCTGGTAGCAAATACAGCAGAGCAAACTACAAGCTACTGGCTACAAGCTGAGTTGCGGGCAGAGCCCGCCTTAGATAATGATTTGAAAAAAGCCCCGTACAAAAAGTATGGGGCTTTTTTGTGTCCGGTTAAGTGTAGATTTTGCGCTCTTGAATGACTCTATATCTTGCATCAGTCTCCGCTCTAACGAGCTACGCCCTGACAGGGAAGGCGCGGAGAGTGCAGAGAGAGTAGCCCTGAATGGCGTGAGTGAGCGGACCGTGGGCCACGGTCCCTCCAGAGTGCGGCGTTACCGCCTTGAATCGACTTTCAGTCGATGAAATTGACCTTATTACAATAATGCTTTATTTTCAAAACACGCAGTTTTTTTTTAATGCAGTTATGTTTATATCGCTGACGGTCAATGTATGTGGCAGTTTTCGAATATCTCTAATGATCAGTTTGATTGCATCGTCTGCTGCATTAATTGCCGTAGAAGATCACTCGGCGGCGTTGGTATGTGCCTAAAAAGATGGAGAGGGTTTCAAGGTCGGCATAGTATATTTCTGTGATACCGGCTTTCTGTGCTACCTCTTTGACCGCTTTATTGGACCACATCACGGAAAGATTGAGTCGTGTTACAGGTTCTTTCAATTGGGTGAGGCTGACATAGCACTGCTTGTTAGCTTTTGGACACTCCTTACGGTGCGAGGGGAGTGATCGAGGTTGTCTAATATAGGTAAATAAGAGACCTTTTTGGGAAAAGCATCCAGTTTGTAGCATGCAGAGTGCGACAATACTTATATACAAAATATTTCTTTTTTTGTTCAAGGTAACCTTTAGTTTCCGTAAACGATTGTTTTACGACTCATATAAAGACCAAAGATGACATTAATAAACTGATAATCCACGTATTCAAGAGTCTCAAGATCACCCTCCTTTGCGGCTGCTTGTAATCCGGCATCTCCCCATGCGGCGATCCATGCTACAGAGTGGGAACTTGACTTGCCCATCTTATCTACGGTTTTTGTGTTTCGGAAATCTGTGCTCATCGGCACACGAAAGTTTGAGTAGATGCATCCGCTGCTGCTAAGCATGAGCGTAGCGAACATAGTTAATATGACGATCTTCATTGTATGTGCCTTCCACTATAAGGGTTTGAGGGTTTTAAGGTTTAAGGGTTTAAAGGGTCAAACTGCATTGCGGAGGAACGCCGTTTTAACCAGAACTCCTTGAAGTTTGATTGAAAGACATTCATGTCAATTTCCGAGAATGTTAAGGATGTTGCATCCTTGTAGTTACGTGAGGCTGCCAATGCAGCGGCGGAGTCTGTTAAAATCGATTTGAAGGGGGTGTTGCGTTCCATGGGAGCCCCTTTTTGCAGGTAATAGGCGAGTCCCCAAGCCAGGGCATAGCAGAGGGAACGGTCATCTGATGTGCCTCCATAAAATTCATCATAGGTCATATCCAGCAGCAGAGGGATCAGTGATGTGGCCATATCCAGGTTGTCCAACAGGAGTCTTACGCGTTTATCATCCTCTTCAAAGATGACCTTGTTTTTTGAATCCACGCGTGCTGCTTCAAAAAAGCAGGCGTGTCCTTCATTCATCCAGGGTGCCGGGGTAATCATGCAGTAGGCATAGGAAATGTATTGATGAAACGATTCGTGCCTGATCGTTTTCATAATCTCCTCTGTATTAGATTCCTGTGTAAGGACCAGCTCTCGCCGTTTCGGCATCCACATGCCGCCAGACCACTCCATTCCATCTCCGACATACTGATTATATTCGTTTTTAAACTGAAATATTCTGATCAGCGATATGTCAGATATTTCAGTCATTGGAGGCAACAGGGTACGGTAGGCTTTTTGCAAAAGGGGCATGTCGTTTTGCAACTTTTCAATTAACGATTTTCCCAGCTCTGTATTTACATCAGAAAGGATGATATATCCGTCAGTTTCGGCAGACCACCACTCTTCATAGTTCTCTATGCTTTTGCGGGTCGTAATTCGTACGGGATTATTGGGCTGGTCAAAATCTATTTTTCCTTTGCGTGTCGTGTCAATTTCAGTCGATTTAATGCCTTCATCTTTTGAGGTTCCTGCCGGTTGAGCAATCTCTGAAATATAATCGTTTTCGAACTGAAGTTGAAAAGTCTGGAAATCTTCAATTTCGGAGGCCTGCATAATTACACAAAACCAGTCAAAATTGCGGGCATTTCCAATACGTCGCGGATGAAATGTGTAAACAAGGGTGTTTGATGTAGCACATGTATATGAGAAAACCTCGCTTAAAGTGATGGAATTTATGTTAAGTGCCTGAGGTTCAGAGAGAGAGTCGTTGCAGAATGATGAGGCCCACTCATGAATTAGTTTTTCTTTTTTACCATCAATCTGATAATCGCTGTCAGCGCTTTCAATGTGGAAACGTTCGCGGGTTACATGCTCTTCTGCAAAGTCAGGTAGTTGCTGTTTAATTCGTCCCAGTGTGAGTGTATTACCACGGCTATCCTGCCAGCATCCTTCACACTGCTCATGAAACCAGAGTTCGAAAGGGACAAATCGGTCTTCGCGTTCAAGTACTCCAATCTCAGTTGCCAGATAGGTGTGTGCCTCCGGCATGGGCAGGGGATTCGGTTTTGATTGAGAGAGCGGGGGGAGCATTAATCCAATATTCGGGTAGTTCTTCGCTTTGCCAAAATACGGATATGCAAAGGCGTTTATGCCTGTTGCCAATAAAATCAGTGTTATAATTTGTATTTTCACTTATTCTCTAACGATCTCGTAAATTATTACGGCATTGTTGTTAAGGCCCGTTGTTTTTGCTTCAAAGCAAAGTAATCCGTTGGAAACCGATGTTGATATGGCAGCAACCCGACGACCGCCTGTGGTAAGCGCGTAAACTTTATATTTCTCAGGTGATTCAGCCTTCAGGGTTATTTTTGCTTTCCCATTGCGCACAACATGTGGAAGTCCCCCCCATTTTAGCAGTATCTGACGTTTCTCTCCAGCATATTTAATACCAGTATTCTGTATGTCTGTAAGGTGAGTGAGAATCATTCGGCGGGATTTAGCCAAAGGTTTTTTGTCTACCGAACTCACCCATACTGTGGCAGCGCTCTCGCTGATATCCGCACTGAGAACTCCGGCTTTGATAGTTCCTTTCTCAGTAAACCCCCCACATGTCCGGTCTGTGGTTATCACAAATGTGCCGGATTTGTTGTCAATTGTTAGTGCTTTGTTCTCTTTTACCAGCGTATCAATATCTGAACCTATAAAGGGTATAACGGTCTTATCCTCAATATATTGCTCAAAAACTTCAGGATAAGATGCCGTGTGTGTATATCCTTGAGGTTTGGGACCTCCGACCTGAACTCCTGTTTTGCGGCTCCATCCCAGAGCATGCCAGAGATTTTTACTTTTATAGTAACGATTATCAAGTGAGTTAAACTTCTCCTCCGGCAGGTAGATAACAGCTGATTTCTGCAGGGGGGCAATGTCCTGTCGCAGGAAGAGGCATATCGATGCGCGTTCAGCGGCAAGAGAAAGTGGATCGTTCAGCATGTCAAAGTAGCCTATCGTTGGAGCCGTTCCCCTTGCCAGGGAGTTCCCGTTGTGGCTGTAGGCAAAGCGCCAGAGACCACTCCAGTCCTGTAGTGCGGCCATTGTTCCTGTCAGGATTCCGCCAACGCCTCTGAAACGGCCGGGGGCAGAGAAGTTGTACTCAGTGATTGTGAATGGCTTGTCAAAGTGGCGCATGTATATTTCGCGTCGGCCACCGTAGCTGATGCTTTTAACCGGATTTGTGTTTGGGCATCTACTGGGCAGACTCCATTTTTTCTGCAGAAAATGGGGGTGATCTACATAAAAGTGATCGTCTATGTAATCGTATGTTTTGGCCCGGGTAAAGTGATCCGGCAGAAAGTGACTCCATCCATTTGCATTGGTGATCAAGGCTTTGCAACCGAGCTCATCCTGAAGAAACGACCTGAACTTATTGACCATATCAATTTCGAGGTCTCGGAAGAAGAGTAGGAATGCAGCGCAGTGAGGATCATCTTTGCTGAGTTCACCATTTTCCGGAACGAAATCAGGGATGGACTTGTATTTGTCCGGCTCAAGGCGTTTCTTCTCAGTCAGCCACTTCTGCCAGGCTGTTGTCCACTCCGGGATGTTCTTGATTTCACTGTAGTAATTACCGAAATTAGCTTCGTTGAGAAGATTGATCCATGCAAGTGCCGGTTCCTGCGCATAAGAGCGTCCTGTGTTCGGATTAACATGTGTCATCCAGTTGGTTACATATTTCTTGAGGTTGTTGTACGCCCCTTCGTGCACGGGTACAAGCTTTTTAAATTCAGTCTGGGAAATGCTGCCTGGTTTATCTATGCCGATTGCCTTCCAGGGCACGCGACGTGAAACATAGAGGTCTGTTGAGATGTATAAACCCTCTTTGATGCAGGCAGCTGTGAAGTTGTCGAATTTACGCATCTCCTCTTTGTTTAGATCGGTTGCATCAGGGGAACCTGAGACCATTGTGTTGTCATGATGATGAATGCGGATGCTGTTGTAGCCAATGCGTGCCAGGCGCTTAGCAATCATCTCAGCGGTCTCCTTTTCAAGATAATTGGCGGAGAAACAGAAGTTAACTCCATAAAATCGCTGTGGTTTGTCTGGCATCTTTTCGAAAACAAAGTGAGGTCCTTTTGTGATAACCCTGCCATATTTTCCGGCAGGGGCATCGGTGAAACCAAGTTGAGAAAAGTCGAGGGCCGAGCCTTTCTCTATGTCCAGCTCTACTTTAAGCGGAGTCCAGTCGGCGCCGGCTTCGATGGTAATGGGCTTCTCCCGATTTAATATAGTCGGGGCCTGAAGTATGATTGAAAAATTGATGGAACGGCTCTCATCTTTTTTTAAAGCTAATTTACTGAGATGTCCGATACGGAGAGTGTAGCTCTCTGTCCATCTACGGTTGTCCTGGATAAGTACCCGGGTTTCCTCTGGAAACATGATGCGTATGGTTCTGCCATCTGCGGCTGTGATCATTATGCTACGGGTGTGGCCATGCATCACAAACAAGTCCTTGTACTCTTTCGGAAACACACCTGATTTGTCGTTGCATTTCCAGCTTCCTCCTGCGAAATCATCCAACGAAAGGGTTGCGCCGACGAGGAGCGAATTAAGGGTTATCTCTGTTTTGGCTTTGAATGTGTATTCCGCTTTGATTGCGCCATCGGTCTTTGTTATTGTGGCTGAACCATCAATTTCTTTTTTGCCGAACGGGTTCATGCTGAATTGGATTGGGCCCTCTTCTTTGATTTTGCTATAGTCAATAACTGTGTTGCCGTAGCTCCACTTCTCTGTGTAATATCCAGGTTTAAATATGACCGGAGGATTGTCGATTTCCAGATATCCTTTTGCCGTGGCGGTAACCTCCGTTGCTAAAGTTGCCAGCGGGGAAGTTATAAGAAGTCCCGCTATCAGCAGAATTAATCTAACCATGAATTGAGTTCTCTTTGTTGTAATCTTCATAATGTCCTTTTTTGTCATTTTCCCAAGGGGAGTGGGGGAGGATAAAGCTTTTGTTGTTCCAGCTTCGCTGGATCTACATCTATAATCTTGTATACCTTGTCGTTTTCGCGTACCTTTTTTTCGCAGACCGTTGTAAACCAGCCACCCTTTTCAGCATGTTCAATTTTTGTCTGCTCCTGTCGCATCTCATCAAGCTTCATATCAACAATTCCGGAGGTGGACCCATGAATTGAGATAGAGTCACCGATCTTGACCGGGTTGTTTTGTACATGAATCTCTATAACCATTGCTTTTTTGTAGTATTTTTTAACAACGCCGACATGCAGTTTCTTGGTTGTGGCCTGATTCAGAACTTTGTCTGTGAGTTGCTCTTTGCCTGGGCGACCGTGGTAGAGCCCCTTTGCAAACTCGCGGTGGTATATCTTTGCGCATTCAGCTTTGAGCTCTTTGCCAAGCTCTTCGGTGAACTCGCCGGATAGAACTGCATCAAGAGCCTTGCGGTAGGCTGTGACCACGGTTTTTACATACTCAGGATTGCGGGCTCGTCCCTCAATCTTGAATGATACTATTCCTGCATCAACAAGCTTATCCATAAAAGTTATTGAACAGAGATCACGGGCTGAGAAAACGGTGTGAGGGGTTACTTCAAATTCCGCATCGGCATTTTCGCCTTCACGCATCTCTTTGACATAGAAACGGCGTCTGCATGGTTGCTGGCACTCTCCGCAGCTGCCGGACTTTCCGTAGGCATCATGTGAGAGCAGGCAACGTCCGGAAACAGCAACACATATTGCGCCGTGCACAAAGGTCTCAATCTCGATTCCGGATTCAGCTGCAATCTGTTTAACTTCTTCAATGGTACACTCTCGGGCCAGGACAACACGTTCAGCTCCCTGTGACTTCAGAAACCGGGCTGTCGCTACATTGGAACAGGACATCTGCGTGGAGATATGAAAGGGGACCTCCAGTTTTTTGCAGAGTTCGATGACCGCCCAATCGGAGACAATAACCGCATCGACATAGGGTTTGACATACACGAGCATATCTGCGACTGCTTTGCGCTCCACTTCGAAGACAATTGTATTCAGGGTCAGGTAAAGCTTTACTGCGTTTTCACGGCATAGACTGGATGCCTCTATCAGCGATTCACGTGTAAAATTGCGAGAGGCAGCCTGCCGCATGTTGAACTCTTCGATTCCGAGATATATTGCGTCAGCACCCGATTCGATTGCAACACGTAACGACGCCATATCACCGGCTGGAGCCAGTATTTCCAGTTTGTTTTTCATGATTCTCTGTTCCCTTTAGGAATTGCATAAGTACTAAAATAATACCATACTCAATGTGATTTATGCGATAAACAGAATAAAAAAAGGCTCTTTACTGATTTTACTGAATTTTATGGAACGTGTTTAATTTTAGCAGCTCTAAAATCAACTTTTTTTTTGATAGAATCATTGATGACAAATTCACGACTTGAGTTTTATCGCATAGCGATGTAAAGTTATTGGCATGGATAAAAAAGAGATGAATAAAGATCGGGTTGCTGAATTAATTCGCCAGCTGCTGGTTGAATTGGGAGAGAATCCGGAGCGCGAGGGGCTAGTTGATACGCCACGGCGTACGGCAGAGGGGTATGCCTTTTTGACAAAAGGATACCAACAGACAGCCAAAGAGGTTTTGAATAATGCCGTTTTCGAGGCACATCTCAATCATATGATTATTGTAAAAGAGATTGAATTGTACAGTCTTTGTGAACATCACATACTCCCTTTTTACGGAAAGTGTCATGTGGGGTATATTGCCAAAGACAAGGTGCTTGGTGTCAGCAAAATTGCGCGGATAGTAGATTGCTTTGCTCGCAGACTTCAGATTCAGGAACGACTGACAGAGCAGGTGGCTCAGGCGATTATGAAAGAGGCGGATGCCGAGGGCGTTGGCGTTGTGATTGAGGCTCGTCATCTATGCATGATGATGCGAGGTGTGCAAAAACAAAATTCTGTAATGACCACCTCGGTTGTGCTTGGTTCATTTCGTGATGAACCCGCTACCCGCCAGGAGTTCATGGCGCTTATAAAGTGAAGAGAGAAGTGAGAAGTGTGACGCGACACCCTCAACGCTTTCAACCGTCAAATGTAGTGGCGTTTTCAGAAACGTACGGAGCGAAGCGGCTCTGCAACTCTCGCACTCAAGCACTCGCGCACTTTAGAACTTATCTCTAACCCCTAACCCCTAACCCCCTAACCACCCTAAGTTATGAAAATTGGAATATCAACAAATTGGAACAGCTCGCGTCATGAGAGTGGCGGGGCTCTTGTGGATGAGGTGCTTGCTCTTGGCTTTGAGGCATTGGAACTGGGGTATAACCTGACTGACACCCAGGCCAAGGATATCAAGATCATTGTAGAGCGGGGCGAAGTAGATATTGACAGCGTGCATGCTTACTGTCCGGTACCCATTGAAGCTCCGCATGGTTATCCAGAGCTCTATCTTCTGGCTTCACTGGATGAGGACGAACGGGTGATGGCTCGTATTATGATAGAGAATACGCTCAACTTTGCGGCTGATATGGGAGCTAAGGCAGTTGTTTTGCATGCCGGACGTATTTTTCTGAAGAGTCTATTCAGCAGTATGAACACTTATACACTCGCAGACGCGATTGGTGCGGAGGGTGGCAATGACGGTGAGCGCTATTGTAAACTGCTGGCAAAGGCGGTTAAGCGCAGGCAGTCGCGTGTTCAGAAGTATTATGATGGTTTTTGTCTTTCTTTGGAAACACTGTTGCCTGAGTTTGAAAAGCGGGGTGTGACGCTGGCTTTGGAAAATCTACCTTCAATTGAAGCTTTTCCTGATATGCGTGAGATGATGATGCTGAAAGAGCGCTTTGATACACCGACTCTGGCGTACTGGCACGATATCGGTCATGGCCAGGTGCGGGAATTTTTTGGATGGGAGAGGCATGTTGAAGTGGTTGAAACATTACTGCCTGTGACGCAGGGAATTCATATTCATGATGCTCAACCGCTACTGGATGATCATTTGCCTCCCGGTGCTGGTGAGGTTGCTTTTGATATGCTTAGGGGGTATGCGGATGATCGCATTATTAAGGTTTTTGAACCGGCTCGTGATGTGCCCGCGGCCGATTTGAAACGCTCACTGGAATTTGTTCGTTCAGTCTGGGGATAGTAGGGAGGTTGTCCTTCTCTTTTTTCCCTCTTTAGCACGGTTTCACTTTTTGCTATAATCAGCGCCTATGAGAATAACAGGTGGTGAGTTTTGTGGGCGTAAATTGAAGGTTCCGGCAGGAGACAAGGTCAGACCTACCCAGGATCGTGTACGGGAGGCTCTTTTTTCTATACTGATGAAAGAGATTTACGGGGCGTGCTTTATTGATCTTTATGCAGGATCCGGTGCTGTTGGTCTGGAGGCTTACAGCCGTGGGGCGGAGCATGTTGTCTGGCTGGAAAAGAATTCGCGACATCTTAAGGTGCTGCGTCAGAATGTGGATGCACTAGCTCCGGAGCGGGGTGAGATTGTTTGCGGTGATGTTGAACGCTGGCTTAAAACTGCTGGTCAAGGAAGGGCTGCGGATATTGCGTTTGCCGATCCTCCTTATAGAGAGGCAAAAGAGCGAGGTTTTACAGTACTCCTTGAGTTGGCAGCCGGGAATAATGTGGTTGCCGAGGGCGGTATTTTTGTGGCTGAGCTGCCTGTTGCTTGTAAGGCTGATGAGATTGATGGCTGGGAGCTGCTGCGGGACAGGGAGTATGGACACACCCGGTTGGCGGTGTATAGAAGGGGAAAGAAGTGCGAGAGTGCGAGAGTGCTAAAGTGCTAAAGTTTATAAATAGCCAGCTCTGCTGGCCCCTTGACTGAGGGGTATGAGAGTGCTAAGTGCTAAAGTTTTGAAATGCGAGAGTGCTTGAGTGCGGGAAATTTTTTGTGGGAAGTAGGAAGAGGGAAGTAGAAAGTGGTTGAGTTAGCGAAGAACGAAAGAGCTGCACGGAGCGAAGCGGCTCTCCAACTCTCGCATTTTAGCACTCTCGCACTTTAGAACTTCTATTCATTTTAAGGAAGGGATTTATCATTATGAAAAAAGTTGCGGTTTATCCCGGGACATTCGATCCATTGACAATGGGGCATTTTGATCTGATAGAACGCAGTTCAAAGCTATTTGACAGAGTGATTGTGGTTGTTGCCGGTGTTTCAATGAAGAAGAGCAGCATGTTTGATGTACACGCCCGTATCTCCATGATACGTGAGAGTGTGGATGCAGCAGGCTTAAAGAATGTTGAGATTGACAAGCTGGACACCTTGCTGGTTGAGTATTGCCGTCGGCGCAAGGTCAGCGTGGTAGTGCGCGGTTTACGTGTATATTCCGATTTTGAGTATGAGTTTCAAATGGCGTTAACCAATCGTAAACTGGCTCCTGAAATAGAGACTCTGTTTATGATGCCCAATGAAAACTATAGCTATGTAACAGCAAGTACGATTCGGGAGATTGTCAGGTATCGTGGAGATGCCAGCAGTTTTGTTCCATTACCGGTGCAGAAGTATATACAAGCGTTTATGAACAGAATTACTGATCAGGATGTAAAAGAGGGAGGCGGCGTTGGAGACACAGGGGCGTTTGATCGTTGATTTGGATCGCCTGGAAGAGGGCGAAGAGATATATGAGGGCGAAACCTCCCCGGATATTATTGATCTGGATGAAAAAGTGGGTTCGATTGCGCCTAAGGGTGGAATTGTCTATAAGCTTAATGTACAAGCACTTGGAACTGAGCTTCTGGTGCGTGGAACTTTATTGCAGAGATTCATATGTAACTGTTCATTATGTGATGTATGCTTTGATTTAGAGGTAAAAGAGGGTGATTTTGTTGATTCTTTTGAAATAAATGAGGAAATTTCATTCCTGGACTTGACCAATGAGATCAGGGAAGTTATTATACTCAACCTTCCTGCGTACCCTCGTTGCAGTGAATCATGTAAGGGACTTTGTCCTCAATGTGGGGTTGATCTGAACAAGAGCGGGTGCGAATGCAAAACGGAGCATGGTGATAACCGCTGGTCTGCTTTGGATGTACTTGAATAGCAGGGGACAAATTTTTAGCGCGATTGTTGAATCGCACAGGTAGAAACTAAGGAGTTATTAGTATGGCCGTACCAAAACGGAAAACATCAAAACGTCGTAAGAACCTTCGTAGAGGTCAGATTAAAGCAGAACTTTTTCAGGTCCAGGCCTGTTCAAACTGTGGAGCAAATCAGCAGGCGCATCGCGTTTGCACTGCCTGTGGAATGTATAAGGGCCGTCAGGTTCTGACAGTAGAGGTTTGATCAGAAAAGTTTGACAGGCCTCACTTGATTAGTGGCCGGTTTTTTGCTTTAATAAGGTTTCCGTTTTTTCGGAAACCTTTTGATTATCATAAATTCGCTTGGAGATTTTTGGTTGAGAATAGCTCTTGATATAATGGGAGGAGATAAAGCTCCTTATGAAATTGTCCATGGCGCTGTTGAAGCTATTACGAGATTGAGATATCTTGACTGTATTTATCTTGTCGGCGATGAAGTTTTGATTAAGAAAGAGCTGTTAAAATACCCCAAGGTTAATCAGGATAAATTGAAGATTGTTCATGCTCCTGAATCAATCAGTATGGATGAATCGCCAGCCAAGGCTGTTCGTAGAAAGAAAGACTGCTCGATCAATATTTGCATGCGGCTGATCAAAAGCGGTGATGCCGATGCCATGGTTTCAGCTGGTAATTCCGGTGCGGTGGCAACGGCAGCAGTGTTCATGCTGGGACGTGTTTCCGGAGTTCTGAGACCTGCTATTGCCACTGTTATGCCAACCCGTAATTCTAGTCGTCCTTTGCTATTACTTGATGCCGGAGCTAATACCGACTGCGTTGAGAGCTGGCTGGCTCAATTTGCTATTATGGGTAATGAATATTCCAAAGCGGTTTTGAAACAGCAACGCCCTACTGTAGGTCTTCTCAGTATTGGTACAGAGGATAGCAAGGGTAATGATATGACCAAAAAGGCATTTCAGCTGATAAAAAAAACAAATGTAGACTTTCGTGGAAATATTGAGGGTCATGATCTTTTTTTTGGAAAAGTTGATGTTGCAGTCTGTGATGGTTTTGTTGGCAATGTTGTTTTAAAAACAACCGAAAGCGTAGCGCATGCCGTTAGCTATTGGATGAAGAAAGAGTTTTTGCGTCACCCTATCCGTCAGCTGGGAGCACTTTTGTTAAAAGGGGCGCTGGAGAGCATTAAGCATCGTATGGATCCTGAAATATATGGTGGAGCTCCGTTACTGGGAGTGCCGGGGGCTGTAATTATTACTCACGGTTCATCTTCCTATCGGGCGATCTATCATGCAATTATCGCCGGTTCTGCGGCAGCCACGGCAGAAGTGGCACCCCGCATTGAAAAAAGTATTATTGAGAAGGCCGAGAATTCTTAAAAGAGC
>JAQIBS010000216.1 GCA_027858965.1 Kiritimatiellia bacterium
AGGGTTTATCGTCACATGGAACATTTTTTTTGTCCATATGTTTGTCGCATTTAATATTACAATTTGGCACACGCGTATCGCTTCAACTTTCAACTTTCAACTTTCACCGATATAAACTATAGTCATGCGCATGAATACAAGACGTGAAGCAATTTTCATCATAACCCGCTGGCTCCTTAACCGGGAATTTCCGGATAGAATGATCTCAGACAGCCCGAATCGAGCTTTTGTAACCGATCTGACCTACACCACCATCCGTCACTACTCAGCCCTGATCTGGATACTGGAAAAGCTGGTCAAAAAAATGCCGGGCGGAGAAACTCAGGCGGCTTTGCTTGTGGGTGCCACTCAAATCCTTTTCATGGATGACGTGGCCGACCATGCCGCGGTTAATGAAACAGTTGATGCTGCCAAGCAGGTCTCTAAAAACTCAGCCGGTTTTGTTAATGGAGTTCTTCGCAATATCATCCGTTCACGCGATGAAATCCTTAAGAACCTCGAAGCTCAGCCACTACATATTCAGAAGTCGCACCCGGAAGTTCTGGCAAAGCGCTGGACAGCCCGTTTTGGCGAGGAAGAGACCGCAAAGCTCTTTGATTGGAATAACACCCCGGCAGAGACCTTTATTGCCGGCAAACCGAATGCTGAGGGAAAGACAACATTCACCAAAGCCCCCCGCGGCACATCCATCCGGGATATTCCCGGTTTCAGCGAAGGCGAATTTATTGTACAGGACCCAGCCACAGCTTCCGCTATTGAACTTCTTGATCTCAAGCCCGGCTTATCGGTTCTGGATGCCTGTGCGGCCCCTGGCGGAAAAACCATCCAAATTGCATGGCGTATGGGCAATCCTCCAGCAGAGGGAAGCAAGGTGCTGGCAGTTGACCTGCATGAAGACCGCATCGCAACCATTAATGAGAATTTAAAGCGCACGAAACTAGAGTGGGTTAAAGTTGAGCAGGCAAATCTGATGGAGCCAGCAGATGACATCATAGCTAAACACGGACTCTTTGACCGCATCCTGCTGGATGTTCCCTGCTCCAACAGCGGTGTTCTGCGCAGACGCCCTGATGCCCGCTGGCGTTGGAGTGAACGCCGGATGACGAAATTGGTCAAAGCGCAGCAATCCATCTTAGCACATGCATCCAGACTGCTTGTACCGGGCGGAATACTCGTTTACTCAACCTGTTCCCTTGAACCAGAGGAGAACTCCGAGTTAATTGAGGCATTCCTTAAAAGATATTCCAGGTTCTCTATTATCAGAAGTGTAGAGCAGATTCCAACACGTAGCGGAACTGATGGAGCCTTTGTCTGCGCGCTGACTAAAAAAAGTTAGTGGTTTGACGCACGACTCAGTGCGCCCTTTCGACAAGCTCAGGGCAGGCAAGTTCTGAAATGCGTAAATGCGCGATTTTTAGAGGTAGCGTGCCATATGGTCACAGCCTGTAGGGTTGCTTCTCAGAAGCAATATTTGAATCTCAGAGCCAACTCTATATTTTGGTTCTAAGAACCAACTCTACATAATATGGTCCACTCTCTTAAACAGCAGCAGGCGAAACTCCATCACCTGTGAGCCGGGAATATCAGTTGCCTGCATTTTCAGGCAGGCTTTGCCTGCTGTAAGGTTTATTTCACCGATGGATATCTTTTTCCAGTCCTTGACATAGGACTCCCAACGAGGAATACGATCAGCCTCTGCTCCGATCAGAGGTGAGTCATGGGCCTCTGAAATTTTAAATTTAAGACTGCTGTCACCACAAGAGAGTGTAACGCTGGAACCGATATCCTTCGCGGGACAGGTGTAATAGAGCATAACCTCAAAACGTCCGGACTTCACCACATCCACATCCCAGCAGATGCAATCAGCAGTCTGGGTCCAGTTTGTATAGTAAGAGCAGTTGGGATGCTTGCAGGAGCGTTTAACCCCACCCACACCGTAAGCATCGCGTGCCGGCATCTGCGTATACTCATGTCCGGGGTGGGCAATCACAAAGGGGCGTTGATCTTTTTGCGGCAGTTCTGAAAGAACCTCAGTACGGTATTTTTCGGCAGCAGCCTTTAAACGTTTTTTTTCAGCCGGAAATTTTTGAGAGACATCGGTCCGTTGTCCAAAATCATTCTGCATATCATAGAGTCGATTATTTTTATCAAGGCGCAATCGCTGGGTAAGCACCCAGATCATGTTTTTAACGTTTTTG
>JAQIBS010000017.1 GCA_027858965.1 Kiritimatiellia bacterium
TGGAAGAAAAACTGGCAGAAATCATTTATGGATCTTGCAGAAAAATACCCAATCTTTATTGGAGAAGTTGGCTGTCAGGACAAGCCAATGCCTTGGGAGACTGAAAAATCATTTGAATCTCCATACACATGGGCACCTGATATGTTAGGATTAATTCAAAAGTACAAATATAACTGGACAGCATGGTGTTTTCATCCTAGGTCATCTCCATGTGTGCTTACCGACTGGGATTACAATGTAACACCATATTGGGGTAAATATGTTAAAGAAGCTCTCGATGGCAAACAATTTGAAATGAAAAAAATGAGGTAAAATATTTTAACACCATAATTTGTGGCAATATTAAAAGGGAATATTCAGTAAAATGAATACCACTCCGTCTCGCTTTGCTCGCCACCTCCCCTAATTTAGGGGAGGAGTTTTGGCGGACTATGGTTAGTTTGCAGATACAAAACCTGTCTTGTCGCGCCGTAGGAACGGAGGTGGAAGCGTCAGGGCGTTATTCTTCGCTTTGCAAGCTTCGCAGGACACGGTTGACCGGACTGTAGCCGACCTCATAAGACTTCATTCTTTGAGCTACGACTCACATGACAGAGGTAGGAAAACATTGTCCGAGGTCTGCTGACCTCGGCTACAGTGTGAATGTTGAAGATTAACGTTTTGTTTGCATGAACAGCCCTGTAGCCGAGTCCTGCGGGCTCGGGGAAAATGTTGAATTGGAAGATGACGCCTGTAGTCACGCAAGGCGATATTGACAGACGAAAAAAAGGGGATAAGACAGCTAGCTTTGCTAGTCCCGCAAGGCGGGGTCTGTATCCCATTGATTTATAAAGAATTGGGTGCAGGCTCAGCCTGCAAACTCTTGACAGAACCAAACGTTAAAACAGGAGAACATAATGAAAAGATCAAGTTATGTGGTAGGAATTATATTCTTATCGACATTAATTGCATCTGCTACAGATGCAACATGGAGTGGAAATGTCAGTATTGACTGGAGTAATCCGGCCAATTGGATAGAGAATCAAGTGCCAAGTGTTAATGACATTGCTGTTTTCAGCAGTTTGTCCTATAACAATGCTCCCACACTTGAAAGTAATACTGTGTCGACTGTTAGTGGACTGCGATTTGGCGATGGTTCAACAGCTTCTCCAGCAATTAACATCAATGGCACTTTGACCGCTTCTGCAGACCAGAAAACAACTAGTGATGTCCTCACTGGATCTACTGTTATTCCCATTACGGATGCAGCTGGTCTTGTAATAGGTGAACTTGTAACAGGAACCAGGATTCAGGCTGGAACATATATTGATGCCATCAACGGTAATGATATTACACTGTCTAAGCCTACATCTGGTGGCACACTCTCTAGTGGCACGCAGCTTACCTTTGCATCCGTACTGCAAATTGGGAGTGGCGGTGTTGCGGTCTATACCGGCATTGTAGGAGAACAGAAATTTGTTGCACCTATTGTTTTGACCTCGAATCAGAGTTGGACAAATGGTTCCACTATTAGCTATTCGTTGACCCAAGGAGGTGTTGGTTCTATCGGGAATTACACGCTAACCTTGAATGGTATTGCTGGTTCATACACTAGATTTCCTTATAGTAATGCACTTTGTGGTGAAGGCGCTTTAATTATTGATACTGCCGGTAGAGTTGATTTTGGGACCGGTTCAGGGGGGAGACCTTATAATCCATTCAGCGGTGGTGTTACTCTAAACTCCGGCTTAATCCAACTTAATGGTGGTAACTCAGGTGGTGGTGGTTCGGCAGGAGCCCTTGGTACAGGTATACTGACTATTAATGGTGGGAATATAAATGGAGGTGGCAATATCGCCGGCCATCCGTTGACTATTTCCGGTCAGATCTGGAATGTGGACTGGACATATCTGGGTTCAAAGAATCTGGATATGGGAACTGGTGGAATATCGTTGGGAAACACTATCGGAACAAATAGAACTATCACTGCATTAAGTTGGCCAACTCTTACGCTTGGTGGAGCCATTTCCAATGGTACAACCGTCACTGGTCTTACAAAAGAAGGTTCAGGAAAAATAGCTTTGAATGCTGTTAACCTCTACACTGGTAGCACGTTGATAAATGGTGGAACTGTAGTGATTGGTGCATCCGGTTCCATAGCAGAGAGTTCTATGGTTTATGTTGAAAGCGGTGCCGTTCTCGATGTTTCCGCTGTGGCAAGTGGTTTTACAGTTGTAGGCGATCAGCTTCTTAAGGGACCTGGAAGTGTTGTTGGCAATGTGAACGTCTCTACCGATGGTATTGTGGCACCAGGTAACGAAATTGGTACATTGACCGTGACTGGTGACATGCAATTCGACAACGGGAGTCGATTGTATATTGATGTAACTGGGGCCAGCGCTGATCTTCTGGCTGTTTCCGGTGGTGTGACAGGAACAGGAGTGGTACAGGTTGATGTTACGGCAGATAACCCAGAACTACCGATACTTATTATGACAGCGACTAACATTGTTCCGAAGTTCTCTGTTGCATCCTCAGAATTTTGGCTGATTAAGGAAAACAACAATACAGAGCTGTGGTTATCAAACCAGCCTGGTACCTGTATCATTATTCAATAAATATATTTTTTACAAACCAATAAGGCAAGCATTTATAATTATATGCTTGCCTTTTTATATATTATTTCACTAGCATCCCATAGAGGGTTAAAAAAATAGCTGTTTTTTTGTCTGCAATAGTGTAATATTGCAATATTATGAAATCCAAAAAAACAGCTAAGACAAATAGTAGCATTTTACATCAGGTGATTCAACTAATTCCTAAGGGTTTACCAGATAAAATTGCTACCGAGAAGAATGTGGACATAAGAAAGTTTAGTTGCACCAGTCATGTTGCAGCACTTATGTATGCTCATATTGCACATGTTAAAAGTTTAAATGAAATATGTGATGGAACTTACTTGCACGAAAAGGAGCTAACAAGGATTCGTAGTATTACGACACCTAAACGCAACACCTTGTCAAATGCAAATCGAACAAGAAATCCAGAAGTTGCAGAAGAACTTTATTGGCAAACATTGAAAGAATTTCAGAGAATATCGCCAACTTTCAAAGAAAGTAAAAAACACAAAGGTTTTATTCATATAGTTAAACGAGACATATTTGCAATGGACTCCAGCACGCTTGCTCTTAGCTTGAACTCTATAGACTGGGCCAAGCATAGAGCAAAAAAAGCTGCTGCGAAAGTGCATATGAAGTTAGATATATGCAATATGCTTCCAAGTTATGTGATTATTGAAGAAGCAAGTCATCACGACAGTACCCGAGCAGCTAATCTTTGCTCCTCTTTAAAGTCTGGGGATGTCCTTTTAGCTGATAGAGCATACGTGAAGTTTGATTTTTTGTTTGAACTTGACCAAAGAGATATTACATTTGTCTTGAGAGAAAAGTCTAATTGTGACTATGAAGTAATAGAAAGCCATCAACATAAGAACCAAAAAATTATTTCGGATGAAATCATCATACTCAAAGGAAAACAAACATCTACTAAATATCCAAAGAAATTACGAAGAGTAGTCGCAAGGGTTGAAGTTGATGGAAAAGAAAGAGAACTAGTTTTCATTACAAATAACTTTAAGTGGTCTCCAAAGACAATAAGTGAGCTGTATAAATCACGCTGGGCAATTGAAGTCTTCTTTAAAGAATTAAAACAAAATCTACAGTTTGACAACTTTTTTGGATATAATGAAAACGCAGTAAAATGGCAAGTTTGGACGGGGCTATTAACTCACTTAATACTTCGTTTTATTAAGCATATTTCTAACTGGAAACATAGTTTTTCCAGATTGTTTGGCATCATAAGATCGGGATTATGGTTAAAATTGGATTTACTTCCAACTCTCAATTCCTATGGGATAGCAGCTGACCAAAAAGAAGAACAAGAGGATATAAATCAGTTAATTCTAAAGGGATTTGGTTAGAGATAAGTACTAATGCTATGGGATAGCATATACATTAATGCAGCATAGTTATTGATAAAAGTAATTCTATAAACAAACAGGGAAATAAAAAATGATTGATTGAACGGACAAAAACCTTTAAAATAAGGCTATTTAAAAATTAAAAAGACAAAAACTAGACACTATGGGATGATAGTGTATTATTTAAAAATTGTTTAAAAACATAATGGAGATATGATGACATTAACACCCCCTGAAAATTCAAAACTATTTACAAAATGGAAAGATCCTGTATCAGGGATTGAGAGCTTGGTTCTGACTCAGCGTGTTGCCCCTGGGCAGCAATCATTCTATTTTACACAACCTAGTTTTTGTGCAGATGGAAGATTTTTATGGTTTGATTGTTTCTTTCCACCTGGCAAGGCAAAGATGTTGGGTGTTGTTGATTTTCTGACACAGGATATGTTTTTCTATCCAGAGACAGAACATCAGAGTAGACCTTATGTTGATCAGGTAACAGGTGAAGTTTACTGGGGGATAGGATTGGAAATTTGGAAGCGTGGACCGTTACCCGCCGACAAACCTGTTCTTATAAATCAATTTCCAAGGGAGTTGGCTGGAAATCGGATCCCGCAACATATTGCTAATCATCTCACACTTTCTGTAGACAAAAAATCATTTGCAATTGATGCAAGTTTTCCAAGAGAGATAATTATTGGAGATTTGCCGCTTGATGGTTCTCAATTTAATTTGTGGACAACATCTGAACAATATTATAATCATGGTCAATTCTCCCCAACGGACCCTGATGTAATTCTTCTGCCTCAGGACAGCTCTCCTGATCCTGTTACAGGCGAGATGCGACCTGGATTTGATCGGTTATGGCTTGCTCATCGTAATGGTGAATTGAAACAGCTTTTGCCTGACAATCCACTTCCGCCAGCCAATAGGGGACATGAGTGGTGGGATGTAGATGGTGAGCATGTCTGGTTTATTGATTATACCGAGGGTCCTGATCAAGGCACCAAACGTGTGAATATTCATACTGGTAAAGTTGAGCAAGTCTGGACTCATGGGCATAGCCACTCTCATTGTGATGCGACTGGTAATTTCTTTGTTGGCGACATTGTTTCATGGCCTAATGACAAATGGGAGGTTGCATTTTTTAATAGAAAAACACAAAAAGAGATTTCTATTGTCAGATTGTTGCCTCCAAGTCAGTTGCGTAGCAGGTATCATGGACACCCACATCCACAGTTCTGCCTCAATGACCAGTATATCTGTTATACTACAAGCGTATTTGGCAAAATTGATATTGCTCTGGTTCCTGTGAAAAACCTGATTGAAATGACTCAATAATATATGCATGTTTTTGTATAATCCCTTTTTTCCTTTAGGCACACAAATTGGGTCGGTCTCTATGCGGTCGCTTGCGAAGGCACGGAGCGCCTCTCGACCAACAGGAAAGAGGCATGATACTAGAGCATTTCACTAATGAAACGCAGTAAATCTTTGTCCTGCGGCTTCCGTTGAATCTTTCAAAAAAATACGCAATGGGCCTGCTATTACTTGATTTTTTTTTAAGCCCAACGTCGTCCTCGAATAAAATCTTTACAGCGTTTCATTTGTTCAATGCTCTAGCGAGAACATCTGTCATTTTAATTTAGATTTTGTTGGTTGCTGATTTTTTTCAAACCATTTCAGGAGTAGTTTTTTTCGGTCACTTGGCTCTATTGTTGGTTGCTTGTTGGTTATTACATTTCCGCAATCCACATTCCAGCCATGCCACTCTCGATATGAGTGGTAAGACCAGTCCCAACCATATTCTTCAAAAAGATCTATGCAGTCTTCAAGGTAGGTCGCAGTTCCTGGTGCCCATCTTATTGCACTGAATTCACCAACATATATATGGACATTATAGGCAAGTTGAAACTCCCTTACCGGTTCAAGCATTTTTCGAATCTGTTCTTTGTTCCACATTTGTCCGCTTATCATTCCGGGATATTTGACTGGGGTAAAGTTGTCAGAGAAGACTCCCTGATGGGTAAATTCCATTGGATCATAAAAATGTACCTGATATATAAGATTGGTCACATCAATGGGCATCATCTCTTTATAACCAACTGCTGAACCACTATGTGCACCAGTGACAAATATTGGAATATCTTGATCGATAGCTCTAATTGCTAGAGCAGCTCTTTTCTGTATGCCCAGATAATCATCTATTCCTGGAGCAGGTGGAACTTTTTGAACTGGTTCATTAATTAAATCATATCCCCAGACAGCAGGATTACCTTTATAACGATTGGCGATTTTCTTCCATATCTCAACAAAGTGATCCTGATATTTCTTTTCATGAAATATAGCTGATTCACCATTTGTGTATCTTCCACCGGGGGGCGAATGCAGGTCTATAACAACTTTAACGCCATATTTGCTGCATGCTGGTAGCAGTTTGTCTATCTCGTTAAGTTTGTAGTCAATCCATTCATCATACTCCTTGAGAACACGATCTGTGTTGTATTGTCCCCAGTTGCGTGATAGCTGCCAGCGTATGACATTGCCGTTCCATTCTTCGCCCAGTACTCTTATATCCTCCTCTTTAAATTCACATGGAGACATAACTCCTCTTAATCTCGGAAGACCATCGTGTCCCGTAAATACTGCTGGAGGATTCTTCATAGGTTTAGGGCGTTTTGGGAAAGGTTTCTCTATTACTGTAATTTTTATATCGTTAAAACATAAAGTTCCATAACAATCCTGAAGTCCTAGATATAGTTCTGCATCTTTAGCATCTTCAGCAATACGTTGAGAGAAACTTATTGTTTTCCAATCGAATGTTCCATAGATATTATTTGGATTCTGCCAGAATTCTCCCTCTTTCTCTGACTTGTAATGCAGCATGAATTTGCCTCCTAGCCAAGGCTGTGAAGGTTTGCTGATGTTTTCCCCTTTTACTCTGCATTCCAGCAGCAGCTTATATCCTCTGTACTTATTTAAATCTATCGATCTATGAATCATATTTCCATCTTTAGCTTTTTCTTTGGGCACAGTTATGCTCAGCGATGTTGTTCCATCACTGTTGCTCTGCCATTTTGTAAAATCGCTATTTGACCATAGTTTCTGTTCGGTAGAAGTGTTGAAATCCGTCTTTAAAACTATATCCCCTTTATCCAATGAGTCGGCTGCAATTAAATGTATGCAAGTTGATATTGTCATGATTGTTATATTTATATTTCTTTTAGTTTTCATTTTTCTGTACTACAACCCTTTATGTTGGCATTTCGCTATGCTATATTGCTTTAGGCATGTTAAAGCCTCACTTCGTGGTTTGTCGTGTCCTCCGTAGCCCAGCTACTAATTGTAACAACATTTCTTAGTAGCTGGGTATAGCGGTTCAGTTTTTCCACACCCCGACCACGGTGATGTTTCCCGAGCTATTCGGTCACGTAGATCGCCACGTTGCCCGCTACGGTCTGTACACTCCACGGCTCGGCGCGCAAGGCGAAGTACCCGCTAGAATAGGTCGCAGACGTATCCAGGTAATTCAGGTGTTCCGTTCCGTCGATGAAGCCTTTGACCCGCACCCCGCCAGCCTCATCCACCACGCTGATCTTGACGTTGTGGAAGTCAAAGAAGTCGTAGATGCCATTTATGTTCACCGCCATGACCACCGACTCTGCGATCAGCAGTTGCATGGTATAGGACTCACCCGCAGCATTGACGCCGATCTTCAGGTAATAGCCGCCGGTGCCGTTGTACCGAGCCATTATCCCGGCTTGTTTCCAAGCGTACGAGAATACCAGGTCGGCGGAGGCGGCATAGTCCCGCCAGCTTGCATCGCCTGCGTAGCTGATCGCGGTGCCGGCGTTGTGCCCATTGACGTATGCGCCCGTCACCGCACTCCAGGTGTTGGCCGTTGCCGTCCATCCGTCGTCGTTGCCGTCGCTGAAATCGTCGGCAAAGGTCGGCAGATCGGCGTAGACCGCCACGTTGTCCACGGCAATCGCCAAGCACCACGGCTCGGCGCGTACCGCGAACTTGCCGCTCGAATAGGCTGCGGATGTGTCCAGATAGTCCAAGTGTTCCGTACCGTCGATGTAGCCTCTAATGCGCACGCCGGCGCCCTCGTCCTGCACCGAGATGCCCAGCCTGCGGTACTCGCTGAAGTCATAGGTGCCGTTGATGCTCGTCGAACTGACTACCGTCCCCTGTACGAGCAGAGCCATGCTGTAAGACTCCAGGTAGGTGTTGACGCGAATTCGCAGGTAGTAGCCATCCGATCCGTCATAGCGTGCCATCACGCCGCCGTACGACCACGGGTTGGAAAACATGAAATCGGCCTCGGCAGCGTAGTTGACCCAAGACGCCTCGCCCGCATAGCTGATCGCGCTGCTGGAATTATGCCCATTGATGTATGCTCCGGAAACTGAGGTCCAAGTGTTGGGCATCGCCGTCCACCCGTCGTCATTACCGTCGTTGAAGTCGTCGTGAAACGCTCCGGCGGGGGTGTCTCCACCGCCCTTGTCGGCGTTGCAATAGATGTAGTAGGCTGGTTTCGGCGTGAGTGTCGCGTCCACCAACGCAATATCCCCCGAGTAGACGATAGGGGTGGAGCTGTTCAACGCAATGACACCGTACTTCTGCTGCGAGCCGATATCATGGGGTCGATCAAAGAACTCGAAGAAGTAAAGACGCTCCAGATTGTTGACGTAGCCAGCGTTCAGAACACTGATTGCGTCTTCGAAGAGGGACTCCTGCTCCGCAAAGGAGAGATATCGGTTCAGATGATCTGGTGTGGCCGACTGGGCCGCACCGCCAATTTCCGTGCACCAGTTCGGCTTCTGGTCGTCGCCGTTGGCGACCATCTTCGACCACATGGTGGTGCCGACGAGTTTGCCCAGGATCGCCTGGTTCTGGTGCGCCGGATCCCAACACGGGGGCAGTTCCGGCGGCAGCCAGCCCGTGGTGCCGCAACCCTCCCAATATGAATGCCAAGTGAACACGTCATACGCATCCGTCACATTGGGTACAGTGTAGAAGGCATCCACCCACCCACCCCAGATTGCACCGTTAATCTCCGAGATCCCCGGAGCAGCGATTAGAATGTCGGATGCCCCGATTTCGGCGCATACGCTCCTCATGCGTGTACCCGCACTCACGACCATCTGCCCGTACTTGGTTGCCGCCGACGGCGCATAGCGTGAATATCCCTTAAAGAAGATATCGCACAGGTCGGGTTCATTCCAAACCTCGATGGCTTCCAGCGTGCGATTGCCAGCCGCATCCGTATGATGTGCATACCTGCGTACGAACCATTCGCAGAAGTCGGTATAGTCGTCGTTGTCCAACGGAGGCCACCCGCTTTCATTGTGGCCGCCGTTGGCCCAAGCGGGTGCATAGGCGATAATCGCTAAAACGCGGATTCCCCGGGCGGCGCATCCCGCGAAGAACGCATCGACGCCGTCGACCCGCAACGCATTGTAGACGTTGTCCGAGGTCTCAATGGCCCGCCAGTCGATGCCCGTTCGAACGAATTTCGTCGAACTGTCTTCGTACACCTGATAGGCGACCTCTTGGTTGTCTTGGCTGCGCCATGCTATGTGGTCGCCCATGCCGATGGCGTAGTCGCCACTTGCTCTCGCCGAACCAAACACCAGCAACATGAATGTCGCACACACGTATGAATTACGCGCAAATACTGTGATCAATTGCTTCATCTTGTTCTCCCGGTTAGTGTTAGTGTTAGAACCAATGCTGTGTGCTTCTGATGATCTTGCACACAAGCTTAATATTGCGTATGCGTACGAACCGCGCGCAAATGCCGTGATCAATCGCTTCATCTTGTTCTCCCAGTTAGTGTTAGTGTTAGTGTTAGTGTTAGTGTTAGTGTTAGAACCAATGCTGTGCGCCTCTGATGATCTTGCACACAAGTTTCAAACAATCGTGTGTCGCTCGGCAGGCAACCCCCGTGGTGCAGCCCTTTGCGGGGCTGCGTCAGTCAACAGCCAGCCTGTGTCGAGGGCTATCTTTCGCATGAGTTTCTCAGTATTTCACGACCAAGTCGTCGAAAAAGACAACGCCTTCGGTCTTACGCATCGGTTTGACGCTGACTATTAGACCTTGGAAACGTATAGGGTAATCGAGTCTTCCATTTTTGTCACCGCCAAAATGCGAAACCGGTCGGTCGAGGCGTGCCTCCAGATATTGCCATCCACTCCTCTCGATTTTTGCCGCGAGGTTGTATTGGAAAACTTCGTCGTTGCGATCGATGAGGCGGAATGTCACACTGTTCCCGGATGCGTCGCCATACACCCACATTCCGATGATCTTGGCGCCCTCGGGGAGCTCCGCGATCCGGTCTACTTGGGCGTAGCAGAGTCCATATTTTCCCTTCGTGGGATCGAGTTGGAATGCGAGCTTTCCGGATGTCTTCCCTGCATGGACCTGTTCTGCCGACGCGCTCAAGACTGTGCCTTCGTGCCCAGATCCCAGCCAGCCCAGATTCCATTCCGAACCCCAACCGACTTCCTCGAAATCCTCGAGCATTAGGCTGTGAGTGGGTTCTTTCGCCTGGATTGCCTTGTCCGTGCGGCCGGCCGAGGAGAGTTTTTCAAGGATTTCCGCAAGTCGCGCCTTCGGGGCCACGATGTACACCGGTGCGGCATCAAACGTCAGTTCCAGCTTGCCAGCAGACGGTGCAACGGCGTTGCCGAAGTGGTCGAGCACGATGATCGTCGGATCCGCATTGATCTCGGTGCGAAGCGTCACTTGATCCGCTCCCGTGTAACAGATGACCACCGTCGCTTCGCCGTCGCCCTGGAAAGCATAGCAGGCCAGATCGTTTGTCATGCCCACGAACGTTGTGGCCACAAACGTTTTTTTCTGCAGCGCATGGGTCATGGCGGCGTAGGCCGAGAATGCCGGTTTGGGCGTATTGTCCGGATACAGAATGCCATAGCTCTGGTCAAAGTCCGATTCCCAGTTGCCGCCATCGCGGAAGAGGAACCAGAAGAATTTCTCGACGCCGTTTGCGGCGAGCGACAGCACGTGAGCACGAACCAAGTATTGCGCTTGCGTGGCCGTGTCGACACTGCGGGGCTGTCCGGGCGCTGTAGCCCAGCCTTCTTCTGTCAGCCAGATCGGTTTATCAGCGTCACCATTTTTGTCCATGATTTGCCGTAGCGTAACTAACCGTTTCGCGTAGCCCCCTTCTTCCGGCGAACGCGGGTCGCAGTAGGCGTGCCAGGCCAGAATGTCGAAAGCGTCTTTGGCTCCCAACCGGTACATCTCTTCGAGAAACGCCCAATTGTCGCGATGGCACATGCCTACGAGCAGACCGGCTGTCAGGACGTGGCAGGAAGGGTCCGCACGCTTGGCGGCGGCGTACGCCGCTTTGAGCAGTGCCGTGTACTCTGCGGCATCGGATTTCGGTGGCCAGAAGCTGGGGCTATCGGGTTCGTTCCATATTTCCCAATACTTTATCTGTCCCTTGTAGCGGCTCACAACCTGATAGACGAAATTGGCGTAGTCCGCCACGTCGCGCGGAGGCGACGTGTAGCCTGCGCTGTCGCGCCGCGCCCACGCAGCGGCATAGCCCAGCAGCCCCAGCACTTCGATGTTTGCATGCGCAGCCACTCGCATTGGTTCGTCGTACGCATCCCAGACGAATTTCCCCTTTTCAGACTCGATCGTTTCCCATGAAAACGCTTCGCGCGACCACCCCATGCCGCTATGAATGGCCAGATCGGCTCCGGTCGCTCTTTCGGTTATGCCGTAACGACGCGCTACCGACAGGTTCATGCCAAAGGGGTTGTCCGCGCCTGAAAACGCCTGCGGTCCAGGCACAACGGCTGCCGTTGTGTCGACGCGTTGCAGGAACGTGCCGTCGGAGCGGCGCAGGGTAGCGGCTATGCGGTAGTGTCCGAAAAGTCCCTTTGTCGAGAACGGGATCTGGACTTGGGTCGGTGACGATCCCGAAGCCACGTGCACGGTCTGTGTCCCTTCGCAGATCGTGTCGTCGTTCCAGTTCAGCACTCGATAGGCAAGCTGGAGTTCGGTCGCAGCGCCGCCGCGATCGCGGACAAGCAGTTCGACGGCAACCTTGTCTTGAGCACCGAACCAGATGTTTCCTGTCGGTTCCCCGGCGTGCTGCATACTGATGCGGTTATCCGACGTCAACTGAGACGTAATCTCGACGTCATCGATGTAGATCGTGCCTTTCCCCGCGCTTTTGCCATTCATTTGGAAGGCAATTATCGCTGGCAAGTCGATAATTCCATCCTTGTTGCCAGACCATGTTTCCGTCGGTTTGTCTGTGGAAACGGTGATCTGCCGCCATCCAGTCCAGTCGATGGCAAGGGCGAGGCGATAGAGGAAAGTCTCTCCAGTCCTGTCTATGATGCGGAGCGCTATGGAGTGTCCTGAATTGTCGCCGTAGACCCACAGGCTGAGGCTTGTGGGGCTTGGAGGAATCGGTGTCCCGCATTGCAGGGTGAAGTTGCCGTCGTTCTTGGAGAACACGTAGTCCACTCTTGCCGATTGACGTCCGCCATGGACTTGTTCCGTGCTGTCGGAAATTGTTGAGTTGGCGGCGTTGCCCCAATACCAGTTCCAGTTTGATGCTGAACCCGGCAGTTCGAAATCGGCCATGCTGCCCCTGATTTCTTCTCCGAACGAAAGCCCGGCGCAGAAAACAAGAATCATAACCGCCTTTAGGTGGCGTGCTAATGTGTAATTCATTGTTGAATTCCTTTTTGACTAGTGGATGACGATAACTGTGCCGGTGCGTGGACTGACGCTGTACAGTACGATGTCGTTGCCTGTTCCATGTCCAGAAACGACGGTATCGGTGACATTGCCTGTAAAGGTTACGCGAAGACCGTATTCTTGGCCCGCGTAGACTAAATCACCCTCTTTGATCCCGAGAGATGAGGTGTCAATGGCTCCAGCCGTTTCGTTCTGGACGACGCCGAACATCATGCCCGGACTGTTCAGTTCGAAGCCGTTCAGAAATTCGACATTCACGGCGAAATCCTCCAGCGTCATTGTGCCGGTCGAAGGAATTTTGATGCGACCGCATGTATTCGCAGCGGAAATTCGTGCGTCGAACACACCGCCTTCGCCGAGGGTCAAACTGGAAGCCGTTAGGGTTCCGTTGCCGTCTTGCCCCGGGGCAATCTGCCCGCCGGCGCTTACGGTTATCGTGCCGTTGACAGTTCCGATCCCTCCGATTGCTCCGGTTGTGTTCACGTCAACTGCGTTTCCTGCGGCGAACGATCCGTTTACAAGGAGCAAGCCGTCGTTCACGGTTGTGGTACCCGTGAAGGTGTTTACGGCGGAGACGATCCACGTTCCGGTCCCAGCCTTCGTTAGTGAGGTCGCGTTGACGCCGTCGTCGACTAGCTTCGCCGCTAACGTGTTGGTCGAAGTGCTGGTGCCAGACAGCGTCAGCGTTCTGCTACCTCCCGTGGGTAACGTGATGCCGGTGTTAGACATGATGAGCACGCCTGACCCGGAGGCGTCAAGGGTGCCGCTGTTGAGTCCCAGGGTGAGTTTCCGGTTGCTAGTATCGCCCGTGCCGATGTACTGTAGCGTTCCGCCATCTAGGGTAATTGCCCCGGTCTGTCCGAGGCTGCAGGCAACCCAGTCATTGGCGATTTTGGCTGCAGCGAGGATTCCATCATACACGGTCACACCTCCTCTCCATGCATTGTAGTGGTTGATCAGCGTGAATTTGGCACTCCCCTGTTTTTCCAATGCAAGATTCGCATTGGCTCCCTGATTCAATTGGCTGGTGAAAGTGCAGTCCGTATTGGCCTCGCCTACCACGAGCGTATAAGTGCCGCTGTTCGCCAAGGTTGTCATGGGTGCCCAAGGGGAGCCAGAATTTAAGGATCCTAGACGTATTCTGCCACCACCGAAGTCAAGCAACGCACCATTGCCGCCGATAGTCCAGTTTGCGCTGGCGCTGCCAGCGTTTGTCGAGGCGAAGCGCAGTATTCCGCCTACGTTGTTGAACATCCCGGTAAAACCACTGTTGTCGCCAGACAACGTCAGCGTTTTGGAATTGCTGACATTTTTGGTAACGAAAGTGTTGCTGCCCGTTATGTTGCCGGATAACGTGAGGTTTGCATTGGCACAGTTGAGGCTTCCGGGGTTAACGGGACAGGCATTAGGCCCAACGACAATGGCGTTGGTGATCGTCAGTTCAGCGGTGTTAACCAGAAGACCCGCATCGAATGTAATCGGTCCAGTTCCAAGGGAGTTTGCGTTATTGATCCAAACCTCAGTATTGGTTCCGTTGATGACCGTACCGCCACTGTAAGTATTGTTGCCGTAGATTTCATATCGACCTCCTTGTCCACCAGCAAAGCGCGCAAGCGTCAACTCCGTGAAAGCGGTGTCTTCGGAGATGTCGCCTGCAACGCGAATGATGGAAGGTGAGGTCCACATGACGAACCAGCTCTGATCCACCATGAGGACAACTGGGGAGTTGATGACCAGAGCTTTGATTTCACCACCCTCCCCGTTGATCAATCCGCCTGCGCTGAGCTGCAGAATGCCGCCAGTGATTTGGACGCGGTTGCCTTGTCCTTTTGATATCGAGTTCACGTTGACAATGCCGCTCAACGTGTTGGTATAGCTCTTCGGTTCGATTGTCACCTGAAATATCGCATCGTCGCCATCGTCCCAAGTTTCAAGTGGAGAGCTTCCGCCGGTGGAGGTGCTCCACAGGGCGGTGTTGCCCGTGTCCCAGGTGCCATTGCCTCCGGTGAGGCCGGTTGCCGCATCGGTGTCCCAATACTTGTTGCCAGCACAGGCTGTACCAACGAGGCCAAGCGTGGCAAACAGCGCCACGGTGTTTTTTGTTTGTTGTGCGACATGTGTCAAACGCAGCTTCAGCACGGATTTGTTTGTGTTTTTCATTGTGTTCTCCTGTTTTGTTATGAGTAATCTATTTTAAAAATATTTAAACTAATGAACAAAGTGTACGTTGTCTTTCTGAAAGAATCAAGTAAATAATTTGAAAAGTTTTATATGTTTACAGGGATTAATCTGAATTGCTTCGATACACAGTTATAGCTCGGATTTGTTTGCGTTCTGTATGGTGTCCTCCTTGTTTGTTTGGTTTTAATCTATTTAAAACTAAGAGCAAGAATACATTATGTTTCTGAAAGAATCAAGTAAATAGTTTGAAAAGTTTTGTATATTTACAGAAATTGATTTAAATTGCTTCGATACACTCGGTCTATATGCAATTTCAGCTTGGATTTGTTTGTGTTCTTTTTGGTGTTCTCCTGTTTGTTAGGGATTAAGCTATTTTGAAACTAAGGGCAAAGTCGGTCAGTTTCGTTGGTTGCCAGTTCGGTGGCAGTCCCTGGAACCAGCACTGGATCAATGGTCACGCATACGCGATTGGCGACATCCTGATTGGCCATGCGCCAAAGCAGTTGCTCGACGCCCCTGGCACCGACCAACTCGAGGTTGATGTCGATTGCCGCTGGCCGCGGGGTCAGGCGATCGAGGAAGAATGGCACGTTATCGCACGTGATCACATCGACGCCACGGCCCGGCATCAGTCCGTGGGACTTCAGTGCTTGATAGGCCTGTACCACCTGACTTGCACCGGGTGTGAACACACCCGTGGTGCCAGCCTGCACCGCTATCATCTGTCCTACAAGGGTCTCAAAGGCTTCGAGTTCACCGCTCAGACTGGCTGGCTTTGCAGGGCTGATGCACGTGACGGCCTTCAGTCCAATAGCCTCCGCCCGCTCGATAAAGGCGGCTTGGCGTGCGGCGATGATTTTATGTGCGGGGTCCATGTTTAGGAAGGCCACCTGCCGATGTCCTCGGCTTGCCAAGTAATCAGCGGCCGTCGGTCCGATCGGGGTGTTGTCGAAGAGGACATGATCCAATTGCCCGCGAAGCGTTTCGTAATCGCGCATCAGGCAAACCACGGGGATATCCCGCAGCCGTTCCATGGCTGTAGTAGAAATGCACGTGACCTCGAACGGGAACAGCAGGACGCCATCGACTTCTCGGCTGTCCAACGCGGCGGGAAGAGGGCCCTCCTTCTGGAGATTGGCGACCATCAGCTTTAATCCACTTTCGTGTATCCGTGTCTCGATGCCGCACATCAGATCGGGGTAACTGCCCGCATAGCGGTCCGATGAACTGAGGCCAGCGAATAGGACGAGGATGTTGCCGGTCCGGACGCCTTGCGGAGTCACCTTCTTCCGACCTGGCCGTCGGGCTGGCGGTTGATAGCCGAGATGTTTAATGGCCGCGAGCACTTTGCTGGAAACGTCCGGCGTCACGCGTGCCGAATTGTTTGCCACACGCGAAACTGTCGCACTGGAGACGCCAGCTCTCTCTGCAATGTCCTGAATAGTTGTTGCCATACATGATTCCTTAAAGTTTTCTGTAAATTATATGTTATGTTTCTGAAAAAATCAAGTAAAAGTTTGAAAAGTTTCCTTGTTTTTTTTCGGTTGGAGCAAAACACATGCGTTTGACTCAATAAAATCAGTGTTAATATATTGTTTTGTCACTCAATCCATACGTCGCTCTGCGAGCTATGCAGGACACAGTGGGTGGTCCACGCCTTGCAGGACAAGTAAATATGGGAAAAAATATTTTAAAGGATGGGTCACCAGTCTTCGTCCGGCTATTAACAATATAATAAATCTTGTTAGTAGCTGGGCTCCGCCCGACCAGCGGACTTTGAAGGAAAACCCTACAAAATACTTGCAAATCAAGGATTGGGTTGCAGCATCTGTAACTTTCTTGTCCGCCGTAGGCTGGAACAGCGAAGGTGGAATGGTCGGGGCGCTCTGTGTTAAACGTAGCTTGTAAAAGCGAAGAGTGATCACCCCTCCGAAAAGGGCATCCAACCGAAAAATTGAGGAAGTTTAAAAAAAACTTGCATTTATTTCAGAATTTATATATTTTTGGCAACGTTACCGAAGAAATATAAACAAGGGAATAATAGTGACAGAGAAATATGATTCAAGAGTAGTTGTAGATTTATTGGAATGTATTGACATAGATAGGATTGAGTTAGCTAAAAAGCGTCAGTCGGCAGTATGGAGACAGGAGACATGAAAAGCCGGACAAATGGTTTATCATATTAGACGCACCTTTAACAGCACGTCAGGAAGAACTGCTTCCGAGTTCTAATTTTAAAGAGGCATTTTATGATGAAGATTTAATGACTGCCGGACAGCTCAGAGAAGCATTTATTGTCGCAAACTCACAAAGTGACAGAGTTCCTTCAGTTCGAGCAAATATGGGTACAGGAGTTCTTGTGTCGTGTATGGGTAAGAACCAACTTGTTTTTGAAGATAAGATGCCGTGGTTAAAGGAGCATTTAACCAAAGAAGAGGTTATGAGGCTTGAGCCAGGCGATATAATGATAGAAGGTGATTTTGAGTGAGGTTTGAATCATATTAGAAAATTTAATGAAGTTGTTAATGGTATTGTCCCTAAATACTGTTTAGATACGCAGGGACCTTTGGACTTAGCTCATTTAATTTTAGGAGATGATATATTTTATGAGATGTATGATGATCCTAAGTTTGTTCATCATCTGATGGAAATATCTTTGCAACTTTCTATAAAGTGTACAGAGATTGTTAAGGAACTTACAGGTGAAGCTCACGGAGAACATGTACACAGCAATTCTCTTTATGCGGACAACATGGGTGTTCGGATTTGCGAGGATACAACGGCGATAATTAGTCCTGATGCGATGGATGAATTTGCAATGCCGTACACAGCGAGGTTGGTCAACCATTTTGATGGAGCATGGATTCACTATTGTGGGCGACATGATGATTTGACTGCTAAGATATGCAATATGCCAAATGTTCGAGGAATAAATTTTGGACACATTGCCAACCATGAACAAGATCATCCTTTTGAACAGGATATGCAACTCGTTCTTGATAGTGGCAAGGTTTATTATGGTAGTTGGCCATTTCTGCCAGAAGAAACTAAAGAGGATTATCTTAAGCATCTGCATAAATGGGCATCTCAGGGATGTCTAATACCTATGGCAAGTGGTGTTGTGAATGATAGCAATGGATTTTCAACTGTTGAAGCAGCCCTAGATTTTTGGTATAGCTTATAAATACATTGATGATGTTTAATGTTAATTAGTTTTCCCTGCCCATATTACGCTCGACATGCAGATGAACACTGATAAGAAAGAATAATTAATATTTAGTTCGACTACGTCAATGCTTCGCCTGCAGGCTACGCAGGAAACAGTTGTAGTCGTTATGTTTGTATTACTATATATCCCCGAATTTCATACGGGCTACTAATGCCACACTCTCCGGTCATTAGTAACTACAAAGTAGTTCAACTTTATTAGCCCCATATGCAATATGGGGTAGTTATATTTAAAAAAACGATTTGAAGGGGGTATGAGGGAGGCTTTCGGCAATGCTTTTCAACCACTCGCATGTCGGGTATAAGTTTTTAATCTATATTAAACAACAATAAGTGAAGGAAACAAATAATTATGAAGACAATTTATGATTTAAAATCATTGGAATGGAAGCTGTACGGGTTCACGCCATATCGGTGGGGATGGGGACCTTCCATGGAAACGGGAGCCCCGGCATTTTCAGAGATTCTGCCAGTGAAGGCAGAAGTGCCAGGCTCGGTGCAGATGGCTTTATTGAGGGAGGGGCTGATCCCCGACTGGAACTCCGGACTGAATTCTAAAGAGAGTGAGTGGGTTGAAAATCGGCATTGGGTATACGAGGCGGTCATACCCGACGAGTATTTCCGAGAAGGTTGTTCTTGTCGGTTGTCATGCTTGGGGCTGGATGGCTTCGGGTGGCTCTTGATCAACGGGAAGGAAATAGGCAGATTCAACAACGCATTTGTTCCGCATCATTTTGACTTGGTAGACGGATTGAAGAAAAAAGGAAACAGGCTCCAGATTGTTTTTGGCTGCCCTCCGCGCTGGCTGGGACAGTTCGGATACACGTCGCAAATGACAGAATGGAAGCCCCGTTTCAATTATACATGGGACTGGATACCGCGTCTTGTGCAGATCGGCATATGGGATGATATAATGCTTGAAGTCTCTGACGGAAACCGTATTCATGACGAAAGATGCTGGACAGACGGAGACAGTCTCAGCGTGATCGCGAGGGGAGGAAGGATGCGGGTAAGCCTGAAGGACGGAAGCAGGGTCATTCGTTCGGAAGAGTTTGTTGATAGGATTGCGTGGCATGGGTTGCAGGTTGAGCAATGGTGGCCCAATGGGCATGGCACACAAAAGCTGTATACAGTGACCTGTGAACTTGTTGATGGTTGTGATGCCCGCACTTGGCGCGTAGGATTCAAGTCGGTCGAATGGAGGCCGTGTGAAGGTGCGCCTGAAAATGCGGATCCATGGCTATGCGCCGTCAATGGCAGGCCTATTTTCCTGCAGGGGATTAATTGGACGCCTATCAAACCGAATTTTGCAGATGTCACAGAGAATGATTACCGCAAAAGGCTGATTGCGTATCGCGATATGGGGTGCAATGTTCTTCGTGTCTGGGGAGGCGCGGTTTTGGAAAAGGAATTATTCTATGAAATGTGCGACGAGCTTGGTTTTATGGTATGGCAGGAATTTCCGTTGTCTTCTTCAGGGATTGACAATTGGCCTCCAGAAGGGAAAAGTGCAATCGATGAAATGGCAGTGATCGCCACCTCCTATATTGTCAGACGTCAGCACCATGTATCATTGCTTCTTTGGTGCGGCGGGAATGAACTGCAGGGTTCCTTGGATGGCAGCAAAACTGGAGTCGGCAAACCCGTGGATAACAGCCATCCTCTCTTAAACAGACTGGGATGTATTGTCTCCGAGCTTGACCCAGGAAGGCGTTTTCTGCCCACTTCGTCATCCGGACCAAGATTCTGTGGCAATGAGGAAGATTTTGGAAAGGGATTGCATTGGGATGTGCACGGCCCCTGGGAGGTAAAACCCAAAGAATATTGGGAAAATGACGATGCACTCTTTCGCTCGGAGCTCGGTGTTCCGGGTGCCAGTTCGGTTGAGATCATTGCTGAATTCGCAGGAGGTTTTCCGTGCATGCCGGCAACATTGGACAATCCCTTGTGGCGTAGGACGGCATGGTGGATTCAGTGGGATGAGTTCCTAAAGGAAATGAAAAGAGAACCCAGCAGTCTCGAGGAATTTGTCTCCTGGAGCCAGAAACAACAAGCAGATGAACTGTCCTTGGCTGTACGAACCTGTAAACAACGTTTTCCGCAATGCGGCGGCGTGATAATATGGATGGGGCATGACTGCTTTCCCTGTACTGCAAATACATCCATCATGGACTTCCACGGTGCTCCCAAGCCTGCCGCGATTGCCGTAGGCGAGGTTTTCAGGGAAAAATGAGGAGGCGTTGCCTCATAATAACTAGACACTGAACAGCATAACAAAATCATCTAATCTATTCACCAATTAATTTAGTTTATTCTTGTTGTTTTTTCTGGTGGAAATTAAATATTACACTTAGCTGTTCCTCTATTCTTTGTTTTGGCCCTGAATGGTCATGTGTGCTCGCCATAATCCTGCACTGTTTGTTTCGGTCAGAGTATTGCTTATGTTGTATGTTCCGTCAGGGAAATAGAGGGTTCTTCCATTTTCTATATTTTCGGAGATTGGTTTTTGTATTGCACTTGTATCATCCACACCATCATCCGGTTTTGCACTGTATGGAGGCAGGGTGACATTTATGACGGCATCAGCTGGAAATATTTTGTTTTCAGCAACAGCTGTTTCTATTAGGACTGCTGTGCAGATTGCTATGATTATTTTAATATATATTTTCTTCATAAGTTATTCTGTTAATCTTTACGTTATCTCAATTTTTAGGTTGTTTGCCATAAATCGTAGGTCAGCGACCGCTGCTAGTTGCCAAGCTGCAAATCAACTGTAAAACAGCACATTTCTGATGTAGCGGCGGTCGCCATTCTTCGCTCTACGAGCTTCGCAGGACACGGCTGACCGCCGAACCAAAAATCAACGAATGTCACCCCAATGGTGATAAAATAATAAAAAATAGTTTTATTCTATTTCTTAAAATGCATGTTTTAAAGTAGAACCGAAAAACTAAGGTACTTTATCGGTTAAGTGACTTTGAAGAATAGCAAAATAGAGTTGAAAACACAAATTGTTTTTTCTGGGGTATGCACTTGACTCAAGTGACCACAACATGTAGTATGTGAGCATGATTGATCAAGATTATCCTAAAACCTTACTTGAGCTGGAGCAAAGATTCAAAACTGAGTCTGACTGCCTTGAATATCTATGTGGAATTCGATGGCCAGATGGATTCATTTGCCCTC
>JAQIBS010000060.1 GCA_027858965.1 Kiritimatiellia bacterium
TTTAGAACTCTCGCACTCTCGCATTTTAGAACTTCTTCCTATCCTCTGCACACAGCTGCCGTCACCCGTGAGCTCTGTAACCGCCTCGAAGGGAGTGCCTTCACACCACGCCTCATTCAATAACACAGTCTGGTCGCAGAAAAAATTTGACGGCGTTAATCCAAGCTTATGCAGATGCGCAACTGCGGGACACTGCCGCACTTTCATGACAGCCATCTCTTCCGTCACCTCCAACGAGTAGTCCGCGCCTTCGCGATCCACGAAATACTGCCAATGCTCAACCAGCTCACTCAAGTCTCCCGTCTACGCGCTTTGCGTCTACGACGTGGCATGCGAAAGAACGCAAAGCGCACAAAGAAAGGAATCATGACCCGCTCTGTATTACTATTCGTCGTTTTTATGTTTTTTGTGTACGTTTTTGTCTGTAGCGGCCTCTCTGTGAGAGGCATACCGCTCACAGAGCGGTCTCTACAGGTTGATGCGCCAACGGTGCTACCTTTCATTCAGCGTTCAACGTTCGAAGTTCGTATTGCGGGTCTCCCTCGCTAAGATCTCTGTGCCTCTATGATGGACACTTCCCGGATCAGTCCAATTCCTGCCGGAATTATTCCATGCAGGCCTCAATCTCAGGCTTGCGGTTCGGGAACACGACGCTCACCGCCAGCGCCGTCACAAAGCAGGTCACGATCCCGATCGTGCCGTACAGCAGCAGATGCGGTTTCCAAGCCAGCGTGGCCTGATCCACCCCGATGCACACCACATAATTCGTCGCAAGCCCGGTCAGCGCCGCCGTCGCGCCCACACGCCGCGTGAAGATGCCGAGCATGAACAGACCTGCAACCCCGCTTGCCAGTATCCCGATCAATTTCACGAATTGGTCAAATACCGAACGAATGTCCAAATTCGCCAACACCAACGCCCCGGCCATGCCCGCCAACCCCGCCAGCAAGGTGAAGAGCTGCGCAGTCCTGATCTGCTGGCGGTCTGTCATGCCTTTACCGAGCCGCACAAAAAAGTCGTTTGTGATCGCTGTGGCGGACGAGTTGAGGTTCGCGGCCAGAGTGGAGATCGTCGCCGCGAACAACCCAGCCAAGACAAGGCCCGAAAGGCCTATCGGAAGGCCGTTTGTGATAAACAGAGGAAGGATTGAATCAGCTTTCGGCATCGTCACTGCCAACTGTTCGGGCTGACTACGGTAAAAAGTATAGAGCGCCGTCCCGATACCGAAAAAGATAACCCCTGACACAATCGCAAGCAGCACGGTCAGCCAGATGCCCCGGCCCGCCGCACGCGTGTCCTTAGTTGTCATGTAGCGCTGGATCACACACTGATCGCTGGTGTATGAGATAAAATACTCCACAAACCCGCTGATCAGGACCACCCAGATGACCGGACGAGTGAGGTCGAACGAAAGGTCAACCAGATTGAGTTTCCCTGCCGTATCCGCAATATGAAAAACACCTGCCACGCCTCCATCCGTACCGGCAATCAGCAGGGTTAGAACAAGCAGCGCACCGCCGAACAGCACCGCGCACTGCACCACGTCGCTCCAGATCACCGCCTCGATCCCGCCGAACGCGCAATACAAAATTGTTACCAAGCTCACGACAACAATGCAAACGTTCACATCCGCACCCGTCGCAGCCGCTACCGCCAGCGAAGGGAGATAGGCCACCACCGCCACGCGTGCTACCATGTATATGTTGAACGCCAGGCTCGCAAACAGGCGGCACGCGAGATTGAAGCGCAGCTCCAGATATTCATAGGCGCAGGTCAGGTTCAATTTCCTGAACAAAGGCAGATAACAACCGATCACCAGCGGCGGAAGCAACAGGAAAGGGAGACACCGGATATAATACCGCCAGTCAGACATATAGGCCAATGCGGGAATCGCAAGAAATGAAATCGAGCTGAACATAGCCGCAAAAATGCTGATACCCGCCGCCCACCAAGGGATATGACCGCCACCCTTGAAATAATCGTCCGCACTCTTTTTCTTGCGCATGAACCACCAGCCCATGCCTGCCAAGCCACAGAAGTAGACACCCATCACCGCCCAGTTGAGCGGATGGAACTTTTTATTTGCCACAAATTCCCCGGCAATACAGAGTGGCGTACGAATACCGGGCTGGATCTCACCCGAAGCCAGAAGGATTGTGCCATCAGAACGCATAACCGCCGCCCCCCCGACAGTCGGAGGAAATGGCAGCTCTCCCAGAGTAAACCAGCGATCTGTGACGGTGTGGTAGACCAGGACATCCCGGTTCCATGTTGTCGGCAGGGTTGACTGATAGGCAATCCGCTGACGCTCGCGCGCCTCACCTGTCAGTTTAACCATCTTGCGCTGGTTGTCATCAAAATAATCACTATCACCTCCACCGAAGAAAAGCACATGCTGATCACCGCTGGTTACACAGCGGGCACCGATCAACGGCCATGCGGGAAGATCACTCCCGTTGGAAATTGCAGGGGAAATCGGCTTCCAGATGCCTGATTCCAGCGACTGTGAAAGGTCAAAGGCGTAGCCATCTGTCAGGGCCTTTGCACCGCCGTCCTCATATTTTGCAAAACCGCCGATCACATAAAGCAATGTACGTTTCTGGTCGCCATTCTGGATAAAGACCTGGGCCAGAGTCCGATCTTCCGGACCGGGCAAGGGCGGCAATGGATGCCAGCCCTTATCGGTATCATCCAGATCCAGCATCCAGACATTACTGGGCAATGATTCAGTTCCGGAGGCTCCGGCAACGTAAACGCAACTGCCTTTTACAGCTGCGCCGCCCAATTGCACCGGCGCGGGAAAATCGGGCAGAGGTGACTCAACAACGCACTTCTTTCCGGTATCCCAACATAGAAGGAACGAACTCGAAATAACTTTCCCGTTGGAATCGCCACCCACACAGACAACACCGCGCGATGTGGTGACTGACATACCGCCAGCTACAGGCTGCGAGAGATTACCGCCATGCATCCAGTTTGTACTGCCCGAAGCCAGGGCATAGACATCGGAGTAATAACGTTTTTTGCCACCATCCACCAGCGGTTTATCGGGAAAGTTAGATCCACCGGCCAGCAATGCGACTCCGTTGTGTTCACCGTAGACGGGAAGTCCCAGACCAATGGCCGTGCTACCGCCTTGCTGCGCTGGCAGGGAAAATTTCGCCGACCATTCAATTCCCACCGGAGCCTCCCCTATCGCCACAAGACTCATGAAAATGATTACGATACTTAGTAATAGATTTTTTTTTTGACATAATTAAGATGATTTTGAAGATTGAGATAATAGAGTTAAGGGAATAATTTCAGATTTTTTCTTTGTGTTCTTTGCGCTCTTTCGTGGATAATTATCAACGCATCAATGACCTCTGCGCCCTCTACAGACTTGTGCATCAACGACACTATTTTCAAACTCGCGCACTCTCGCATTTTAGAACTCGCGCACTGATTAATCCAATTCCTGCCGAAACTCTGCTATGCAGGCTTCGATCTCACACTTTCGTTTATCACTCAAATCAGACATGTCCTGTGCAAGCGTCAGCTCCGATGCACATAGCCCAAGACACTTCATCGCATATTTCTGGCCGACCCAGATCGTCTCTAAATCAGGACCATACACGCCGTGAAAAAGCTCAATGAAACGGTTCTGTATCCGGACAGCCTCTGCAACATCATCCTGTTCCACAGCCTGTGCAATACCAGTCATGAACTTCGACCCCAAGGCCCCCATGCCGCAAAGCATTCCGTCACATCCGATGAGCAGCGCCTCATCCGCTGACCACTCCTGTCCTTCCAGTAGAATAGTATCGGAACTTATCTTCTTTTTCAACAGGATTAACTCGCGTCGCAGCCACATATTGCAGGCAGAGTTCTTGATCCCTTTCAGGTTCGGGTGCGACATGATGACTTCAAACTGTGCCAGTGAGAGTTCACCTCCGTTGGCAGGTGGACAGTGATAGTAATAGACAGGCCGGTCTGCTGCATTCAGCACGACAGTTATATCGCGCACGGGATCTTTAACCTGATCCCCCTTCGGCAGCATAAACACATAACTGTCGAATGAATAAGCAGAGGCACGCTTCATGTTATCCAGTGCATGTTCCAGATCCTGCGCGGTAATGCCGACCAGCAGCTCCGTTCGCCCATCAACAGCCTTAACGCTCTCTTCAATCATCTGATCACGGAAATCATCTGAGAAAAAACGGCACTCACCCATGGAGCCCAGAATGAATATTCCATCCAGACCGTGGCGGATGTTACGTTCAAAAATTTTATTCAACCCCTCAATATCAAGCCTGCCATCCGCCATCAAAGGTGTGATCGAGGCCGAGTATACTTTTTTTCTCATTTTTTCCTTTTCTCGTTATCTCTGACAAACCGTTCTATCAACGGCATCAGCTGTTCTGTCACCAACTGGTGACCAAGATCATTGGGATGCATACCATCAAGCAGCAGACCGTCAATATCCGTTTTGTGCTCTTCTGCAAATTCAGGATACGCTGCATGGATGTTCACAAGATTAGCCTTCAGCTCTTGAGACACCTGTAGAATTGCATTGTTGTAAAGGGCAAGCGAGGGTGAATCAAATCCATCCACAATATCGACCCGATAGGGTGGTTTGCCATAAAGGTCTTTTAACTTAGGCGTCCAACGCAAGGGGTTCGTTGTCATGAGTATAACAATCGCCTTCCGCTCGCGGCATTGCCGGATCATGTCGCGGAGGTTCTCCTTGAAATCGGAAAGCGGAATACGCGGCTGGGAGGCTGGCGGTGTCTTCCAGACATCAATCGCGGAATCATTGATGCCGAACTGCATAACCACGATACTCGGTTTGAGATCGAGAACATCGCGTGCAAGACGTTTCTTTGCATCACGCGTCGTGTTACTGCTTATTCCTGCATTGATAACTGTAATGCTTAACCCGAGACTATGCAGGGCCTCCTGCACACGCTCAGGATAGACCTTGCTGATATTGTCACGGGGCGCCGTAGTACTATCGCCGAACATGACAATGCCACCCGGTTTCGGAACTGGTTTGGGCGGGATTTTGTAAACAGGAATCTGCGCCTTAGCTATGTCCGCAGTATTGATCTTCATGCGCAAACCACCCTGCATTGTGGTGATCCACAGCTCACCCGGCTTGTGCTCATAGAGATAGGGATACGAAACGCGCTGCCGCTTGCCGTAATGTGCGGCAATGACGACAGGCTCCGACCATGATCGTGCCTCGTCATCGGAAAACGCAATGCTGAGTTCCTCTCTACTGGAACGGTTCTCAGGAGCATGCCTCGGCGGATAATTCCACAGCAAAGCGATCCGTCCGTCCGCAAGCCGCGTCATCTGCGGACAGCAGGTGACGGAACGAATCCGCGTCTGCTGCAAACCCACCCATTTCAAACCATCGGATGATGTGGCTTCCCACAGATAGCCACTCTCCGTACGCAGCAGCAGATAAAGTGTGCCATCCCTGCGTTCAACCACTGTGCCTTCTAGCGAGCCCGCATGATCATGTCTGCCAACACCATAGTCAAGCATGTTGCTACGCTGCCAGGTCTTGCCCTGGTCATCTGAAACAAAGATCACAGTGGCATGCCGCCATTCAGGAATGATCTCCTGCCCAACGAGCACGATCCGCCCCGAGTGCATCTCGATTATTGAATGAATGCAGCCGCACCACGGCTCACTCAGCTTGATCGGAGTCTCCCAGGTCCGTCCGTCATCGAGACTGCGACAAACATAAGTCGGCAGCACAAAGTCCGTCCATTTCGCATCTTTTGCACCCCAGTTCCAGTTTTTCGGTGCTGCACGCTCCGCCATATTCATCCAGCCCGCGATGATGACACCTTTTCGGGTTCGCAGCAGTGCGCGTTCACTGCTGACTTTATATTTGGATGAACCGTCAAACAGCGGTGTGACTGTCCATGTTTTCCCCTCATCAGCACTGCGCAGCGCATTCATTGAATCAAGGCAGAGCACGTTGTTATCCGCCGTCGTGATGAACGGCCCCTGATGATCAAACGGCAGAGGCTTCGCCAGGGGATGCAGTGTCAGCGGACTATCCGCAGCCATCACTGTACATGCCGCTAGATAAAAGAGGCATATAGATACTTTCATAATGTATCGTTTTGTTTTAAAAAAGTTTCTTTGGTTTTTATTCATTTGTTAAACATCCTGTTCCGGCATCTGCCGCGTCGTTGCCTGCGGTTCCAGTTTTAATTAATTCCTCGTTACTTGTTTATCTCTCAGTTTCTGTTATAAAAACAAGAAATTGCGAAAGCTTACTTAATGACAACACAGGTTCCGCTGGACAGATAAACGGCATATCCCAGATCATCCAGTTTCACTTTGCAGCCATTGATCGACATCTGCTCCAACTGCTCCGGGGTCAGTCCGTCAGCGCCCGAACCAAAGCGGAGTTTGTCGCCGGACGACCTGAAGTTCACAATACTCAGTGTACCACTCCAGTCAGATCCGCTACTATCGGCAAAAGCGATATCACTCGATGCATGATTAGAGAAATCAATTGTGCCCCCGCCGGTAATAATGAGCCTATCCATGGTTTCATCATAGCCGCCTGTAGCCAGCGTTGCTCCAACCAGTTCGACATCTGTAGAATCAGCAATGTTGTCGCCATCATTCCCTATCCGCAATATTCCGCCCTGAATTTTGATGTAGCCAAAGTTAATCCTGCCAGTCACTTCAAGTGTTCCAGCCAGTTTCTTTTCAAAGGTAGTATTGGCATAGTCCTTGGTCGTACCTGATAATCTCACATCCACATCTGTCACCGGGCTGTCACTGATGGCCCACTCCTGTTGAACGATAGCAGTGCTGGCTGTTGAGCGGATGGCGTTGAGAGCAACTACGGCCATACCTGGATCGCCCGTCGCATCATAATAAACCGCATTAGCGCCGTTGCCAGTACCGACAAAGCCAATATTGGCATCGGCATTGGAGTTTGTAACCAGAGATGTGCCCGCCATACCGCCCAGATAAAGTTGACCTATATAGCGGTAGGTGCTCGCAAAGTTGAAATCAATGGTACCGCACTTGGCCGCTACATGCGTCCCGGTCAAAACCGCATCTTTCGAGGTGTATTCCAGCGACCCCCCTCCATCCACGCCCATCCGGCCAGTGTGTGTATTGACACCAGAAAGAGTTAATGTCCCTGTTCCACGTTGCCAGACATCCCCGGAACCACTGATAGCATGTGAAAGCGTGATCGGATCGGAACGATTGAGGATCAGCTCGCCATTATTGACAACCGCCGTTCCCGGGAGCAATCCGGTCGTTCCACCATCGCCAAACTGAAGGGCTCCCGCCGTGATCGTTGTTCCCCGTGTATAGGTGTTGTTTCCCAACAAGGTGAGTTTGCCGGATGCACGCTTCTCTATGCTGGTCTTGCGGTTGGCATTGGTGTCTTTGATCTCCCCTGCGAAGGTTGAATCGCTATCTTGCTCAATAATCCAGTTACAATTGCCGTCTGGATATGAAAGAAGCTGGCTCCCGGTGCTGCCCGATAACGGGCCGATGTGATTAACCCCTGGGCAGCCCAGGAGCGTGCTGCTGTTGATGATAAAAGAAGAGTTGGTCTGTGTGATCCCGTTCCCGGCGAGGACAAGGTACTGGGCCATTGTCATGGTGTAATTGACAGGGTAAATCGAATTCTCGAAAACATAGAGTCGTGATCCGGTGTTTCCGACCACCTCAACCGATCCTTCCACTCCACCGGTATGACGAAAATTAAGCCACTGCCCTCCTGTCGAATCGATCAGGAAGTCACCTGTCAGTTTACCCATACCGAGGATATCACAGGTGGCATTCAGATCAATTGTCAGCGTGCCGGCATCAACCGTAATCCCTCCCTGCGTCAGGTTGTCCGTCACCACCACTGTGGCATTCGTTTCAAACCTTGCATGAGCGCCGTCAAACCATGTCTGGTTGCCTATCTCCCCATAGCCGGCATCCGACCACTTGTTCTCGGCGGTCCAGTTGTCCCCATCAGCACCAACCCAGTAGAGCGAGGGAGTATCGCCATCAGTCGTGAATGTCCACACTAACCCGGTCACAGTTCCACTGGCAGTGACCTCATCAATACGCCAGGAGTAGGCAGTTCCTTCGTTCAGCACCCCGGGGGTGTATGAAGTGCCGACCTGATTTCCAATGAATGCCGGTGTCGAACCTGTACTGAAATAGACATCGTGTGACAAGGAACCGATCCCGGGGGTCCATGACAGATCTGTCGTCGCGGGGACATCAACCATCCAGTCGCGTGGATCAATTGTCCGCGCCGGATTCAAATCTGTCAGTTCCTGAATAACGGGAATGAGCATCCGCGACACAAGGGCCTGCCCCAAGCCGTTCGGATGCACCCCATCCAACGTCAGTGTGGATTTCGGTGCCGTGTCGGTAATGTACTGCGTATAGCGCGTCCAGACATCAACCAGCATCACACCCTGAGCTGCGGCGACATCGCGTACGACCTGGACATATAGCGTCAGACGATCCTCGGATACGGTTTCATAGGAGGTAATTCGATTGGGAGTCATCAGAATAACATCAATCCCATCTTCCTGCAAAGTCGTGACAATCTCGGTCAGATTGCTCGTATAGTTACCGCGACTGACGTAGGGGTGATCATCACCCCCGCCGAGTACGCCGTCGGCCCCGTACTGCTCCGCGAAGTCAAGTGCCACGCGTGAGGGGGTGCCTGGACCGCTGTCATGCGCGGAGTCGTTGATCCCGAATTGAATGACAACCAGATCGGGACTTCTGAATTGCACATCACTGCCCAGCCGGGCAAGGCCCTCGTCTATGCGATTGCCGCCGATGCCCTCATTATAGACATTGATGGTGTCGTTGGTCAGATAGTTCGGGAGGGCATCCCGGATCTGATCGGCATAAACATAAAGATACGGCGAAGTCTCATCCACAATACTGACGGTGTTCCCGGAATCATTGGCTCCGTATGATGAATCTCCGGCCGGTCGACCGTTCCCGGCTGCCCCTACATTGCGCGGAGCTGTTGTGGAATCGCCGATAGCCACAATCTCGTAGGGCAAAGCCAACCCACAGCTCGCAGTCATCGCCAAAATCACAATAATGTTTGCCATCACTATATTTATCATCAGTTCAAATCTTCCCGGAATGCTTCAACACACGCTTCGATCTCATGCTTAGGTGTTCTAGTCGTTAAAAAAACCGTTCAGCGAATAGTCAGGCATTTCAGCAATGATCGCCCCCATTAATGAGGTACAACGGAAACGGAACTCTGAGGCCTTCCCGTCACTTTTGGAACAGTCGATCAGAAATGGCTTTAAACCGGGTAAATCCGTATCCTGTTCTCCAATCTTCCGCCAGTCTCCATCAACTTTGGCCTCCATGATCAATGAGTACGTGCCGTTGCGCGTAAACCGCTCAGCACCGAACATGGCATTCCTGCAGAAAATCGGATTTTGCAAAGTCAGAGTCACCGTGCGGTCTTTGCCACCCAGCAGACGAACGTATTTACCGGACAGACGCCTGCTCGTATACACATATACTTCCGCATGCCCCGGCTCCGCGGTCCAGACCGCCTGCACAGTCTTCGATGTTCCCTCTTTAACCTCAACCCGCTCAAATGCGCCGGTCGCGATGTTGCCCCAATGAAACGTCGGAAGCGTTTTAATGGCTGGCGCCGTCACTTTCGGCGGCGTATCCGCGTACAGCCACGACACCGGTACGCGCGTAATGCGGGAGTGGGCATTCGCACCCATCGCGCAGTATCCGAGCAGGACCGAGTCACCCGCGAATTCGATCGCAATGTAGCAGTACCAGCCGTTCGGATTGCCCTCCAGCCGTTTGACGTTCTGCCACGTTTTTCCGTCGTCTTTTGAGATGGCCGTGCTCAGCGGCACCCGCGTCCCCTGCGGCCGGCCGTGGAGACTCAACGTGAGAGGGATGTCCGTATGGTCGTTCCAGACCAGCAGCAAGTCGCCGGTGGAGGGAATGCGCTTGATCGAGGCCGGCGACCTTGGAGAGAACAACTGCGACGGCCCGGGCTTGCTCCAGGTCTCCCCCCCATCCTCTGACCAGGAAAGATACTGGCACCCCTGGTCCGTGCGGATGAACATCATCAATCGCCCGTCCTTCAGCTCCACCACACCGGGTTCCTGCGTGACTATCTTCTTCCCCGCTGCGTTGAAGCCGTTCACCGGGCCGCCCGCGTTGCGGCGCCAGCTCCTGCCTTCGTCGTCCGACAGGTAGCACAGCATCCCGCCAGTAAAGCTGGCGTCATGGGTCGGCAGCACAAGCCGGCCGCTTTTCATCTGGATCACCCGGTCGTTGTTGCCGGGATAGTAGCCGACCTTGTCGGTAATGATGTGCTCCGGCGCGCTCCACGTCTCGCACTCGTCGCTGGAGAAACGGATGACCGGGCGGCAGTCCCGCGTGCTGTTCTTGACCAGGTAGAGCAGGGCGATCTCGCCGCCCCGCAGCCGGAGGAGGTGCGTCTCCATGATGTTCATGGCCCCTTCGTTCCGCACGACGACGCGGTCCTCCTTCGTCCACGTCCGCCCGCTGTCGGAGGAGGAGCGTGCCGCCAGGTAAGCCGGCGCGTGGTCACCCCCGCTCTTGCCCGTGAAATGGGTGTAGAGGTAGAGGATCCGACCGTCCTTCAACGTGATGAACGTTCCCTCGCTGTTACGCGGGTTGTCCGGCCCGGGAGGCAGTTCGAGCACCCGCACCGGCACCTCCTGCGCCCCCGCAAACAACGCGCAGCCACACGCCAAACTCAACAACAAGCCGTATACACGAAATAACATTCTGTTCTTTTCCCTATAACTCTATAATCGTTTAAAAAAACTCTACCGTCACTGGATAATAATCAGCGTTCCGCCCGGCGGAGGGCCGCTGCGCACGACAAGCGTGCCGGTCCCTGTGATGTACGGTTTTCCGCTTCCGTAGGTTCCCGGCGATTTCTCCTGGCCGTTCACAACCAGCGCATTGATTGTCGCAGCACCGCTGTAGTTCAGGTTGATCATGCCGCCCGCCGCCACGGTCAGCGTCGCGTTCGTATTGAGCGAATTCGCGCTCCCCAGTGACAACAGCGCACCGGAAGCAGTAATCGACAGGTTTGTTGCGTTCACCAGTCCATGATCAACCACAAGCGAACCCTCTGCAACGGACACAGGTCCGGTGAAGGTATTTGTTCCTCCCAAAGAAAGTGTAGCGTTACCCATCTTAACTATTCCGCCTTCACCTGACAGGTCGCCGTTCAGGGAAATCGAATAGGTGGCGTTGCTGACCACTGTGTTGCCGTTTACTCCCGTCAGTGTCATGTCCAACACGGAACCCCATGCCGCCTTGGCATGCAGAACAACGCCACCCAGATTCACAGTACCAGGAGCCACATACGACTGATATTCCGTCGGAACATTTGCCGTATTATCCGTAAATACAATACCTCCCGCACCCAAAGTAATATCTCCGCCCTGCAGTGAAATCACGTTGTCCGAGAATCCAAGGGATAAACGATAAGTATCCACAGTTCCCCCGGTCATATCAAATCTGCCACCAGGATACCGGTTCCAGGTACCTGAAAAACGATTGCCCAACTCAATGCCGTAGGTCGTGGAGCCCGTAATAAGCGAACCCGAATGCATAGAATATCCAAAGGGGCCCGGAGGAGTGTACGGCTGATGACGCGCCACCCAGACATAATGAGTGGTTGAGACATCAGCTCCATCATGAATAATGTTAACCGGATAGACAGGATAATTCGAATTGTAATTGCCGCTAACAGACAACATTGCAGAATGGTTAAGTATATGAGTACAGGTCAGCACGCAGCCTTCATCAAGAATGACCGTGCCGATATGTGAAGCCCCTCTTGCACCAACACGCAGAGCACCCGTTGATCCCAGCAGGTTTGTCCCTGTCAAAGTCATTGTTCCATAAACTGCTAAAACGGGGTTTGAAAGTCTGACAGGAATCGACTTGTTAAAGACAACCGTTCCATCGCCATAGATCAACCCATTATAATTCTCGTTGGACGGCAGGGTTACCGGGACATCCAGAATCAGTTTACGTCCGGGACCGACAAACAAATTGGGTGATGTCGTCACCGGCCAGAATTCAATCGCATTACTGCCAGTGAGGGTCAACTCGCGTTCAGCCCCCTGCGGGTTGTAAATCAGGCAGGTCAACCGGACATCCGTATCAAGTGTAATGGGACCGGTTGCCAGCGAAAGATCCGCCACACCGTTATCCCCGGTGGGGTACACTCCCGTCGACCAGTTCGCGCCGGTACTCCATTTGCCATCTCCGGCGGCGCCTGTCCAAGTGGCAGGCACGACAATCGCACCGTATCCAGCGCCGTCTATCACCCCGGTCAGCTGAGGCTTCATGTATCGCCCCATGGTCTTGGTAACGCCATTGACAACGAATGTGCGGGCAACAATGATATTACGGTTTTCGCTGCCGCCGCCAGGATTAGCAAAATACACTCTGCCCCCGGATTCAATATTAAGATCAAGCGGCTGTGTGATGATTGACGTATCATGCGCAAGTGCTAACAACCCACCATCTCTGATAGTCACGGCCCATGCATTGGTCGAACCGTCGTAACTCTCAATCATTGCATCCGGATTCAGCTGTGTATTGCCGCTGCTAATCAGAAGACTGCCCGAAATTGTATTGGTTGTTCCTGTATCAATAACCAATGGCCCAGTACCTGCTTTGGTCAGATCAGCGGAACCGGATACACTTGCTAGCTGATACAGCCGACTGGAACCAACTATCTCCAGCGTTGGCGCACCACTGATTTTCATCGGAATACGGCCATAAGAAAATACCCCGCTGATCGGATTGGAGACCTGTAGCATACCGCCGCCAAGCCGAAACTCACAGCTCGAAAGAGTGGATTCGGTAGTGATATCACCGCCACGCAACAGAAATGTTCCGCCGGTCATCTCAAATACACCAGGGATGTTTTTTCCCACGACAATTGATCCAGCCGATAGAAATCCTTTGCGCAGATAGTAAGTGTCGCTATAGCCATTCTGCGTTCCCCCAAATCCAAGCGTAATTATTTCCGCCTGTACTGAGGTGCCGTCACCATCCTGGGAAAACACAACCGGACCGGTCCGGGCACTAGACACTCCCGTTTGGAGCTCATTGACAACCCATGAAGCCGTGTTGGTCAGGATCACCTGTGTCTCTGTCGACAATAGACCTATACCAGCAATGCCACTGGCCATGGACAACGAAGAATCACCCGAAAAAACCGTTTTTCCTTCATGCTGCACATAAAGGTATCCCCCGCCGGGAATTGTAACTGCCCCCTGAAATTCGAGGGTCCCAGTGCCCTGAAAATCGACACGTCCCGAGGCTGCGATGTCCGGTTGCAACACCAGCCAGTTGTCAGCACCTGAATAAAAACCCTGAATCGGTATCGATTGTCCACCCACAGTAATATCTGCCGCTCCCGTCTCAGCAACAGTTACGGTTTTGGCAGTCGCACTGTTCATATAAATACGTCCGAGCGTCACACTGGCATCCAGAGCAATGGTATCACCTGCCGAAACAACGGCGATATCACCTGATACATGCGGATATCCGGAGCCACCCCAGTTGGCCGAGGTGGTCCAGTTGGTGTCCGCGCCACCACCACCGTTCCAGGTATATTCCGCTGCAGTCGTAAGATCTGCGGTCAGTGTTAAACCAATGATTCCAATCATTAAATACAACATACGTTCCATTTTCATATTCAACTCCTTTTATATCCCAGACCCTTTGAGATCTGTTTTAATTAATAAACAAATTATAACAGCTCTTGTAAAGAAAGCAGTCATGTTAATGCAATTCTATTTTTATGACCACTCCGATATATACCACCGGAATCAAATGTGTTAAACTATGATTAAAGCAGAAAGGAAAAGCAACATGCCTATAATGAATTCAAAACCCCAATATTCCGATTCACCGGACTGCAAGGTTTTGGATCTTACAAAGATCGGCATTCCGGATATCCCGGTGCTTTCGTTTATCCGGTATACATATCGTAAACCTCCGATCGCACCGCACAACCATAAGGGTTGTTTCGAGATTGGACTCTGCTTACGCGGTTATTTTGTCCACGAGACAAACAACGTTCAGCAAACCATAGTCGCAGGAGATATTTTTCTCAATAATCCTGAAGATGCTCACCGTATGCTGGATTATCCGAAAGGAACCATACTGTATGTCATTATGTTGCGGACCGAAAATCCAAAAAAACGTTTTCTCCGTTTCACTAAGGCGGAAAGCAACGAAATCCGCAATAAACTTCTTCAGCTTCCCGTGCATTTAACGACAAACTCCAGCTCAATCAAACATGCTTTTATCGAGCTATTCCGATCTTACGAAAACTTACAAGGTCGATACCGCACGATCTCCATGACAGTGACCTGCATGAAACTCATAACCAGTCTACTGGAAACCTTTCTTCCAAAACCGCTACCTTCGCATCCAGATCGTATCAACACAATCATAGAGGCGATGCACAAAACACCGGAAAAGCACTACAACGTTGACTCCCTTGCATACCAAGCCGCATTGTCGCCTTCGCATTTTATCAACCAGTTCAAACGCATAACCGGCCTTCCTCCCCATCAGTTCCTCATTAAATGTCGACTTGATCAAGCCAAGGTCCGTCTGAAAAACACATCGCTTTCTATCACACGCATAGCACAGGATCTGGGGTTCTGCTCATCACAGCACTTCGCTTCACATTTCAGACGTGCTACCGGCGTTACGCCGAGCGCCTGGCGCCAAGAAAACAGTTAGTGCTCCCTTCGACAGACTCAGGGCAGGCGACTGCGCGAGTTTTTCTTTCGACATGATTTGCTTGATAGAAGGGGCATTTTGCTTAAAAGGGCGATTCACTATTGCCAGACCTACGGGCGTTCCGCCCTAAGTTCAGGCATAACTTGTTAAACATCCAACAAAACGTCTGAACTTATGCACACCCACTAACCAGCACACGTGATTGCCGTCCCGAATCTGCGGGATAGATATTGATGCGACACTGTGGCAGATTCCGATCAATTATATCAAACTCACAGCAATAACCGGCCTTCTCCAGCAATGGAATTACCCAGCCGGGACAATGATCGCAATAGCGCTCAAAGGCATCGGCATCGTTATCCTTCGCTTTGGTCAGACTTGGACAGCGGCGCATTGTGATCTCCAATCGGTCAGGATAGAGATCACATGAAAGATCACAGTTTTCTTCCACCGCAATACGATCCCAATAGGCCTTCATCCCGGCAAGGCCCTGTTCTCTGAAGAGTTCCAGACAGCACATCTCCTG
>JAQIBS010000075.1 GCA_027858965.1 Kiritimatiellia bacterium
TTCCATGTTACTTTTTCCTTTCTGCAATTTTTTGAACGATTTTTGTTGAGGGTTTATCGTCACATGGAACATTTTTTTTGTCCATATGTTTGTCGCATTTAATATTACAATTTGGCGACGACAATACCACCACAAATTTACTGGACATCTCTCCGCAGGAGCCGATGCCCCTCCGTGCTGTCTTCGCGCGAAGTACAGGGGGTTATCCCACCACCCTCTATATCGATACCTACGGCAGTTCAGAGGTCTCCGACATCGCCTGGAATATGGTGGACTTTGGTGGGGCTAACACTCTGAGCGGACTCATTGCGGCGGATGGACGCGGTACCCCCGTCAACGTGACGGTGACTGAGCCTTTTCTTACTGCGGCCCTCGGTGGCGCGGCCAGCGCAACCCTCACGGGTGCCGCCGCCGAGTTCAATGCGGCCCGCCTCGGGTCAGCGACAAACAGGCAATACTACGGCGGCACCTCGATGGGAGTTCCGGGTGTTGGCGACCTGACCAAGGTTGTTGCTCGCGTGACGGGCCTTACGCCGGGCAACGCCTATGCCTTTACCTTTGTCGGATCCCGCAATGTTGATTCAGCGTATTCATGCACGACGCTCTACCGTGCCATCGGTGCCAACACGCGGTCTGACACGCTGATCACTAGATTCAACTCAACGAACGTCGCCACCGTGCCAGATATTGTGGCTGATGCGGATGGTGGCATCACCCTTGAAATTTCCGATGAAAACGATACCGTGGGCGAAGCGTTCTACCTGCTTGCATTCAAAATTGAGGGTGTCGTGGAACACCTCTCTCCCAACATCCTCTGGTATGGCAACTCTTTCACTTCCATGGGTGACATTCCAGGAAAGGTCGCTGAGCTGGCCGAACTCGCAGGGTATGAGCGTCCTTATTGTTATACTCAGATCGGTGAGGGCATGCCTGTCGCCTGGCATACCAACAGGCTTGCCGCCGCGCCCGAGCAGAGTGTCGATCACATCACCGGAACCGGCAGGTGGGACTATGTTGTGCTGCAGGGTTATCCTATCGAGGCCTGCTCTGCCATAACCAGCAGTCCGCCTGCTTACGTTTACTATCCTTATCGCCCGTTACCTGCAGAGGGCTTCATTCCAGATTCCATTGTACTTGTTGACCGCGTCCGGTCAGCGTCCGCCGGAGGCAACTCCAAAACCATCCTCTACGAAACCTGGCCGCTCGCCGAAGGTTTTCCAGCCTTTTATCCCGACCGTATGGCCTCGCCCGCGGTGATGGAAGAGGAAACACGCGCAAACTACGCGGCTGTCCAAGCTGTCCTCAAAGACGTATATGGCCGAGACGCCGCAGCCATGGCGAATGTCGGTGAGGCTTTCGGTAGGCTCGATTTCGATACGGATCTCTACAACGCTGATCTTATCCATGCCGGACCGCTCGGTCAGACGCTCTCCGCCATGGTGCTCTTCTCAGAGATCTACGATGTGGATATGAAGGATTCCGGTGTGACGTGGGAGGTGGCTTATGCAGTCGGTTGGACCACCGCCAACGAAACGGAGTGGAACGCCCTCGTCAAAGCGGCAGACTATGTCCGCGCTCCCAAGGGTCTTATCATCACCATCAGGTAGTTAAGGTTTTTCAATCCATTGATAACGAACTTACAAACTAGATAAAGGACAAACTCAATGAACAACAGTACAGATTTTTCCCGTCGCGCTTTCATCGCTGGCGGACTCGTAACGGCTGGCCTCTCCGCCGCCCATGCCGCAGAGAAGCCTCCCGCAATCCAGGGCTTTAACGAGACCGACGCAGGCAAGGTCAGCAAAGCCGCGTGGAAGCCGGTCTCAGACCGGAAAATCAAGGTTGGTATCGTCGGCTACGGACTTTGTCAGTTCGGGGCACATTTCGGATTTCAGAACCACCCGAATGTGGAGGTGGTGGCAGCCAGCGACCTCTTTCCCGATCGATGTGCAAAGCTAGCAAAGATTGTCGGAGCAAAGAAAACCTATGCTTCCTGTGAAGAGATGTTTGAGAAGGACAAAGAGATCGAAGCGGTCTTTATTGCGACCGATGCGCCGAGTCATGCGCGACTTTGTATCGCAGGGTTGAAGCGTGGTCTGCACATGTGTTCAGCCGTGCCTGCCGTTTTTGGTGATGATCAGTTGGAACTGGCGGACGAACTGTTGGCGACCGTAAAGAAGACCGGATTAATTTACGCATTGTTTGAAACCTCGGCTTTTCATGCGGATAATTATGCCATGCATCAGATTTATAAGGCGGGGGGATTCGGCAAGCTGATGTACTCTGAAGGCGAGTACTATCATTACGGAGATCCGGTAAAAATACCCGGATCATATAAGAACTGGCGTAACGGGCTACCGCCGCAGTGGTATCCGACCCACAGCAATGCCTATTATACCTGCGTAACCCAGGGGTCGTTTACCTCTGTCTCCTGTATGGGCATGGCCAGCATTCAACCGCGGCGCGATCCGGCGAAGAACGTCTACAAAAATCCCTACGGCACTGAGGTTGCACTTTTCCGCACCAGCGAGGGTGGGATGTCGCGGATGGTGGTCGGATGGGACATGCCTGGCATCAGCGGGGAGCAGGGGCGGGTGTATGGACAGAAGGCTTCATTTGTCAGCCGGTACAGCGGTAAGGTGGATATTACCAAAGTCAACATTGCAAAGCCGCCTCTGCCACCCGGCATGCCCTCCGGTGGGCATGGAGGAGCGCACGGGTATCTGACCGACGATTTCATTAACGCTATCCTTCTCAAGCGTCAGCCGCGAGTGGATGTGGCCTGTGCCCTCAACACCACGGTTCCAGGTATCATCGCTCATCAGTCGGCCATGAAGGACGGCGAAACGCTCAAGATTCCGCAATATGCATTGTGAGGTCTAAAGTGAAGTGACAGCGCCGTTGGCGCTCTAAACTGTAGTGACCGCTCTATGAGCGGTATATGCCCGCGAGTTGTCAAACAAACAAGTTTTTAGAAAGAACAATAAATTTTAAGGAATGTTACACAATCTATGATAACAAAACCCCATCTTGAAGAGGCGATGTACCGCGCAATGGCTCTCGCAGCTACGAATATGCCGCCGGATGTCCGCGCTGCGCTCGAGCGTGTGCTTGAAGAAGAAACCGAGCCGCTGGCCCGGCAGCATCTCCAGGTCAGTCTGGACAACGCTGATCTCGCTGCAAAGGGCGAAGGTCTTGTCTGTGCGGATACCGGGTTTCCAATGTTTTTTGTCAAGGCGGGCGCGCAGACGCGGATTGAGGACGGATTTGGTGCTGTTAATGAATGCGCAGCGCGAGCGACCGCCCGTGCCACTGCTGACTGTCTGTTGCGTCCGACAATGGTAGACCCTTTTACGCGTGCTAATCCGGGCGATAATGTGGGAAACGGAATGCCGAAGGTCGAACTTGTTTTCGAGGGCGACGGTGATGGTCTGGAGGTCATTGCTGCGCCTAAGGGCGGTGGTTCAGAAATCTTCGGCACTTTCTACCGGATGCTTTTTCCTGCCGATGGTGTGGCGGGTGTGAAGAAGTTTGTCGTTGAATGTATCCGGGATGCCTGTTATGCGGGAAAAATCTGCCCGCCTGCAATTATCGGTGTCGGCGTTGGTGGCACCGCTGACCTATGTATGGCGCTGGCAAAAAAGGCCGCATTGCTACGCCGTGTCGGCTTTCATCACTCCGACCCTGCCCTTGCCGTGCTTGAGGATGAGCTGACAAATGCGGCCCGCAGTCTCGGTATTGGTCCCATGGGAGCACGCGGTGTCAACGCTGTTCTCGCCGTACACATCGCAACAGCCGCTACACATACTGCCGCGTTACCAGTTGCATTCAACGCCCAGTGCCTTGTTGGAAGACGATGGAAGGCAATTCTTGATGGATCGGGCCATGCAACCTTTACGGGGGAAATCTAATGAAAGACATTAAGCTTCCCTTGTCAGCCGCCGCAGCGCGGGATCTCACTCTCGGTGAGCAAGTCACTGTCAGCGGTCTTCTCTTTACCGGACGAAGCCGCTTTCACATTCGCGCCATTGAGGATAACATCTTTCCACCGATTGAGTATAGCGCTCTCAACTGTTTCTTCCACGTTGGTCCTGTGATGCGGCAAAAGAAGGACGGTTCCTGGGAAGTTGTCAGTTGCGAGCCGACCTCCTCCATCCGCTTCGAGCGTTATGGTGCCGACGTGGTGCGCAAGTTTAACATCCGCGTTCTCATCGGTAAAACCACGATGGGGCATCGCACCGCCGAGGCTCTCCGTGATGTCGGTGGCGTTTACCTCTCCAAAATCGGCGTTTCCGGAAATGCTTTACGCAGCCAGATTAAAAAAATTCATGGCGTACACTTCCTTGAGGAACTTGGCAAGACCGAGGCAACATGGGTATTTGAAGTGGAACGCTTCGGTCCCTTCTTTGTCGCGATTGATGCGCAGGGGCACAACTATTTTGAGAAACTTAACGCGGATGTGGAAAAGGCGCTTCCTGAAGTCGAGCGCACTCTCGGCATTCCTGTCGGATACGATTACACAGGGGTTAACGCCGATGAATGACGAAATCTGTTATCTTTCTCTCTGCGGGATGCTGGGTTATGGTTATGCATCGGAAAGTCTCGCCAATGCTTTCAGGGGCCAGCTTGATTTTATCGGTGTAGATGCCGGCTCGACTGACCCCGGACCGTACTATCTTGGCAGTGGCAAAGGTTTCGTCAAGCCGCTTCTAGTCAAGCGCGACCTTTCGTTGGTTCTGAAACCTGCGCTTGATAGGAAGATACCGCTCATTATAGGAAGTGCGGGCGGATCAGGTGCCCGCCCGCACGTCGAAAGTGTACTCGCTATTCTTCGGGAGATTGCCAGGGATCAACACCTATCTTTTAAGGTTGCGGTTATCTACTCTGACCTGGATAAGAGCTTCATCACCCGCGCAGCTGCGGATGACCGTCTTCAGCCCTGTGGTGGCGCGGGTGCTTTTGATGTTTCCCGCATCAGCGACCTGTGCCATCCGGTTGCCCAGTTCGGCACGGATCCAATTATTAATGCTCTTGATACAGGTGCGGATGTCATTTTAGCAGGGCGTTGTTGCGACACCGCTATTTTTGCGGCTTTGCCTATTCAGCGTGGGTTCCCTGCGGGTCTTGCCCTGCATGCCGCTAAAATAGCCGAATGCGGTGCATTGTGTGCTCGTCCGGTCGGGGCAAACGATTCTCTGGTTGTGACCTTGCGTCACGACGGATTTATTGTCGAACCGCCCAACCCCCTGCGTTGTTGTACCCCCGAATCGGTCGCCGCCCACTCTCTATACGAGCAGCCTGATCCAGAGTGTTTTTATGAGCCGGAGGGTAAAATTGACATGAGATCGTCCGTGTTTACGCAGGTGGGGGAGCGTGCGGTTGAGGTGAAAGGTACGGTGCTTGTACCGACTCCAAAGCAGACTTTGAAGCTGGAGGGGGCACGCCTTTGCGGTTTTCGCGCTATCACGCTTGCGGGTGTTCGTGACCCGGTGGCGGTTGCCTCGCTTGACGCGATCGAGAAGGGAGTCCGCGAGGTGGTCGCTCAGAATATCAATGGGGCGCTCAAACACGGGGAGTACAGCCTGCGGTTTCTTCGTTACGGCATTGATGGGGTGACAGGCGGGAATGAGCCGTTGCCATCGTCGCTGCCCCGTGAAGCCTGCCTTGTTATTGAGGCGGTCGCTCCGACGCAGGAGCTGGCGGACACGGTGATCGGGCTGGCTCGTTCCAGTGCTTTGCATCAGGCCTTTCCCAACCGTAAGGCAACCGCCGGCAATCTCGCTTTTCCATTCTCTCCATCTGATTTTCAGGGCGGAGCGGTATACCAGTTTTCGCTATATCATCTAATGAACACCGAGGGTATGGATATTTCCTTTCCTGTCGAACTCCTTACTGTGGGAGGTGGTTGATGACCCTGTACGACCTTGCTTTGATATGCCGCAGTAAAAATGCAGGCCCCTTTCGGATGACCATTGATCTGATGTTCCGCACAGAGGTAGATTACGAACGCGCTCTGCATGCGCCTAATCTGACTGCAGCCCGCGTCGCCGCTCTCTACCGCGTTGCGCCTGAGGATGTCGCCGTTAAACCCTTTAAACGCATCCTGACAATCAAGGTTGTTCTGCCGCGTTCTATCTCCTCTGGCTCGCCCGGTGACGTGGATGTATACGGAAGTCAGCAACACTTTCCGCTGGGTCTTCTGGAAGTTTAATTTTCTGCTACAGTTTAGATGCAACGCAAAGCGTTGTTGACTAATGCACTAACGAACTAACGCACTAATGAACTTCTCACTGCCATCTTTGGCGGTATGCCTCGCGGGTCAGAACTGGTTTTTCGATGGAGAGCGCTCGGGCGGCATCGCCGTTGCCGTAAAGAAGGTCAATGGTGTTCATGGCAAGCAGTTTGGCAGAGGTGACGTAAGCGGCTTCGGGATCGGTAATGATGAAATCCGATCCGTGTTGAGTGCCGCTGGCACCCGCGCTGTTGGGGTGGATTGCGGAAATAATAGTGCTGAGATCTCCCATGTCGGTTGAGGAACCGCGGTGCGGCTGGTCGGCGAAAGGAATGTCGGGTGCGATGCGTGCAAAGTTGGCCTTGTGAATGGCCGTGAGTGCTGGCGATTGATGCATGGGCAGATAGCCGGGGGTGGTGGCGATGGAGACCTTGCCTCCAAAAGCAAGGGCGGCGCCTTTGGCGCAGCGCTCGGTCATGGCAGCGGCATCTTCCAATGCGTCGATGGTTTTGGCGCGGACCAGAAGTGAAAGCACAGCTTTTTCAGGAATGATATTCTCCGCTAAACCGCCCTGGTTGATGATGCCATGGATGCGTATATGGTCGGCGGGGTTCTGATTTTCGCGCTGGGCATCCATCATCGCCATGGCGCAGCGCAGCATGCTGAGGGCATTGACCCCATTCTCAGGGCAGAGGCCGGCATGCGCGGCTTTGCCGTGGAAAGTGAATTCTCTGGATACAAGACCATTGTAACCCGCCGCGATGCCATGCGCGGTTGAAACGTGGATCAGCATCGCGGCACACACGTCGTCAAAAACGCCCTCCAGGATGAGCTGTGCTTTGCCGCTGGTCGCACGCAGACGCCCCTCCCTGAGAAAGTCGGCGTAGTATTCGGCTGGTTGGGCTTCTTCGGCGGGGACAGCGATGAAAGCAACGTTGCCCGAGAGGCTTTCCTTCACTCCGGCTGCGGAGAGGCCGATTGCCGCGCCAATCATCGCCGTGCCCTGCGCGTGATGGCCGCATGCATGTGCGGCCCCAGTGACGTTGTCGGCAAAGGGGTGTGAGGGTACCCGGATTGCGTCAAGTTCCCCTAGAATAGCGATGGTCGGTCCGTCGCGCCCTGTCTGCAAATCGGCACGCAGTCCTGTGATGGCCAGACCCTCACGGCATGGTAATCCAAGCGAGGTCAGCTCGCGCTTGATGATGGCCGAGCTCTTAATTTCCTTAAAGGCGGTTTCAGGGGTATTTAGCAACTCATTTCCCAATGCGATAATCCGCGCCTTGTTGGCCTCGATAGCGTCGAGCACCATTTTTTTCAATTCCTCTTTTTGCATGCTTTGATAATACTAAAATTGCATTCAATCGGATACCTCCGATTACGCAGAAAAAATTTCAATTTTGCGCATACGCGGAATGCGCAAAACGGCAAAATATATTGCGCAAACGTGGGTAGTCAATAAACAGGAGGGATGTTATCTTTATCTCTGATATTTATTTGAACAGATTTTAACCTATTTACGGCATTTGAAATTCAGAAACTGAATTAAGTGATTGTTAATAAGGAATTTGTTCATTTTATGAGCTTCACCCAACCAGCCGTCGCCTTTCAGTCTATGGCGATCACGATGGGTGAAGAAGTTTCTGAATTTCAAACCGCAAGGGGTTGCCA
>JAQIBS010000134.1 GCA_027858965.1 Kiritimatiellia bacterium
CATGGTCAAATAGTGATCTTTTCATCGAATTCCTTACTTTTACACCTACTCGTACACGCAAATATCTCTTAATTTACGCCCAGAATATCTTGTTACGAGATAATTCTATACCATCACAAGAGAGAAATTACGCAAAAGACTCCCGGAACCCACGACATCCCGTGATCCGCAACACCATATCTTACCCATAGATTTAGCGGAAGAGGCAATTAAAAAAACTTTTATTCGTGTCATTCGTGTCATTCGTAGTTTATTATAAAGGCAATGAATAAGCCCCAATCAGATATGTTTGAAAAACCGATAGCAGCCATAGCGACACCCGTTGGTTATGGTGGTATATGTGTTGTTCGTATCTCCGGACCAAATGTCTTTAGCGTTATAGATAGAGTTTTAAGCGACAAGATGGACTCCGTTTCTGAAAGAAAAAATGGAACCTTCTTTTATTCAACTATTTATGATTGTGAAACAAGAGAAACTATAGATGATGCTTTGATTCTTGTTTTTCATGGACCTAAAAGTTATACAGGTGAAGATACCGTTGAAATACAGGGCCATGGTGGGGTTATACCTGCACAGCGCTTACTAGATGCGGTATTGAAAGCAGGAGCACAGCTGGCGGCTCCTGGAGAATTTACAAAGCGTTCATTTTTGAATGGAAATATGGATTTAACACAGGCGGAAGCAGTTTGTGATTTAATCCAGTCTCAAACAGAGCGAGCCGCTGCAGTTGCCAAATGCCAGCTGGATGGAGCGCTGGGCAATAAGATTCACCTTATGTATGATCAGATAGTTGATATATCTTCAGATCTGGAACATGTACTTGATTTTGATGAAGGAGATATTGCCAATAATTTTGTCTTAAAAACAGTGCAGAGAATTGATGCTTTAAAATTTTTTATTGATGATATGATAAGTTCCTGGCGGGAAGGCGAACTCCTGCGTCAGGGTGTGCTGATTGTTTTAAGTGGTGCCCCTAATGCCGGTAAATCATCTCTGCTGAATGCGCTGCTGCAACGTAACCGGGCTATTGTACATAATACACCGGGAACAACACGCGATATTATTGAGGAATCATATTCTTTGAGTGGTATACCTGCACGTCTGGTAGATACGGCCGGATTAAGAGATTCAGATAATGCAATTGAATGTGAAGGAATTAAAAGAGCTCATGCATTAATAGATCAGGCAGATCTAAATCTGCTCATTATTGACAGGCATGAGATGGATCAACAGAAAATTGACTCTATTATTCAATTTTTCAATAAAAATAAGTTAATACTCGTTTATAATAAGAGCGATTTAGTGCAGATGCAGGTGCTTGATTTACCTGCTAACATTCCAGTTGTCAACATCTCCGCGTTAAACGGAGATGGGCTTGATTATCTCAAGCAAACAATGAAAAACCATCTTGGAATTACGGATGATTTTCAGACACAACCAGTTATTGCGCAAAGACATATGGAAGAACTAAGAACAACTCAGAATGTACTCTCTGAGGTCCTGCAGCTTTTGAAATCAGATCTGGCGGATATTGTTATTGCCGCGAATTATCTGAGAGAGGGTTCTGAGGCTTTAGGTCGTATAACAGGAAGAATATACTCAGATGATATTCTGGACAATATTTTCGGCAAATTTTGTGTTGGCAAATAAAATTATTAATGCTAAGTTCAAGCTGTTATTTTTTGTAATTTGTTATTGAGGTGCTATATGAGTAAAGAGTTGGATATTGGTAAATGTTTTAATGACGGCTGGGCTATTTATAAATCCAATATGGGTTTGTTGATATTGGCCAATCTTGTCGTAGGCTTGGTATCAATTTTTACAATAGGAATTTTGGCAGGCCCCCTCACTGTGGGAATGTTTTTAATTATTAGCCGCTTGCTAAAGAGTGATCCGGATAAGCCTTCGGTTGGAGATGTTTTTAAGGGGATGGATAAATTTGGTGCCGCATTAGTTTGCATGCTGATATTTATTGTGGTTGCCATGATTGCTTCGGTCGTACCAATAATAGGACAGCTTGCTACTTTGGTTATCTCTCCGCTGTTGATGTTTTCACTGATGTATGTTGCTTATGAAGATTTAAATGCTGTGGATGCTTTCAAAAAAATAATCCAGGGTGTGATGTCGGGTAAGATGTTAATGCCGATTCTTTTGGGTATCATTGCTGGATTGATTGGAGGCTTGGGAAGTCTTGCCTGCGGCATTGGAGCACTCTTTACTGCTCCTTTTGCTGCGGTTCTTTATGTATGTGCTTATCAGCAAATGAAGGAGGGCGATGATATTATCGATGCTGAGATAGTATCAACAGAGTCCACTGAGGCTCCGCCTGTAGCACCTGTCGCTGATCCTGTTCCTGAAGCTGAAAGTACTGAAGAAGCTGATGTTGTTGCAGAAGATGAGGCACCTAAGGCTGAGTAAAAAAGAGTGCTCTTTAAATAATATTTTGATGACCCCGGATTTTTTTAAATCCCGGGGTTTTTTGTTAATTAACTGTTGATAACTTGGTGATCATTTTATAAAATTCTTTAAAATAATAAATAGGGCATTTGATAATTAACATAACTTGCTTGAATTAAACAGCTTACGTAAAAAGTGAATTACGTCGAATAATTTTAAATGAATGAACAGCCCTGATCATTAATTGTTAATAAGAGTTATAAATTGATACCAGAAAGTGCGTTATCAACTAATGCGGGCTTCGCCCGCAACCCAGCTTGTAGCCAGTAGTCAGTAGCTTGTAGTTTGCTCTGCTGTATTTGCTACCAGCTACAGACTACTAGCTCAAGTTGCTGCTTTCAACTTCTTATTTTCTATTGCAGGAGTTGAGAGAATATCTACTAAAGCTGTAACTTCGAGAGTTCGACAGGGCTGACTACAGGAAAGCTCGGACAGGCGGGTGTTTATTACACAACAGGACATTTTGAGTGGCTGGGTTTGCACATTACAAGAGCTTAATTTTGGTTGCGGCTGAAAACAGCATTAGATGGTATAATAATACCCATAAAAGAGAGAAAGTTATTTATGAATAAAAGAACAGAAATATGGGATGTCGCTGTGGTTGGCGGAGGACATGCTGGGGTTGAAGCCGCATTGGTATCTGCGAGAATGGGTTGTTCAACACTGTTGGTAACTAGCAAAATTTCTGCATTGGCCATTATGCCCTGCAACCCTTCTATAGGAGGACTCGCTAAATCCCACCTGGTTTATGAATTGGATGCCCTGGGAGGCGAGATGGGTTTAAATACCGACATCTGTGGCATACAGTTTCGCACACTTAATGTAAGCAGAGGACCTGCTGTTTGGGCTACAAGGGTGCAATGTGACAAGGAAATGTACACCAAGCGTATGCAGCAGGTTGTCAAAGGACAGATAAATTTAGAGGTGATAGAGGATCAATGTGTTGATCTGGTTGTCAGTGATGGTGCTATTAAAGGTTTGATATGTGCAAAAGCTGGTCAGCTTGAGGCCAAAACTGTTGTCCTGACAACAGGAACAGCGTTGAGAGGACGCACTTTTATAGGAAAAGAGGTAGAGGAGAGTGCAGGCGATAGACGCCCTGCCTCAAATGATCTCTCTGCGTCCCTTGAGAGGATAGGGTTTAATCTGATACGACTTAAAACAGGAACCCCTCCTCGATTACATGCAGATAGCGTTGATTGGAGTAAAACTGTTGTTCAGCCGGGCGAAATTCCGCCGCCGTTTTTCTCTATGCAGGCTAAAATGTTCCACGTGGAACAAACGGAGGCGGGCAAGAGGAAAAAAGAAGGCAAAAAATACATAGAAATAGCTAATAATAATAACCAGAGCAAGGGAGATTGCAATACATCGTTGCTTGCGTCTGATAGAGAAAATTGTTCCACGTGGAACAATTCCGGGGCTATAACGTCATCGGGGCCGTCAAAGAACGCTGGCTTCAATCATTCATCCCTCTTTAACGGCTTTAACCTCTCTCAAGAACAAATTCCCTGCTATCTGACGCATACAAACCCTAAGACCCATCAAATCATCCGTGATAATCTTAATAACAGCGCCCTCTATGGAGGATCAATCACCGGCACAGGCGTTCGCTACTGCCCCTCAATCGAGGACAAGATAGTCAAATTTGCAGAAGCAGAGCGGCATCATGTTTTTTTAGAGCCTGAAGGCAAAGATCCGGATTGGATATATCCAAATGGTTTATCCAATTCGCTGCCTCGTGATGTGCAGGATGAAATGGTGCATAGCGTAGAGGGCCTCGAAAAGGCTACATTTGCCCTCTATGGCTATGCAATTGAGTATGATTCTATTGATTCCAGGGAATTACGGCATACGCTTGAAAGTAAACGGATCAATTCTTTATTTTTTGCCGGACAGGTTAATGGAACCACGGGCTATGAGGAGGCTGCCGTGCAGGGTTTTATGGCCGGTGCTAACGCCGCTATTAAGGTGCTCGGTCGTAAACCATTGGTGTTGAGTCGTCAGGAAGCCTATATAGGTGTCCTGATTGACGATCTTGTCACTAAAGGAACCAATGAACCATATCGCATGTTTACTTCGCGCGCAGAGCGACGCCTGATATTACGTCAGGATAATGCCCGCTATCGTTTGCTGGCTGCAGCTGAGTATCTGGGCGTGTCGCATGAATCGGCTATAAACCAAACGAAATTCTTCGAAAAACTTGTTACGGATGAAATCGCGCGCTTAGAATCTGTCAGGGATAAAGGCGTGACGTTATATAAACTGTTGTGTCGTCCTGATATCAAGTACACGGATCTCTCAGATAAGAATAAAAATATCCCACAGGAAGTGATTGATCAGGTTCAAATACGGGTTAAATATCAGGGATATATTGCCCGTGAAAAGATAGCGGCAGACAGGGCTCTTAGAGAGGAGCATATTATCATACCGGATTGGATCGATTATTGGAAAATACCGTCCATTCGCTATGAAAGTCGTGAAAAACTGGATTTTGTTAAACCAGTTAATCTGGGCCAAGCAAGTCGTATTACCGGTGTAAACCCCGTAGATATAGCGATACTTTCTCTTGTGATAAAAAAGGGGCGTGTGTGAAGAAGTGCTGAAGTTCCAAAATGCGAGAGTGCAGGAATCGAAGGGGGGCGCTCTAAGGCCACATTGCAGCACTCTCGAAAAGAGCAGACAATAAGTGATGTACTTAACCGCCCCTCTTACTCGGATACACGCAAACGATTTGCTTTTAAAGATGCGTAGGTTCCTGCGATGTGATTTCACCAGACGATAACATTAGACCTGCATATTTTGCGGAATATTACTACCTAACATACGTTATGCGACATATTGTCCCAAATCAAAAATTTCAGTTGTGAATAATATTAGAGAGGCACAGAGCTAATTCTCTGCGTCCTTAGCGCCTCTGCGAGAGATTTAAAGTGCTTGGGGCGGTATCGCATTATATAATTGCTGACTTACGGCACCAATACCCTGAAGAACCGGTTACTGCCGGAAAATGGTAGCTGTATGCTGTTGGTAAGTGCAGTAGGGGGCAGGTTGGTATAAATGCTAACCCAAGGGCCTGCGGGCGTAGAGGCGATCTGTAGCTGCTGTGTGCGCTGTATGCCGCCAATCCAACAGGCCTCTACCGTAAGGGGGGATATTTGAAGTGAGTGCAACTGCAGGAGCGAAAGAGGGTTGGTTGGGTCGGTGTCAGAGAGCCACTCTTTCCAGGTCTCCATTTTGTCGTTATCCTGATCTCCCTCGGCCGCAGCATCAAAGTTACCGGTAAATCCGTAATATGCCAGCCAGTATTCTGGAACAGCGTGTGTCGATGTTAAACTGATTTCAAAAGAAGCCTCGATGTATCTGGGAGCGTCCATCGGCATCTCAATGATGTTTCCGTTAAACCCACTGAAATATGCTCCCTCAATATCTCCGAGCCATTGGCTGAAATGATAGAAGCTGGATGGATAACCTGTTGTACAGGAATAAGTTCCCGCAGCGTACCATTGCCTTTCGGGAACAACCACACCGTACCCCAGTGAAGAGGCTTGCATCTGATAGTTGGTGGTCCATAGCCATGTCAAAGAGGTGTTGTTGGTCACCATAAATGTAATTTTGCCACTCTCTTCTGTAATTGCATCTGCTCCGATCAATCTATAGGTATTTGCGCTGTATCGTATCATGGGATTTGAATCAGCTATCGGAGTCACAATAGAGGCGCTCATATTTGTACCGTGTATAAGAGGGTAAATCCCTGTAGCAGGGGTGGGTGTTCCTAATTCACTTTTTATGCTAAGAGTCCAGGTTCGCAGGTCAAAACCGATAAAAAGATCAATCTTATTGGTAACAGGATGGAAGGTGTAGAGTCGTCTGGTATCCTTGAAAGCATAATCGCCATTCTGCAATATACCATTGATGGTCACATTGGTTATATAAGATCCATAATCAGCTTCAATAGCTACAGTTGCTGTTTCATCACGAAAAATAATAGGATCATCAATAATCACATGACCATTCCCGGATGTTGTGCTACTGATGTCAAAACCGCGTCTAATCGTCAAGTCAACAATAGGGTCAGCCACAGGGTCATTGCTGTCAAATCGCAGACAGATAACGTGTTCGCTATTGGTTTGCATTAATAGAGGGTTGATCTCAAATGAGAGCTTATCCTGCCACTGGTCTGCCAGTAAGCTACTCCAGCTGCCGGTTGCTGTAAACCACGGTGGGGTTGATTTTTCAGAGGTCAGCAGAGTAACTCCTCCGACATACCAGCCTTCATCCGTAACATATCCATCAGAGCCGAATTCAAAACGTATCCTGACCTCACATCCGGCATATGGAGCAAGGTTGACCAATACATTGCCCCACCCCTCTCCATCTCCTCCAAAACAGGGTTGGTCAGCCTCAAAGGGCGAGGCATCATTGGGTACAATAAAGGCGTTATATCCTGATTCCGGTTCAATGATGGTAAATGTGCTGCCGTTGTTGGTCGAAATCATAATAACAGCTCCGTCCCAATAGTAATTCGGTTCAGGATCCTCTTCAAAGTTTATCCATTGCCGGAAGACTAGCACATCATGCTCCCCGGGAATAAAGGAGGGAGTATCCAGGGAGGCGTGACAGGAGTTCGGGTATTGATGCTGTTTGTCATCGCCACAATACCAGACTGATTCTCCATTCCAGCTTCGGTTGGTTGAGACCGTCCAGCTATCATTGGTTCCTGAGTGCTGCCACCCCGGATGGGCGGTATCAAAAAGTTCAGACGCGGAGACAAGAATGCCGGTCCAGATCAAGTCAGTTCCTGCTAGATTTTCAACCGTTACTTGGAAATTCGTCGGCTGAGTGGATAATTCCTCTAATCCAAGACTATCCGGCAGAACCTGCATCCAAGGATCGTTGAAATCACCGATAACACTGTAGACAGGGGATATTGAAGCAAAGGAGGGGGCGTTATAACCGATTAAATCAGAGGCATAAACGCGGTAATCCAGCCTTTTACTGCCATGTGAGGGTGGATTTAGCTGCGCAGAAAAAAGGCCATCACCAAGATAGCTCATAGCTGTTCTGTTCCATGCAGTTTCACCTTTTTCGCGCCACTCCATAATTGCTTCTATCAGTATAAAGTTATCTTCTATCTGTGCGCTTACAGTCCAGGGCGGATGTTCACTCTGGAATGGATTGAGCGCATTAACAGTAATGGTTGGAGGTGTTGGTGCGCTAGCTGCATCATGTGGATTGGTGTTATCCATCGATTCAGCTATGTTTGTCCATAGATCGCCATCTGAATCATCTACTGCTTCATTTGTGCTGTTAGTGCCTCCAAAGTAGAGTCTCTCCCACCAATCGTACAATCCATCGCCATCCGCATCAGTTGAAAAGAGCATATAATTGGCCTTAAGAGAGTGTGGACTCTCCATAACTAGACCGCTTAATGGATTTAAGGAGGGGGATGTGGGATCAGGCCAGCGGGATTCATCCAGAGACCAGCCGAAGAATGCATAAAGCTGACCGGAATCATTATCCAGTGTTAATGTTAGAAGATCATATGTTGATTGATCAGCCACCACCCGATCTTTCCAATGCCACTCGCTTCCATCATCGAAGGAAGTATCGACATCCTCAAAATACATTTCGCGGATGAGTGTATATTGTGTTTCCCAGTTCCATGTCAGGGAACTCTCCTGATCAATTGAGGTGGTGATTGAATTGGTGCTCCCTGTAAGAGGAATGTCACCGCTGCCCGCCCAGCCACTGCATGCAACTCTCTCTGTGTCAGAGATGCTCTCAGGAAAGGCTGTGGCTGTGAAGCTCTGGCCGGAAAGAACAGAGTTTGTTCCATATTCAGGAGTGACTACTCCCGACTCTGTCGGACTGCCCTTTATAATTAATGGGGTGGGGGTTCCTAGCGCAAATGAATAAAACTGAGACTCCGATGTGGCATTTTGAGGTAAAGTTACATTAAAAAGATCATTTGTCAGCTGAATATAGTAGTGCAGAATTGTATTTTTGGGATACTTTGGAATCATAGCCCTGTAGTCGACATTGTTGACCCAGGAGGCAGAAACGCACTGCCAATCACCGGTTAATGCGGTTGCTGTTCCGGTATTGTAAAAAACAGATAACTCGTTGTTGGTCAGCATGTTAAAACTTTGAACTTTAAAGTCTATGGGGTAGGGGGCCTCGGTTGAATCATAATACGGGATATTATCGTGAACAATAACCGGCGTTTCATTAATAGCACCGCGCATATATATTGCGGTGGCACCTCCGCTGACCAAAACATTGTGCCCGATGACCTTGATGGTATAAATACCAGCAGAAGCTGAGTTAATTAAAATACTTTCAACGGTGTTGCGGTCATCATTTACCGTCCCGTTATTAGGGAAGAGTGTATTGGTGCCGGGAGTGATAATATTAAGATTAATATCGTTAATTAGAGAGACCGCCGAACCGGCTGTTCCCGGATAATCCAGCCAGGACATTACAATATTGAGAGGATATCCCGATTTTTCAACCGTAATCTGGTATGTATTGGTCTCTCCGGTATTAGGCGATATATCATCGATCAGTTTAATCATCAAACCAGAGGGATGGATTGATTGTACTATATCGGGTTGTCCCCACCCCTCTACATTGTTGGGTGAGGTGAAAGGAATTTCCTGTGCCGTCCCGGTTCCATACTGTCCGGGTGCCAATGTACTGGCACCGCCAATCATGACGGCTTTAATCAATGCGGATGATGGTTTGGGCATATGTGCGCGTTCAACCAGATATTGACGAATAAGGGCCGCACTTCCGGCTGTCAGCGGTGTCGACATGCTGGTCCCGCCGCTGTAACAATAGCTATTGTTAGAGGGAAGAATGCCCCATAGCCAACCGGCACCGGAGATGGTGCTGCGTGTAGAGATAATATCAGTTCCCGGGGCGCTGACCTCAGGTTTTATACGGTTGTCATCGGTTGGACCGCGACTGGAATATGCAGCCATGCCTTGTAGATAAGGAGAGGTGGTTGCACTCAATGAAATATAGTCATCTTTAATGGGGTTTGCGCCAAAGGAGCTTGGCCATTTATTGTAATATTTGCGGTCTCGGAACCCCTCATTTGCAATAGGACGGTCGCTCTCAGAGGCTCCCACGGTTAATACATTCTTGGCTGTGCCTGGGGAGGTGATGCTGTCTAAATCAACAATCCCATTGTCATTGTTGTCTGTTCCGGAGTTACCTGCCGCGAAAACCGGCAGAAAATCTGGTTGTGACCATGCAAACAGATCGGTGGTTCTTGAAAAACTGTCATACTCTCCATAAACAGAGGAGCCCCAGCTGTCGGAATGTATGCTTGCTCCGCTTAAGTAGCTCTGCGCATACATGCTGTAAAGATCGGATAACCCGGTGAAAGATCCGCTATCTTTATCAGCTATACACTGAGTTACCAGTTTTGCTTCATAAGCAATTCCTTTATATAACCCTTCACTGGAGGCTCCATTACCGCAAATTGATCCCGCTGTATGGGTTCCGTGACCATTATAATCCGCTGCATCACTGCCACCATTGGCCAGGTCAAAATATGCAATAACCTGTCCTTTGAAATCCGGTAAAACAGTCGAATCATCTCCGGTATCAAGACCGGTGTCTGCATGACCCACAACTTGGTCTTTTCCGGTGAGAAACCACTCGTTTTGCGCTGTCGTTGCATTTAAATGCGATGTTTGGGCGGCAAAGTCGTTCAGCATTTTTACGGGAACAAACTCCTCTATCCACTGAACTTCGCCCTGTTGAGAGAGATTTGCTATCTCACTTAGCGCAAGTGTTGCATTAATAACACCCCATTCGGGCAGCTGCATAACATTATCGACCGATCCGCCCATTTTCGATATAAGCGATGCAACCGCAGTGGTATCCTGTGGGTCAAGGGTTTGTATGGAGAGCTGAACTGTCTCGGTAGCTACTTGGGTTTTATTTAAAGAGCCAAGAAATGGTTGAATCTTATATTCCGGCAGAAATTCCGTTATGTAGCCAATATCCGGGTTGTTTGAAAGATTTTGAAGAGAGCTAGCTGATAATTCGGTTAAAAAGGCATAATTGGGAAGATAACCTCTTAAGAGAGCTCCGGCACTTTTTAAATTCTGCTGCATCTCGGCGGTAATTGGTCTTCCAAAATGAACTATATAAGGAATAGTCTCTCTCGTGGTAAGGCGTTGGCTTTGAGAGAGTGCCTTGGGGAGAGATTTTGTATCGGGAACAGCAATGACACGATTGGAAAGTAAGATCTTTTTCTCTTTGGGAAGAGAGCTTAGATTTTGACTGCGATGGACTCTTTTAAAAGAGGCTCGCAACGGCTCCAGTGTTTTTTGAGTTAATGTGGGCTTTAAGGCAGAACTTTTGGTTTTAAGGTTCACCTGTTTTTGAGGCAAAGTTCCGGAAAGGGGGGCTGGTAATGGTCGACTTTTCGTATTCTCTGTAAGCTGCTTGTTAATTTCCGCAATATGCGTATTCTTCGTTTTCTGCGAATTAAACAGAAAAAATGTGATTAATAACGTCGCAAATATTGTGACAACGATGAGTTTTCTATTTTTTTTTAACATAATAATTTTCTTTGTATCTAAAGCTGCTTTCAGCCGCCTGCCTGTGCGTTGCACGCAGACAAGGCATCCAAATTAAGCTCTTGTGATATGTCTTGCCATTGTCTTTAATTGTTCAGTTGTGTTTTAAACGTCGCAGCTTTAGTCAACAACGCTTCGCGTTGCATAGAAAAATAAGCCTTCATTCTTTCGTGCTTTTATATCATTTTCAGCGCCAAAGGGGCGAGAGTACAATCACACAAATAAATGATATCTTGATTGAACCTTTAAAGTCAACCCTGCTTTCAAGGACGGATTTTAGGGGTGTGATTCATTTCAGTTGAACTTTTACTGTAAGCGAATTAATGCAAATAAAAGTAGTGCAAGCATCCTGCTTGCCTCAATAATTAGCCAAGCAGGATGCTTGGGTTACCTTTAATAATGACAGAACGTATTTTCGGTTCTGCTTTCAGCTGGACTTGTTTTCTGTGTTTTCGCCGACGACTCGACGCTCGGATTTTGGGCGATTAAGGATGGCGCTGTCGGCGAAGATGTCGTAACTGTTTAGAACACGGCTGGTTCCGGTTCGTGGACGGGTACGGGAAGTTTGGGTGGCGCCAAACTACGGGATGGATGAAACCAAAGGCGTGATGCCGACGTTTTCCGCCGATGCGCCGGGAACGAGCATTTACTCTTCGAGTACCGACGATCAGGTGCTTGCCCGTAATCCCCGGCCGTACAGTTATCAGCCTTTATTTAAAAACCTTTTACAGGATCATGATAATTGTACCCGAAGGGGGCTCGGGTTCTGTGTATGGAATAAGGCTCAGAAATGGATCTCCGATAAATCCATGATCGCTGTTGGTACTATCATTAGAATCGCAGATAGCAATTGTCAGGTATCGTCCAGTGAATACTTCATCAACGGTCACAAAATCGTAAGCATCACGAATATGGAATCTGTTTGTTATGAGAACACCATCAACAAAGACAAAGTAACTGATCGTGCCATATTGTTTAGGTATCGAGTCACCAATATATGCCGTGAAATGTTCTATGCTTCGCCCTGTCGAATTCCGAATGGCTTCCAGATCGAATGTAATTCCCTTGTTGGCATGTCCAGAAAGCAGGGAGTGGTTCTCTGGGTCACCAGTGAAATTGGGCAATCCGTTGGTGTTCGATGGATCTGTGTCCATGTTAAGTCCGTTGTACCAGGCCGGGTAGCTGCCATTGCTGGTCTGTCCGTTAAAATCGTAGGTGTGTCCCGCACCATCTATTACAATGGCAGTGCTATTCGTGTTAGGAGCGAATGTTCCATCGACATAGGAGTTTGCAGGATATGTTGTGTACGTTCCTGGTGTTGGAGACAAATCCCCGCCACCTCCTGTACCGGGGAGACTCCCATCCCCACCGCCGACGGTATCGGCCAGGTCAAAGATGCCGACTGGAAAAGCAGGTGCGGTTAATGGAGTTAATGTTCCATCTGCCAGGCCGGCAATTGAGTTTGTGGGTAGGGCATCCGTCCAGATCGCAACATCGTCGATGCGTCCCTGCCAGTATTCGCCGAAGCGGTCGCCTCCCATATAGAACGGGCGGATGGGCATGGTTGCCGATGTGCTTGTGTTGGTAACATAACTTCCATTGCGGAAATAGCAGATGTTAGTGCCCGACTTCACAACCGCATGGTGAATCCATTGGTTTTTTGGAATATTTACATAGTCAATATTGCCATTGGAAGGTTGGTATTCAAATTTACTGGGTGTAAATTTTATCCAATCCGAGCCGATCTTAGATTCAGCATCATAGCGGTTTCCCAGTATTACATTGTTGTTGGGGTCTTGCAGGTTATAGGCCCAGAAGCTCCATGTGAATTTGCTGGTCACGCCAAGTGCAGGAATGCTTCCCGCAATAACATGATCATCCACTCCGTCAAAACTTAAAACGCGTCCCCGTTGTGGATCATTTAATATCCATGTCGGACCATTGGTCAGAATCCCGATTGTACCGCCATCAGCCAGGTTGGTGGCGGTTATTCCAGCAGTTTCGTTCAAAGGCCAATATCCGATGAGCTCTGCTTTGGCATCAAGGCCGCAAACCAGAAACAGCCCCGTAAGAATGAAAAGAACCCGTTTGTTTTTTAACGTACACATATATATTCCTCAGTTAGTGCATTAGGCCCTTCACCGAAGGGCAAGACAAATATGAATGTCTTTAAAACATGTTGTCGCTAGTAGGTCGAGCGCTATGAGCTCGACCAGAAAATTGTTGCTGCCCGGGATCGGGCTCGTAGCGCCCGACCTACTTTGCGCCGCTTCAGCTGCTCCGCGTAGCGGAGCCACTTGATCTGAGCGAAGTCTCAGATCGGGCCTAGTAGCTTATCACTCAGTTTCTGCAACGTGTAGCGTTGTTGCCTAAACCAGCGGTGCATATCACACAAGTGTTCAATACGAAAAAAACATTTGCATATCACATCAGCTCAATTTGGTTCCAGCTCGTCTGGTTAGTACTGTATGAACATAATTTACATACAAATCAAAAATAAGTATGAGCAAAATTTATCCATTTGACAAGCGAAATGAGAATTTTTTACCGGTGTAGTTTCACTTCGTTAAACCGTGTTATTTACGTAGGATAGCAACTGTAGGCCGGGTGCCCTCACCCGGCCTACAGTTTCATTTTGAAGACAATTTACATTTGACCTAATAGACGACAGCCTAAAAGCCTATGCGGCATAGCATGATTACCATCAAATATGCTCTGCTTGACATGATCATCGTTATATCCTAATCTAACATTAATCAATGATAGTAGTACGAAAAGAACGAAAGCTTGTTTTTCTATGCAACGCGAAGCGTTGTTGTCTGAAGCTGTGGTGCTTTACACACAACCGTGCATGTAAGGAAAATGGTTAAGCACATCACAAGAGCTTAATTTGGTTGCGGCGGAAAGCAGCTTTAGTGTAAACAATATTAAATTATGCTGAAAAACAGTACAGCCTGGATATTATTCTGCATTTTAACAGCGGTCTTTGGAACGCTGCTTGTCTGGCCGGTTTTGCGCGTAATCGGGGGCGGCTTCTATGTTGATGGACATTTTACCGCTGAGTATCTGATCGGAGTCTTTAAGAATCCTATTTACGCCGAGGGTTTGTGGAACAGCTTTAAGCTGGCTCTGGGTTCAACAATCCTGGCCTCTCTTTTTGCAATTCCTCTGGCCTGGCTCTCTTATACATATACATTTCGCGGGCAGAAAATATTTTCCGCCCTGCTGCTGGTTCCCATGGTACTGCCTCCTTTTGTAGGCGCAATTGGCTTTATGCAGATTCTGGGTCCTTACGGGGCTTTAAATGCTTTGCTTGGTTGCGGTCCGGTTGACTGGTTTGGACACTCCCGCTACTTCAGCATTATTCTGCTGCAGGCATTGGCATTTTACCCGATCATATATCTCAATGTCTCGGCATCTCTGGCAAATGTTGACCCTGCTTTGGATGAAGCCGCTCAGAACCTGGGTGCCGGGGCGGCAACAATCTTCAGGAGAATAACTCTTCCTCTTGTGATGCCGGGGCTTTTTGCCGGATGTACTCTGGTCTTTATTGCCTGTTTCACGGAGCTGGGCACTCCTTTAATGCTGAATTACTCCCGTTGCGCTGCGGTTCAGGTTTATGACGCCCTCAAGGAGATCAGCGCCAGCCCTTTTCCTTATGCCCTGGTAACGGTTGTCTTAATAGCAAGTGTTACCCTTTATAGTATCAGCCGATTTGCCTTTGGGCGTAAATCTTACGCCATGCAGTCAAAAGCAACCACCATGAAAAATACGCAGCATCTCCGCGGGTTTAAAGGAATTCTGATTTTATTCCCATTTATCATTGTGACCACGCTGGCTCTGCTTCCGCATACAGGGGTTATTTTAACAAGCTTCTCTGAACCGGGTTCCTGGTATAAAACGGTGTTGCCTGAGTGTTTTTCCACTGTAAACTATGAAGAAGCTCTGGGACACAGCATGACTCTCAATGCGATTAAAAACAGTTTGATTTTCTCTTCGCTCGCTGTTGTTTTTAATATGGTTTTCGGTGTGCTGGTTGCCTGGCTGGTGGTACGCTCCCGTATCAAAGGCAGAGGAATTATTGACTCACTTTCAATGGTCCCTCTGGCGGTTCCCGGATTGGTGATGGCTTTCGGGTATATCTCTCTCAGTCGTTATCTTTCATCACTGCCCGCCGTGGCCTCTCTTTCCTGGTTGCATAATCTCCTGGATATCAGGGAAAACCCCACCCTGTTTCTGGTAATTGCGTATGCGGTGCGTCGCCTGCCCTATATGGTCCGGGCTGCGGCGGCCGGTTTGCAACAGACGTCTGTCTCGCTGGAAGAGGCTGGTGCTAACCTGGGTGCTTCGCCATTTGTCACTTTGCGTCGGGTAACACTGCCCTTGATTATGGCAAATCTGATTGCCGGGGTCTTACTTTGCTTCGCATTCAGCATGCTGGAGGTTTCCGATAGTCTGATGCTGGCACAGAAGATGGAGTTTTATCCTATAACCAAAACAATCTTTGAACTCTTTCAACTGGTAGGAATAGGTCGTTATTTAGCCGCGGCACTCGGAGTCTGGGCTATGGTTTTCCTGACTGTTACAATTGCCGGTAGCAGTTTGCTTCTGGGTAAAAAACTAGGGACCCTGTTCAGAGCATAAAAAAACGTCGGTCGCTTTAAGATTTTAGTGATAGTTGGGGAAGTTGGAGCGAGAAGAAGTGCTGAAGTGCTAAAGTTGAGAGAGTGGGAAAGGATTCAAATATGAGCAGGCAACGTATTATTTTCATGAAGCTCGGGATGGTCTGGCTGACGATGGCAACGGGCGTTATTGCGGGACCGGCGCAGAATGCCAAAACAAAAGTGGTGCCGGAGCTCATCGTCGATGTTGACATCAACGACGAGGTCTGGATGCGGAAGCATGCGATGACCGAGGGTGATGTCAGCAGGTTGGTGGCGCAGTTGAAGCGGAACGGGTGCCAGACGCTTCTGGTGCGTTGCGGGTGTCTGGGACATCTTCCTTACCGGACCAAGCTGTCGTATCCGGTAAATGCCTTTGACGTGGACGATGTGCGGGCGAACCCTGCTTCCGCTCTCATCCGTGATGTGGAGGCCTACATTGCCAAGCGCGGGCCGTGGCAAGCGCGTTACGCGGAGGTAATCCGGACCTTCAACCCGCCAGAAGTCTTCATCCGTGAAGCGCACAAGCAGGGCATGAAGGCTATCGCGTGGATTGACATCTTTGATGATTACTATCCCGGATACCAATCGAAGTTTCTCGAGAAGAATCCGCATTGCCAGTGGGTCGGTAGAGACGGCAAGACCTTTTTCAAGGGGTTGACGGATTATGCCTGGCCGGAAGCGCGGGCATTTCGTCTGGAGCAGGCGCGTGAACTGCTTAACTTCGGCGCCGACGGCATTCACTGTTGTACCAGCGCGCACTGTCGTCACCTGCCCAATACGCATGAAAAAGACTTTTACGGTTACAGCCAACCGGTCGTGGATGCTTTCCATGCGAAATATGGCGTTGATATCCGCACGGCAAAGACCTTCGATAAAGCGGCGTGGCACGATCTGAAAGGCGACATGATGGTGAAGCTCTACCGCGAACTGGCCAAGCTCTGCCACGGTCGCGGCAAGGAACTCTGGATCGGTTTGCAGCTTGGGCGACACACGCAGTTTACCGTATACCCCCATTTCAGCACGAACGTAGTGGCTAGATTCAGCAACCATTGGAAGCAGTTGGTGGATGAAGGTGTGGCCGACGCATTTGTGCTGGGTGATTTTGAAATCGTGGCCAGCCCTAATCATGACTATTGGAAGATGAAGAAGGACATTCAACGCCGGGCAGGTGAAGACCTTTTCGGCTGGGCGGCAAGGGAGTATCAGGCGTATTGCAAGGGAAAGACCCGTCTCTACCTCTTTTCAGAATGGATGCCACACGATCCGCCCGCTCTTGCCAAACGGTTACGGTTCTGGTCGGATGTTGTGCGCACCAACCGTTTCGATGGCATCGATGTTCATGAGGCGTGGAATTTTGAGAGTCATCCCGACAACATGGCGGAACTGGGCAGGATGGGTGAACGGCTGCGGGCGGGCGGTCTTGAGCCTACCGTGCGTTAGTGACTTATCAATGAATGTGAATTACATGCATTGTGTTATATTTACGGGACTATCGACAATCTCGGGTCGCGACACTTTTGGCCTGCGTCAACCATTTCGCGATGCCTGGTTCCTGAAAGCAATTATCATCTACCAGGCATGGCGTTGACAGTTCCAGGATCAATGTGTTGCCGATTCCCGTGAATGAATGGACATTCCCCGCTGGCATGGCTAGCACATCGCCTTCTTTCATAATCTGCTCTTTGCTATCCACGACCATGCGCACTTCGCCCTTGACGACGAAGAACGTCTCGTGCTTGTCCTGGTGACTGTGAAAGGGACACTGCTGATCGTTGAATAAGAAAAGATACTTACCGCAATAGCCGACTGTGACCTCATTGGCGATCCAATACTCGACCAGTCCGATCCCATCGAAATTCCCCTGCCCGAAATCCATCACCAATGGGTCGACTGACGGCATGCTCAATCCCCAGTTACGCAGTTGTTCCGCAACCCGTCTTAATGCTTCCCGCCTCGCTGGTTCCGCAAGCTGCATATTGTCGATCTGATCAGTCATAAATTCTCCGGTGTGTTTCAAAAAAGTCGTTTGATAATTTTCTCAAGTTCCCATCTCAATCTTACCTAATAGCCTACAGCCTAAAATCCTAACAGCCTACTTGTCAGGGCGTAGACCCGCTTGCGGGCGGAGACTGATGCGTCCTTTGGGACGCTACTGAATAAGAACCAGAGTCCCTGCCGAAGGAATAACCGGAGCATAGGCGCCCTTGGTGAAGCGAAAATAGTCGATATCCACTTCTCCGCCGGCACTGCCGCTCGCTCCGTCGCCAAATACTACGCGATTCAATCCATCGTTGCCAAGCGCGTCGGTTATATTAGCGCTCAACAGTGCGCCATCGCGCCACACGGTGAACATCTCCGATCCTGCCGTCTGACCTTCTTCCATTGCGATACGGAAAATGTGGAAGTCATCGCTGTTGCTGATGCCGCTTTGCAATATTGTCTGGGTAGTGTTTCCCCACTTGACGAAATCCGCGCCAATACGTAACATGGAGTCCGCATTCGAGTCGCTTGCCGCAGAGCTTATATACATCACCCCGTATGTGGAATCCAACTGACTGTTGACGCGAAGCCTGATCTCCAGGGTATAGCCTGAGGCCAGCGTCGGTACCAATGTGCGCCAGGCACAATCAGGCGTGTTGCTTTCGTAAGTTGCGATAGCGTTGAGGGACGTAAGCTTGAGTGTGCCGTCGCCATTGAGAGTGCTGCTGCCGCCAGTGGTCAGCCTCTCGCCGAAATCGTTTGTCGAGTTGGGCTCGAGGTCTTCAGCGCTAGGCTTGCTGTCCATCTCATACTTATACGTTCCGAAGTCCGATGAGGCCTTCTCTTCCATTGTTGACGGCAGAGGAGCATAGGCACCCTTGGTGAAGCGAAAATAATCGATATCCACTTCTCCGCCAGTATTGCCGCCCGATGGGTCGCCAAATTGTACGCGATTCAATCCATTGTGGCTAGTAAGCGTGTCGGTCATATTAGTGCTCAACAGTACGCCATCGCGCCACACGGTGAACATCTCCGATCCTGCCGTCTGACCTTCTTCCATTGCGATACGGAAAATATGGAAGCCATCGCTGTTGCTGACACCGCTTTGCAATATTGTCTGGGTAATGTTTCCCCATTTTACGAATGTCGAGCCAATGCGTAACATGGAGTCCGCATTCGAGTCGCTTGCCGCGGAGCTTATATATATCGCCCCGCTGTTGGGATCCAACTGACTGTTGACGCGGAGTCTGATCTCCAGGGTATAGCCTGAGGCCAGCGTCGGCACCAATGTGCGCCAACCACCAGCAGATGTGTTGCTATTGTAATACGCCTTAGTACCGATGGATGTTGCAATCTTGAGCGTGCCGTCGCCATTGATAGTACTGCTGCCAGCCTCTAGAACCTCGACGAAATCAGTTGTCGCGTTGGGCTCGAGGTCTTCAGCGCTGGGCTTGTTGTTCATCTCATACTTGTATGTTCCGAACTCTTCAGATGGCTTCTCTAAGGTAATCTCCGCATTCGCATTTAACCCAAATGCAATTGTCAGAAATCCCAGCACTATATTTATATAATATTTCATCTTTTTGATCTCCTTCTTTCTGTTTTTCCGGTTTTTCTATCACACACATCTGTGCGGCAGCAAGATCGCCGAGCTTATTGTGTTCTGCTCTTCTTTTGCCGAACTGTGTCTTCCAAAATTTCCCCATCCGGGCTTGGGACGACTTCAGCGTTTATTTCGCAAACGCCTCCCTTTTGCCCTGCCATCCGCGATTCAATCAACTTAACGGGAAGTACCGTATGTTCTGCCGTGATGCGATCTCCGATGATACGTTGTTTGAGCGCTTGAGCAGCGACTCTTGCCCCTTCCCTGAAATCCATCTCGGTCCAGACATACGGTAGAGACGAAAGGTGCGACGGCAGACGGGAGTCACGTCGATTGACCACAACAATGTCCAAGTCACCCGTATTGTTCAGCCCTAACGACTTGTGGGCGGCAAGTGCAGCGTCCGCGAAGTACCAATGCTGGCAGATCACTCCCGTTGAGCGATCCTTTCCCGATAACACCAAAGCAACTTCGGATTTGATCGTATCTGTGTCTCCATGCACGCTACGCATGATCAAGGCATCATGATCCATTCCCGATTGGGCCAACATCGCGTTTACACCGTCCAGACGCAGATTGTCACCCGGCAACCAGAAATCTCTACAAAGAAACAGGATCCTGCGATGGCCTTGATCCAGAAGATAACGGCATGCAATGCGTCCTGCCTCGAATTGATCAATATCGACAGAAGACAGGCTGGTTGTGCCCTGATACACGCTCCCGATGACAACTGCGGGGACCCCGCTGGTCAATACAGCGGTCTGGGTTGCCAAAGAACAACCAAACAGCACCATACCTCCTATGTTGCCGTGTTCTTGATGCTCCTTCACCACGCGCTCAACAGAGCCATGATCACCGGTTTCGGCCACCATATCAATCTGAATACGGTAGTTCGGTATCTCGGACATTATCTCATCGACAACTATGCCGGTCAAGGTGTTCGTTTCAACGCCTAGCCTGCTACCCAGCAATAAATAAATGCATTTCAGTTCGGTGGGGCGCCGTTGCGTGGCGTTCGGCCCCACAAATGTTCCGGCACGCCGTCGTCGCACGAGTACACCCTTGTCCGCAAGAAAACCCATAGCTCGCGACGCCATCCGCTCGTGCACACCCAACCTGATGCCGGCTTCTACGGCGGTGAGATACTGTGTGCCCGGCACCATGCATCTCTGCTCGATGTCCGTCTCGATCAGTTCTGCCAATCGTCTAACCTGCGATGACACTATAGTACTCTTGCAACACATACTTAAAATTTACAGCCTTTCAATGCTGATGTCAACCGTTATTCGCTATTTAGACATAATATTGCAGTTATATAACTCTTTGTAGGACAGTAACTTATGTAAAATATCACTTCAGATAGACTTTGCGATGCATATAATATTGCCAAATTTCGCTCATTTTAGACTTGCTCTCTCGGCGTGATGTGTGCATGCTTCTTGTTGTTATCTCTGCGTATAATCCTATTTACGGCATTTTAAATTCAGGAACTAAGTTAAAGATGAGAGAGCTAAGATTAAAGATGATAAAAATTATGGTTGCCAGTTTGTTTATGATGGCCGGTATGACGATGGCGGCGGACGACACATGGACCGCAAAACACACGGCGGCACTGAACCGTCCGCGTGAGGTGATTTATAATAACGACGGAAATGAACCTTACCTGTGGCCAAAGAATAAGCCGTTCTCGATCGCAGATTTTTTAGATATGCGAACGACACCAGTGCTGGGTAGCCAGGTAGACACAGTGTTTTATTGTCCCATCAGTTCCGGGTTTGGTTTTTTGTCAGTCGACATCCCTTCGGCAGACCTGATGTTGCGAGATCTGGGTACTGTGTTTGCGGGAAAAAGGAATGCGCTACAGGATTTTCTTGATATGGGCACGGATCCGGTTCGCGAGGTGGTGTCGTGGTGCCGAACGAACAGCCTGGAAGTTTTTGTTACACTACGGGTGAACGATACCCATGACCAGGGAACGAATCAGAGGCAGGTGGGCCCTCCCTATGCCTATCCCGGCAATGCGCTGTTTTCCCCGTTCAAGATCCGGCATCCCGAATTTTTGATGGGATCTTGTACGAACCGTTCGCCCTATTGTAGCTGGAGTGCTGTGGACTTCACCCATGCTGCAGTGCGCGAGCGTTTCTTTCAGATCTGCCGTGACGTATGTACGCACTATGATGTCGATGGATTGGATCTGGACTTTTTCCGGCATATGCAACTTTTTAAATCTGTGGCCTGGGGTGGCACGGCAAGCGACGAAGAGCGGGCCATGATGACTGCGCTGATGCGCCGTGTGCGTATCGCCGTAGATGCGGCAGGCAAGCAGCGCGGACGCCCCATCCTGCTTTCAATACGCGTGCCGGATTCTGTGCCATTCTGCCGCGATGTGGGCATCGATCTGGAGAGGTGGCTGCGCGAGGGTTTGGTGGACATGGTGATCACCAGTGGCTATTGGCGACACCACCCTTGGCAATACACGGTCGACCTTTGCCAGCGCTATAACGTCAAGTGCTATGCGTCGTTGGATGAGAGTCGCCTGAGGAAAGCGGTGGCGCCGTCCCTAAATCGTCAGACAGTTGCGACGTACCGTGCGCGGGCCATGGCCGCGCGTCAGGCAGGCATGCAGGGTGTCATGTATTTCAATCTGTTTTCACCGGCAAAAATCAGGGCCTTCATGTATGGCTCTCCAGAGCGCATGCGGTTGCATGACAAAAGCTATTTTGTCTCCTATCGCGGCCGACAGAAAGGGGCTGGTCACTACGTTAAAGGGGCAAAGCGGTATTTTGTTCTGCCTGAGTTATCCGGGGTTGCTCCCACAAAGATTGCGCCGGGCAAGGCCTGTACTTTCCCAATATGGATCGGAGATGACATAGAAGCACTTGTTCAGGCAGATATTCGCCCTAAGTGTGAATTGCGGCTCGATGTTGCTGTTCCTGAGGGTGCGATGTTGTCGGTCATGGTAAACGGCCATGCAATCACAGGAGCAGAGGCGGAGGGTCGTATTCAGCGTTACCCGCTGCGTTTGGAGCATCTGGTCTGCGGCGAGAATCGTCTCGAATTTACCGTGGCAGAGGGGAAAGCTCTGAAAGCCGTGATCCTGAAAGATGCGGGAATTTTTTTGACGGGGTTTCCCAAAGCAGATTAGGCCCTTCATCGAAGGGCAAGACAAGCATGTTAGTCTTAAAAAAAATGTTGTCGCAAAAAAATTGTAGGCTCGGTGCCCTCACCGGGCGTTGGTGCGCCGGGTGGGGCACCCGGCCTACAGTTGCGGAGCTATTCGATCTGGGCCAAACTATCGGATTGACGCTGGAATCTTTGACTCGAACTTTGTCTCAAACCTCGTCTGGTGCGACAAAGTTCGAGACAAGGTGCGAGACAAAGTGCGAAGCCACTTGCTTTGAGTAAAGTCACAGATTGGGCCTGGTTGCTATTCTCTCAACTCCTGTTACAAAAAACAAGAAGTTGAAGCATCAACTTGAGTTTGTAGCTGGTAGTCTCTAGCTGGTAGCAAATATAGCAGAGCAAGCTACAAGCTGCTGGCTACAAGCTACAAGCTACAAGCTACAAGCTACTGGCTAGGTTGCGGGCAGAGCCCGCATTAGTTAAGGTTTCTGCCTTTATCATTTTCCTTTTGTAATTTCTGCTTGCGCCAGACAAGAGGTGTCATGCCGGTGGTGCGTTTGAAATGGGATGCGAAGTGCTGGGAGGAACAGAACCCCAGATCCAACGCAATATGGGTTATCGGAAGCCGGGTTTTACGCAGGCGGATTTTTGCTTCATCAAGTCGACACTTGATGAGGAAGTGGTGAGGGGGGAGGCCTGTCAGCCGCTTGAACTGAGTGATGAAGTGTGAGGGGGAAAGCGCGGCCTGATGCGCAAGGGTGTCGACATCATAAGGTTTTTCTGGGGCATCTCTCATGTTGTCGATGATTTTATTGATGCGGTCGGCATGCGATGGCGAACTCGGCTGCCTTGAGGCCTCCAGCAGATTCGTGACAAGGTTCATGCACGCCGTCATCATGTAGAGCCTGCGGTAGCGGCCCTGCAGTGTTTCGTATTTGCGGAAAATGTCGATGAAGGAATGTTTGACCGAATTTGAATTCACAGTCAGATGCGGGGGCAGTTGATAAAGTCGTTTCCTGATTTCAGAACTTTCTGCCTTTGTGAAACGTAGAAGGTTCTGTTTGTCCGTTCGCAGCAGCATTCCATACAGCACAGTTCCTTTTGGATAATCCAGCATTCGATGGGCAACATCAGGATTGTTCACGAATAGGTCGCCGGCAAGGATATTGTACTGCGAGTTGTCGTTTTCTAAAACAAATCGACCGCGCAGGCAGAGTCCGACTTCGAAGCAGTCCTTGTGGCAATGGCGTTGGACGGGCTCAAGGTGCTGTTTATGTCGGACAAAATAGATTATCGGAATATTAGGAATACCAACTTTGGACAGATTCAGTGCCCGGTAAGCAGGGGTGTTCCCAGGTTGCATTATTGAATTTCTAATAGGCATGTCAGTTCCTTTGTCCTCTGTCGTTTGTGTACAGCTCGAATCCTGTTGTCGCTACATCTCACATTTAACCTTCAACGATTTCAACCCCTTTAACCTTTAAAAATAACATTATCATATTACTTGCATGTATGGCATAAATAACATAAAAAAAGAATTATTTTTTCACGACCCTTTTATAAAGTTTCCTATGTTATACTTTCGAAGCGGGTTGAGAAACAGGCAGGAATAAATGATGGAGAGAGCCGATGATAAAAAATACGACACGCATAGCGTATCTGATATTTATAATAGCTTGTAGTGGGTGTGTAGAGCGTGATTCACAAAAACCGGATGATGGGCGGCTCTTTCAATGCAGTCAAATCAGGGCAGTCACCTCCGGTCCGGGTAATGACAGTGAAGCGGTCTGGTCGCCGGACGGACAGCAGATTGCCTTTCAGACAGACCGCAAAGGCGATCTTGATATCGCTGTGGTTGATCTAGCGAATGGAAGTATTTCTATGCCGGTTGAACGTGCTGGCCATGCCTGCTATCCGGCATGGACACCGGATGGCGCGTTGGTTTATGCATTTGGTCATCACGCGGGAACAGCAGTGCAGGCGGCTGCTATGAAGGCTGACTGCGGCTATGGATTGCGGTTGTGGCGAGAGGGTCAAACGCAGGTGCTGACTCAGGGATATTGGCGTGATTATACCCCGAGTGTCTCGCCGGATGGAACTGCGGTGTATTACGCTTCGACCCGCGATGAAAAGAGTGGGGATAGTGCGGCTCTGTGGCGCAGAGAACTCACACCAGACGCAACCGGCGACTGCGTATACCGTCTGGGGCAACAGCAGGGCGGTGCGGTCCAGCCGTCACTCTCTCCTGATGGACAGATTCTTCTCTGGGCTCAGCTTAATAATTTTCGCAAGAACTGGCGCCTGTGTGCAGCACTGACAACAAATCTCAGTGATTTCGTCTATCTGACATCACCTGAAATGAGTGCCTATGCGCCACGCTGGTCACCGGATGGAAGATTTGTGACTTTCAGCGGATTTCGCACCGGAGATCCCTGCTGGGGTATTTATGTGCAGGAAGCCTGTTCAGGAGAGATGATGCGTCTGGAGACCGGTCCGGGTGTTTCGCGGAGTCCAGCCTGGTCTCCGGATGGGCGGGAGCTGGTGTTTGAAAACAATCGTACCGGGTATTACAAGCTCTATCGAACACGCGTGACCCGCCGGGTTGCGGGGGCTGAATTCGTATGTGATGCGATTGATAAGCCGGAATTCTGTGTGGAGGCTCGTCTGGAACGGAATGCAGCGGATGCGGAACTGATCTTAATAGACGGTACCCGGCTGGTCGGAATCAAGCAGGCAGGCAAAGCATTGAAATTTGAACAGCCGGCAGGACTTGATTTCGGGACAAACACATTTTTTGTGCGTACTACAATGATTGTCAATGAACATGTCGATGGTTCGCATGTTGCCGTTTGTGGACAGTATAAGGAACATGCGATGGGCTGGCAGGTGTTTGTCAGTAAGGATGACCGGATCTGGTTTCACGCACGAAACCCGCAGGGGACATTCATTGGTGTCGAGTCGGATGAACCGGTAACTTTTGGCCGTCCGGTTTCTGTATTAGGGGTCCGCGAAGCGGATGGAACGGTCAGGCTTTGTGTTGACGGAAAACTGCAGAAGACGCGAGGCAAAGCTGCGACAATGGATTATGGACCAGCCCTGAGTATCTATCTTGGGCAACAATCGAATGGCGGAATGAGATTTAACGGGCAGGTTTTATCCTTTGAATGCGGACGAGGTATGCCAGCGGATATGCCGCGGGAGATGAGCCGGGATCGGTTGTTTGGGGAGGTGACCCCCTGAAAGGACTAGGTTCGTGCTGTGTGCAGAGTTCGGCTGCGCCTCCAATAGTGAGATGTGGAATGTGGAAAGTGGAATGTGGAAAGTGGTGTCCGGTCCTGATATAGGTTGTCACTTTGGGAAGGAAAACACCAAAGTGAATAAGAATGGAACACAATACAGCGAGGCTTTCAAACAACAAGTAGTTGACGCGATTGCCAAGGG
>JAQIBS010000234.1 GCA_027858965.1 Kiritimatiellia bacterium
CTTTTTGTTCAGCACTGTAATAACCGCATCATTTTCAAGGGCATTGGTCAGCATGGATTTAAGGGCTACAGCTGAAATTTCGTCTGGATGGTCGGAGGAGAATACCAATGAAAAAAATCCATCAACAGTTGTCTGGCGGATGGCTCCGATGTTGCCTTCCAGCGAGAATACTGCCCCGGTGACATCTCGCAGAAGACCAACCCGGTCCAGCACCAGAATTGAGGTCATAAAGGTTTTAAGAGGTGCGGCATTCATTGTTTGCGGTTTTTCCAATAATGGAGCCAACGGTGGGAGTCGAACCCGCGACCTGATCATTACGAATGATCTGCTCTACCAGCTGAGCTACGTTGGCTTAATTAAGAAGCATCACTTTACTGTTTTGGCTGAAAAAAATCAAGCGTGTAAAGAAGGATTTCCTGCTGCACCATCGTCCCTGCATGTCAGGCTCTTACTAGAACCCTTAAGAGTTCAATAATAGCCTGGGCAATGGCATTTTTAGCCAGAGAAAGTGTTGAAACTGAGTGTCTTATACGTAAGTTGTTGTTATTTAAGTTGTTAAGATTTATTTAATTGTTTTAGATTGTCCCTTGACAAATTTATGAATAAGGAGTTTAATTGTGTTGTGTCAAAAAGGAGCAAGTTGTGTCAATGAATGTCAATCAGAAGCAGGAAGAGTGCACCAGTGTTGGTGTTCTGGTTGATAGTGTCTGTCGAAGTCTTGATCCAAAGAAGCGCCTGACGATCAGCGCGGGCTGGCGAGAGGTTATGAGGCAGCCGGATTATGTGTATCTGATGCCAGGGAAAAAAGGTGATGAGGTTAAATGCATCGATTTGATTCCTCCGCAGGTATTTGACTCTCTTTTTAAGATGATGCAGGGAATGTCGCGCAAGGACCCGAGGTGGAAGGCTGTCAGTCTTATCTGTGATTCAGCATCACAGGTTTATCTGGACATTCAGGGCCGGATCAGGATTCCGGAGAAGTTTTTGAAATTTGCAGAGTTAAAGAGCAAGGTTGTAATGTCCGGATCTAATGACCGCATTAAGATTTGTGCGCATGACGGATCAGAGGATAGCGCAGAGATTGACCTTGATGCATTTGAAGCAGCTTGCGATGTAGTTGATTTTTAGGCAATATTTTTTCTTGAAACCGTTGGGAGTATGAATGCATTTACCGGTTTTATTGTCCGAAACCTTGAAGGCGCTTGCAGTAGTGCCAGGCGGAGTCTATATCGATGGCACGTTAGGGTTTGCAGGACATGCGTCAGAGATTATGAAACAGGCAGGGGCCACTGGAAAACTGCTTGGTATTGATAAGGACAGGGTGGCCTTGAAAGAGGCGGCTAAGCGGCTCGCGAGGGTTAAAGGCGAGAAAAAGCTGGTTCAAGGTGCCCATGGTGAGCTGGGCTGGATCGCGGAACAAAATGGTTTTGATCAGGTTGATGGCATTCTTCTGGATTTAGGAGTCTCCTCTTATCAGATTGATACTGCCGAGCGTGGCTTCAGTTTCAGGCAGGATGGAAAACTCTCTATGCGCATGGATGCCGACCCGCACGGAGAGAGTGCAGCTGATTTACTGGCCTCTTTAGATGAAAACGGCTTGAAGGACATATTTCGCAAGTATGGTGAAGAACCTCGGGCTAGAAAAATTGCCAAGGCTATTGTGAGAGAGCGGGAGCGCGAGCCAATTGAAACCACTGGGCGGCTTGCTGATGTTGTTAGTAATGCCGTTGGTAAATTTAGCGCAAAACATCCGGCTACCCGAGTTTTTCAGGCTTTAAGAATGGCAGTCAACTCTGAACTTGAGGAGCTTGAACAGGCCCTTGAAGATGGGCTTAATCTGTTGAAGCCTGGTGGACGGATGGCGGTGATTTCATTTGAGAGTTTGAGCGATCGGATTGTGAAACATCATTTCGCGAGTCATGCCGGAAAATGGGTGTCGTTGCAGCAGGGCGGAGATCGTTGGGAGGGAGAGATTCCGCCCGTGCAGAGAGTAACACGCAAGCCGATTGAGGCGGGTCCGGATGAGCTGAGAGAGAATCCCCGAGCTAGATCGGCAAAGCTGAGAGTTGTCGAGAGAGTAGTTGAGCCCCAGCGGGGCAAAAAGAAGCGTTATTGATTTGAATTTATTTTTAGAGTAGCAGGAAAAGAGGTGCATTATGGCGAGAAGAGCAGCTAAGAGAAACCGTAAACGCAATGTTAAAAATACATTGGCCTGGCAGCCGTTTGCCGGGGTGATATTGCTTGTCGTGGGCGTAGCTTTGGGATATATGTCCTATGCCGATAAGAATAAGGCATTGCAGGATGAGATCGACAGTAAATATTCGGAGCTGGGAAGACTGAAAGAGCAGTGCATGCGTGAGGAGTCCCGCTGGAATGCAATGAAGACCTCTGAAAATCTGGAAAAGTCGATGGTCAGACATGGCATTGATATGAATCTGCCACAATCCCATCAGATTGTTAAAATGGGAAAAGATGGCAAACCAATTGCCGATCAGCACTCTGTAGCTTGGTTTGCAAGAAACCGGAGAGAACGCGGCAATGTTGTGAAAAGCACCATAGGCCTGTAAGTAACATTAATAGCTTATTGCTCAACTTCTGTTATGAAAAACAAGAAATTGAGAAATCAGTTAAATGCTTTTAGCTGGTAGTCCGTAGCTGGTAGCAAAAATGCAGAGTAAGCTACAAGCTACAAGCTACAAGCTGGGTTGCGGGCAGAGCCTGCTTTGGTTAATATATATTCAATAGCAATTTGATCTGGTGGAGAAATGGATGACAAGTATTTCAGGAATTGGGCGCTGCTCATTACAGTGGGGTTCTGTTTCGGGTTTGTAGGTGTCGGGTACAAACTTTGTGTTGAGCATATGTCAGCTCCAGATGATCAATCTACCGCGACCAGGCTGTATGAAAATACGCTGCTTGGTCTACGCGGTAAGATATATGATTGTAACGGTCGTCAGCATCCAATGGCTATGAGTCTTGTGACTCGTATGTATTTTGTTGATCCACATGCCAATTCGGTTAAAAAAGCGCATCGAACCAATCTGGTTCATGTTGTCACCAATATTGCTCAGGCGCTGGAAATGGATGTCGGTGATGTCTGGGACAAATACCTCACCATATCCAGAGAGACATATAACGAAGAATTGCTGGATAATGATGATCTTCTTCTCTGGGAAAAATATCGACAGCATAATCGTCGCAATGTTCTAAAAGAGTCTGCCGATGAGCATGCTTTCACGATTTTTACAAATAAATGTCTTGTCTCTGGTGTTGGCATAAAGAATAAGGTGGTTCGCTCCTATCCTGAAAAGAGACGTATGGCCCATGTGGTTGGTTTTGTTAATAAGATGGGTGTCGGCAGCAGCGGAATTGAGTTGAAGTTTAACTCATACCTGAAGGGGGCCGATGGCAGGATTGAGGGACAAAAGGATGCACGCCAGCACGAGATTGTTCACCGACGAAGCATGGAAATACCTCCGGTAGCGGGTGCAGATGTCTTTTTGACCCTCGATCATAATATTCACTATGAGGCGGAGAAG
>JAQIBS010000225.1 GCA_027858965.1 Kiritimatiellia bacterium
CATGGTCAAATAGTGATCTTTTCATCGAATTCCTTACTTTTACACCTACTCGTACACGCAAATATCTCTTAATTTACGCCCAGAATATCTTGTTACGAGATAATTCTATACCATCACAACCGAGAAATACCGCCAAAGACTCCCGGAACACACGACATCCCGTGATCCGCAACACCATATCTTACCCATAGATTTAGCGGAAGAGGCAGAAATATAGCATTCCACTCTGCTTGCACTTGAGTGTTTTCTTCCCATCCATTTTGACGAGGATATATTTTATGCCTTCCAGAGGTGCGCGATTTTCAGAGAGAGTATAACCACGATCAGAGAAGAGTTTGGTGCCGACCTTTAATTCAGTAGAGGAACTGTTCTCCCAGCGCCCTGGGTGCGCCATATCCAATGCGACTCCGTCAGAGTTGTTTTTCACTGGTTTGGGTTTTCCCATATCCTTCTTGGGCCTTCCTCCTGATGCTTTGCTTATTACCTGACGCAGGCGGACGCTATCGGAAACAGCCTTGCCTGCCGCTACATCTTCTTCTTTAAAGGTTGCAAAGAAAATATTGCGGTCGGTGGTACGGTTGTAATCATAGGTGATATAGATTGTGCCGTCAGCGGTCTGCTGTCCATCCGGGTAGGAGACACCACCACGTTCATCCAGCATAAATCCGCCTTCCCAGCTTTTTCCGTCGTCTTTTGAAATATATGCTGTCAGGTGTGAGCGCCCGATTTTCTTATCTATAGGGCCGTGTTTGACCAGCAGCAGGCTGCCTGAGTTAAGTCGGTTGATAAAGAACCGGGCGGGAGGATGAGATATTGCTGATGGTTTCATTTCTGTCCAGGTTTTGCCTCGGTCGGAGGAAAAACTCTCGCCGATTCCATAGTTGGTGCGTGCCAGTAACCATAGGGAACCATCCTTACGCTCTACAATCATGTGTTCGTCAAAGGTCTGATCTTTATCCGGTATGTTGCAAGCGCCTCGAATGCTCCAGCTTTTCCCCCGGTCTGTGGAGACCACCATCTTTGCGCTGAAGTCGGTCTCTTTCCAAGTCGATGCAGGTAGTACCCACTCTCCGCTGGATAGTACAATTGGTTTGCACATCATCACGCCGTCGGTAATTCTCTGTGGCGCCTGCCAATCAGCTTGTTCGTTCTCCGGTTCATTTGCCGTCATCATCCATACTCCGGCGATGGTGCATCTATGGCCGATCGACTGTGCCCAGACAAGGCGTAACCTTCCGTCAGGAGCCATCCAGAGTTCCGGGTCAAATGTGCGGATAGGGCCCTTTCCATCAGGATCGACAATCAGGACCTCTTTCCATGTCCTGCCTCCATCACCACTGGTGGTTACCGTCACATAGTTGTTGTGGTCTTCGCCAGGTGTTACCCCGGCGTACCAGACCGCCCAGAGACGACCGCCTGGCGTGACCGCCATGCTGGAAATTCCCTGGAAGGCGCGGTTAGTGACCGCATGACAGGTCAGTGGCGGGCCTGCATGTTGCGGTGGGTCAAGAAATGTTTTATCGGCCGCCATGCCGGTGAGGGTGAGCAGTGATGCGGCAATAACCGCAAGCTTAATCTTTGTCATCATGTTTCCTTATTTGTTTCATAATTTTTCTACCTCAAAAATTGCTTCTAAGAAGCAACTCTACATCTCACGACCATGATGACATTTCACCCGGCGCTCTCAACGCCCGGTGAAGGCACCGGGCCTACAGCCTCAAATCTCTGGCACTCTGTGTCTTTGCTGAAAAACTAAGGTGACTTTTGTTGCCTGGTTTCATAAAGCCTAAAGCCCAACGCCTAAAGCTTCTTTTCCTACTGTATCTCTCGTTCCGGTATAACCGGGGCCGCCACCAGCCACATATCCGTCGCTGCGTCCGCTCTCATCCCGGCTGACCCAGAAGGCGTAGAGTGAGCCGTTAGTAAGTGAAAACCGGAAACGTACCGGTTTTCCTCTCCATTCCTTGAGAGTTGTTTCATTCTGCCAGATTATGCGCTGTATTGTACTGTTTGTAGAGACTGGATTGCAATCAGCTATCGTGAAATTACTAATAGCAGCTCCGGTTTCGGCATCCTGCATCTCGACCCTCAGCTCTCCCTGAGGACAATCGACATTGACAAACAGGCAGGAGCCGCTGAACAGCAGGGGATGCGTCAGCAGTTCTCCACCGGTGCCGTCCGCTGTCATGCCGACAAATCCATCTCGACGCAGGAAGGCAATGCCCATCGCTCCTTTATCATACATGCCGTTCTCCATCCAGCTGGAACTCAATCGGTTGGTGTCTCCCTGGAATCCCGAGTAGTAGAACCAGAGCTTGTCATCCTGGATGGTGCAGATGTTTCCGAGGGACTGCACATAGCCGGTGTCCCATTTATCGCTGCCCCAGCGCTCAGCGGGAATGTGCGCGCGTCGATCCGGACGTGACCAATGAAATCCGTCACGGCTGTAGGCAAAGTTCAGCTCTGTGATCTTGGGTAATCCGACAGCCATGCAGTCAGGATTTTCAGGACCGTGATGGATCTCAAATGCGCCCAGCATAATGCTCTCATAGGCTACGGCATCAAAGTTGTAGAGCTGAGGTGTGCGCTGGATAACCGGATCCATGGGGTCATCCTCGTCGGCTGCCAGCCAGTGTACGGCTTCCTCGGTTTCCCATGTGGCACCCCGCAGAAATGTATCATGCTCGCGATAATCGCGTGAGCGGCTGCGCCAGCTGGCCCGCAGACTGTAGATCCATTTTTCGCGGAAGGGGTTGTAGAACATTGTGCTGCGGTCACCTGAAGCTGTGGCTGTGACGCGGTTGACCCAGTGGATGCCGTCCGCTGAAGTCATGCAGATGGCGCCTGATGAACCCGGGGGGTGCATATACATCTTGTAGCGCTGCAACGGATCGCCGGTAGTCCAGTCCGGGACAACTGTCCAGGAGTCTGGTGTCAGGTCAGTCGGCAGCACTTGATTGGTGCCGGGCACTACATCCAGCTCCGGACGCACCCAGTCAATGCCGTTTGTGCTGGTGGCATAGCAGATGGTGTGTATCCATCCGGCTTCGTACCACAGCTTAAAGAGCTTCTCATGCGGGTCCCACCAGAGTCCGCCGCTTTTTGGAACTGCGGCATCGTTATTGTTGCCGTTCAGCTCCAGGGTGGTTTCAGGAGAGAGTACCGGATTGCCGCTGTACTTTTCGGGCATCCCATAGACGCGTTGAAGTGTGGTGGTGGCAATCAGGAAATCATCAACAAAGAGCTGTCGTCCGATATCTATATAAATTTGTTCTGGAGGCTCTTCCAGATAGGGGACGTCCATAGGGGACCAGTCCGCAGTGTCGACTGTCTGTGGAGGCCAGTTGGTTGAGAGTTCAATTCCGTTGTAGAGCAGCTCGCCTCGACCTTCCTGCGTGTCAAATGGTGGTTCAGGTCCTTCGGCTGTCGAGAAACCGGCCAACACCACCCACTTGGGAAAAACAAACATATCACCGGCTGTGACCTGCTTCTGATAGGTGCGGCTGATGTCTCCGGATGATGTTCCGAAAAGCTGAAATGTGGCCGGGGCCTGGGTCCAGACAAAACCCAGCGATTCGAGCAGCGCGCTCTGGGTGTAAGAGGCGGCCACAGGGTCATTGGGGTCGGCCGTGATCGCCGTCAGAACGCCGCTCTTTTTCACGGTCATCGAGATTTCACCGTCAATACTGCTGCGGAGGAAAAGTTGACCGCGCAGCCAATCCGGAGAGACGGCTATGGTATAGGTGCGGTCCAGGAAGAGCAGAGCACCTTCCGTGAAGGTGTCGACCTGGAAGGCTCCCTGAAGTGTCAGTTCAGCTCCGACGCCCTCCAGGGGTGTGTCAGGTTCTGAGAGTGTCTGGCCGGTCAGGAATATGACTAACCCGGCAGGATGACTGGTGACGCTGCCGGGATTGGCATTCAGGAACTCATTGGTCGACAGAACTGTATCTGAGACACGCCAGTAATCGAGCGATTCACTGGCCATGTTCAATGCATTGGGGCGTCCGCCCAGCGCAAAAACAGAATCGGCCGCTGTGATAGCCGAAGGACGGATTGAATTGGTGATCGTCCCGTATGATTGCGAGTTTATGAAAAGAGACCACACGCCTTGCTGGGTCGCACCGGCGTTGCGGTTGTAAGTCAACGCGAGATGTCGCCATTGATTGGTGGTCATGGGGGATTCCGGCACTGGAAAAGACATGTCATTGCCATAATTCTGGAGATAGATCATCCAGGTCAGAACGCCGTTCAGATTCCTTAAGGAGAGAATCCAGCGTCCTGAACCACTTGCTAAATGCGCCCCGGCCATGTAATGCCACAGGGTGCCGGGGTTTGCTTCCCGGGAGAGCCACCCTTCAATTGTAAAGCTGTTAGTGACATTGACTTTGGCTCCGAAGCTCGCTGATGTCAGCGAGGTATAGGGCACGGAGTCGTTTGGTGTGAGGTAGACCGAGTTGTTATTGGTTGGAGTGCCCAGTAGATTAACGGTGGTGTCCGGATTGGGTGGGAGTGCCCATCCGCCTGCCGGCGCGGCACCGGTGAGCGCACCGCTGGCCGTCAGGTCATTGGCATGATCGATGAGACACTGCGTATTCAGAGTGGCATTGGTTGGTTCATAGTCCAGCTTCCATAGGGCCACTGTTTTTGACTGGAGCGGTAACGTGACCAGCATGCTGCTGATAAATAACCCTGCAAAGCAGGACTTTGACATTTGTTTTTTCAGTTTTTACATCCAAGTTTTGTATGCTTTGACAAAAAGCATACAGTTTAATCTATTCAATGCCGCTCTAAGAGCTGATGCTACATCAGGAACCAAAGTGGGACCCGGCAAACGCTGTCGTTAAAGGAGGTCAGTCGCTATGCGGCTGACTCGAAGTGGTTGTAATTGTCGCACTTTGTTTTGTCGCCCGCATAGCGAACGCCTTCCTTTATTTAACCAGAATCATAGCTTCTTCATTTCCTCGTTGCCCTGAAGGGGCACTTCAAATTCTTCTTGAGGTGCTCCTTCAGAGCACATCTCCGTACGCATCACACAGATCCCAGGGCGTTGCCCTGGGCTATGGTGAATAACCCTTTCAGGGTAATATGACTTTCAGTACAAAATGTAGGCTGGGTGCCCCACCCGGCGCGGGCACCGGGCCTACAGACAACACGTTTTTAAAGACAAACATTTTTGTCGAGCTCTTCGGTGAAGGGCCTAAACACCTGCATCCCATGGTATGTTACTTAATCAGAATCAGCGTTCCTCTTTCGTAGCCCAGATACATAAACTGGTCAGGGGTCAATGTGCCATCGGTCACACGCCAGCAATCCAGCATGCCGTCAAAGCCCTCTGCGCCGCCGGAGGTGCCGCCGAGCATGAACCAGTGGCTCTGCTGGAGAACGGTACTGTAGAAGCTGTTGACCGCTGTGCCGACTGAAGTGCCATCCACAAAGAGCTCCCATGTGCCGTTATCGTTGAGAAGCGGCGTGTAGGTGAGGGCCAGATGGTGCCAGTCGCCAGCGAGGATAGAGGCATCGAAATCAAGAACGGAGTCCAGGACCTGTGACTGCGTCGGTGTCTGGCAGAATATCCGGAACGCCGCTGCGGAGCCGCTTTTTTCCAGCGTCAGCCGCCAGCCGTAATCGCTATCGAAGCGTGTTCCGGCAATGGTCTGGACCTCGGTTGCTGCATCGTTGTTCCAGTACATCCACCCCTCAACTGTGAAAGGCTCATCCAGCTCCACCCGGTTGCCGAGATTCTGGATACGCAGATAATCAGAGGAGAATGATGCTGAGCCCGCGTTGGCCTTGGGGTCACCGATGAATCCCGGCGTTGCATCCGGTGTCGGGACAAGCGGTTTGAACTGATCGGTAGTACCAGTCGGGATATACGCATCTGTGATGAATGAGTAGCGCGGTTCCACCTGACTCGATGCGTCAAGGGTGGCTCCGTCACTATCCAGTTTCCAGTAGGCAACGGTGTGTGGCGTCACCGGTGTCGGAGGAGGTACTGAGAAATTCAGGAACTGGTTCGTCGCCAGGACCCCTCTTGTCAGACGCATCGCATCTATCGCTCCGATAAAGGAGTTGTTAGACCAGGGGCGTCCGCCCAGATAGATACAGGCCGAAGTCGACACCGATGGTACCGCGCTGTTTTCGATGGGGGTGCCCTGCAGAATGCCGTTCACGTAAAGGGACCACCTGCCGTTTCCGGCTGCTGCATCATAGACCAGCGCCACATGCCGCCAGACACCGGTCGTCCCGTCATCCGTGCTGCCGGTAAAGGCAACGTCATTGACTACTATGGAGCCGGAAGTGGCATAAAGCACGTATCCGTTTGTCCGGTAGGTCAGGTTGATCTGCATGCTCCCTGTGGTTGGATTTGGTGTTGTATAGGATGTTGCAAACAGGACCTGCCATGATCCGGGGTTCTGAGTACGATAAAACCAGCCTTCCAGAGTGAAGCTGTTGGTCATGACAAGTGCCTGGCGCAGAGATAAGTCAAGCGAAGAGAGATAGGCCCGCGGTGCGGTTCCTGAGGGGGTGTTGAACAGGATGCTTCCCGGATTGAGGGCCGGATTGCCTTTGAATGTGCCGGAGGTATCCGGGTTGGGAATGTCAGTCACGGCCTGATCGGTGTTGGGGGTTACTTTGTATGTTGCTGAGACAGGTGTGTTAAATGAAAAAGTTCCGACCAGATCACGCCAGTCCGCATAGATTCCATCCTCCGTGTTCAGCGGCCAGAGCGCCAGCACGTCGGTGGCAGCGGCCGGGCTGTTGGTCGCATTCAAAAACTGGTTGGGCGTAAGTGCCGCTCTGGATGCACGCCAGCAATCCATGAAGCCCGAGAAGGTGTAGTCAGTCCCTACACGGCCTCCCAGATGAAAGTACTGGGAGGCGCTGTTACCGGAGACCACATGGCCGTTGGTCACGCTGCCTTGCTGAATGCCATCCAGGTAGCAGTTCCAGACACCTTGCGAAAGACTGCCGGCGGTTGCGTCGTATACGAGTGCCACGTGTTTCCACGTGTCGGCCCACTCGGTAAGGTCGCCGGATATGGGTGCGTCGAACATCTGTACGCCGCCGTCATCTTCCGCGAAAATGACAAGCTTCAGCGTTCCGTCATTCAGATGTTTGAGTGCAAATGCCCAGCCCTTAGTGGTGATACGCGTATTTGCAATATATTGGACCGCTGCGTTGTAATCGCTTCGCCGCGGACAGATCCAGCCTTCGACTGTAAAGCTGTTGGTGATTTCCAGTTGATAGCCGAGGTTCGGCGTTCTTAAACAGGCCCCGTTGGCCTGACCGTAGATTGACCCGGCATTACCGTCCGGCAGTGTAACCGCGCTGTTGGGCGGCTGCCCCTCAAAGGCCTGGGTGGTCGCGGGTTGGATGGTGGTTGTGTAGCCGATTGCATCCATATTGCCTGAAAAATGCGCCCCGCCTATAAAATCATCGGCATCCATGGCGCCATTGGTATCACCATCCAGCCGCCAGTAGGCGATGGCCGGTGAATTGGCGGGAGTTTCGGGCGTGACGGTTCCTGCATTCAGAAACTCATTAGTCGTCAGAGCCACATCGGAGACGCGCCAGTAATCCAGCGACTCATTACCCATGTTCAACGAATTGGGGCGTCCGCCCAGCGCAAAAATGGAATCGGCTGTTGAGATGGTCGAGGGGCGCGTGGCGTTAGTGAGTGCTCCATATGATTGCGAATCAATTAACAGCTCCCAGACTCCCTGCTGGGCGGAACCGGCATCGCGGTCATAGGTCATTGCGATATGCCGCCAGACATTGGTTGTGTCGACACTGTCCGCCACGGGAAAAGGCACATCATTAATTCCAGGATTGACATATAAGACCCACTTCTTCAGCCCACCCACATCTCGCAGGGAGAGAATCCATCGTCCTTCACCCCCCATATGGGCACCGACCACATATTGCCATGTGCCGGGATTTGAGTTCCGTTTCATCCACCCCTCAACGGTAAAACTGTTAGTTACATTGACCTTGGATCCAAAGGTTGAGGAGGTAAGGGAGGTGCGGGGGTCAGAGCCGTTCGGAGAAAGAAAAACCGCATTTTTGCTGGACGGGTCATCCAGCATATTTTCGGTGGTATCAGGGTTAGGTGGTATAGACCAATCACCTGCGGATTCTCCTTTAACCGCAATCCCGTTGACCGTCAGGTCATTGGCGGGGTCAATCATACAGCGCGTATTGATAGTCGTATCGAGCGGCTCAAAGTCCAGTTTCCATAACGCTACGGTTTTGGCCTGAAGTGAGCCGATGATCAGCATGCTGCCGATTAACAGGACGGCAGGATAGTACTTTGCTTTGTCAGTTTTCATTTCATAATCTCCTTATAATTTCAGTTTCCAACACTCTAATCTTTTGTTTTATATGGGTTTACCTTCATGATGCCTTTCTTCCCCATTTTCCTGTCTTTTCGGTTGACGATAACGGCGACGATGGTGGTTGACGATCCCAATCGTAATACAACATCGTCGCCCATCATCGTCCGCCCGCGTCTCTATCGAACGAGAATCACTGTTCCGCCATACGTAACTCTAACAGTTACAGTTCCGTTAGCGGTGCTGACGGCTGTCGCAACAGTTGAGGCTGCCGGCAGGCCGGTATTGGTGACTTTCCAGCCGGTGAAGCTGCCGGAGAAGTTTCCGTACGACATGAGGGTCACTTCAAATGGTACCGGAATCGGATCGGCCTCGGTGCGGTCGAGGTCGATGAAGCCTGCGCCTTCGGATACCAGTGCGCCGGTGACGGTCACGAAGTCGTTGGTAACTTCGCCGAGTGCATTGGTTGACCAGGGGCAGCTTAAGGTGGCGCCGGCCACAAGACTCAGGTTTTCGATGGTCATCTGTGCGCCGGCCGGAGCTCCGTTGGTGCCGGCATCAAGTACTCCGTTGACGGCGATGACTCCGTTGGTCAACAGTCCCTCACCGGTGAGGTCGCTGACCTCCGCACGTTCGCCTGAAGCATCAAATATAGCGCCTGCCGAGACAGACAGGTCGTTGGTTGCACCCAGCAGGGCTTCGAGCGTTCCTTCAGAAACGGTAATCGGCCCGTTGAAGGTATTCTCCGATGATGTCAGACTCAGGGTATTGGTTCCGAGTTTTAGCAGGCCGCCGTCAGAGGTTTCTCCCAGCATGGGATCGGTCAACAGGGTCTGGGCCACTGTGTAGCTTGCCAGCGAGGTGTCGATGGCGACTCCGTTAGTGGAGACGTATGCGGTTGTCAATCCGGTCATCGTCTGTCCGGCGGTATGGGGACGGAAGAGGCCGCCGTTAAACCACATATCGGCCAGAACGCCGTTGCCTTTGGTGATATTTTTGGCAGTCAGTGTGCCTCCATCCAGACGCACAGTCGAGTGGCTGCCAGCCGCGTATGCCATTTCCAGCGTGCTCCCGATGTAAATCTCACCGGAGCCTGAGAGCACGACCTGTCCGTCACCGCCGGCGCCGGACCAGCCGCCCATACGGATGGTGCTGGTGACCGGGAAGATGTTGACGAATCCGCCGCTGACCAGCAGTGAGGCATAAGAGCCGGCACTTTCGCCAACACTCAGATAGCTGCCGCCGACATTGACCTGCCCACCGGTCACTTCGATAACCGGACGGGCATTGAAGCCGCTCAATGTGGGAGCGTTATTGCCGGTGGCGAGGACGCCGCAGCTGAAGATGCCCCCATTGATGGTCAGACGTGATGAGACGCCGCCCGGTGCTGTGACTTCCGTGCCGTTGTTGCGGCCGATGGAAGCGGTTTGACCTCCTGTTGTCAGGACTCCGTCATTCAGTACCAGTTCGCCGGCGGTCTCGCCGCCCGGTGCCGTGGAGGTATAGAGTCCGATGTCGAGGTGGCCGACGACCGTGTTGGTCTGGCCGGGAACACCCAGCACGACTTTGCCATCGGTGACAGTAAAGCCGGTAATGCCGTGAGTCGGACTGTCGCCGTTGACGCCGATATTCTGCAGGTAAGCCGCTCCGCCGGTTTCATTGGCATTCAATTTATTAGGGCCGGGATAGGTGAAGTAGACCGTTCCGGGTCCGGTTTTCAGGAAGGGGCCGGATTCAGCGAAGAGCTGTCCGCCGAAGGTGACCTCATCGTCCACCCGGAGAACGGCAGCGCGGGTGGCGTCGGCGGTCCTGACGGTGTAGCCGCGGTCAGTTGTGCCAGCACCCGTGATGTGCAGTGTGCCCTTGCCGAGGATCAGGTTGCCGGATGATGCCGAGGCTGCGCCGATCGGACTTGCCTGGCCGCCATCTGCCAGCGTGGCGACCTTCAAGGTGCCGGCACTGACTGTGGTTGCCCCGCTGTAGGTATTGTCGGCGGTTGATTCCAGAGTGCTGGAACCAGACTTGGTCAGTCCACCCGACCCGGAGATTGTGCCGTTCAGGGTGGCGGTTGTGTTCAAGGCCGGGGTGATGGAGAGCGTGCGGTTGAGTTCAACGGCCGGTGCGATCGTCATGGCTGATGAAAGAGCCAGTGACGGGATATCCAGCGCGAGTGCCTGAACCGTGGGTGTTGCTGTCAAAGCAAGGGAACCATCTCCCGTTGCTGTGAGTGTAGCGGAACCACCGCTCAACGCATCAAGATCCAGATGGGTGCCGCCCGGAAGCGAGACGCTGGCATTATCTGCCAGAGCGATAGGTGCTGTAATGGCATGCGAACCGCTCTCAACGACAATGGAGCCATCGAGGGTATCATTGTCGAGGGCCAGCCCCGTGCCTCCAAGGGTGTAGGTGTTGGCGTTGTTGAAATAAATTTCGCCAACGGTTTCACCGGCGGTAGTGACGGTGACCGGACCGATGATTGCATCGTCAAAGCGGACCTGACTTCCGGCTGTATCAGCCGGGGCGACAGTCCAGTTGCCTGCGGTGGCCCATGAGCCGCCGGCATTGATGTTCCAGACAGAGGCACCGGTGACGTCGGTGGCAATGGTTACGGTGACGCTGCCGCTGGCGGCAGCGAAGGTGTAAGCTTTGCCGAAGACCGGGTTTGCGACCGTCAATCCGCTGACGACAGGATCACTGCCTGTATAGGTCATAATCGTGTAGGTGCCGTTCAGAGTGAAGGGCATGGCGTTATCGCTGCGGATCAGTGCGATCTGGCCGCTTCCCAGCGTGGGTGAGCTTGCAATGGCAAGCTGATCATTGGCAGTGCCGTCGACAAGGAAGCCGAGAGTGACCATGCCGTTACCGACCAGGGTTAGGCTGCCGAGGGCAAGTGTTTTGTCCGCACTGCCGCCGGCCGTGAGGTTGGCTCCTGATGCGATGGTCACGTCATTTGCGGCCGGCAATGCGCCGGTGACTTGCAGCGTGCCGTTGGAGATCATGGTCGGACCGGTATAGGCCGGTGATGCGCAGGCGATGGTCAGGGTCCCTGTTCCCAGTTTGGTAAGTCCACCGTCAGCTGTTCCGCCGAGATCGGCATCGTGCAGCAGATCCTGCGAGATCGTGTAGGCTGCCAGCGAGGTGTCGATCAAAGCACCGTTGGTGGAAATGTTGACGGCAGTGAGTCCGTCCAGAAACTGTCCGGCGGTATGGGGTTTGAAGACACTGCCGTTGAAGTTTAGAATACCGCTGGCTCCGTAACCTTTTTTGATGTCGCTGGCGATGAGTGTACCGCCGTTGAGATTACAGGTTCCCTTGCTGTTCTCTCCTCCGCCCATGGCGAGGTAGATATAACCGGCAACTTCCACCACGGCATCGCCTGTCATGGTCAGGGTGCCTTCGCCGGAACCCGCGCCCAGCCGTATGCTGGCACCTGTGTCCTGGACATAGAGATGACCGCCGTTCACATTCATGCTTATGTGCGAACCGCTGTGCTCACCCATGTTGCAGGTTCTGCTGACATTGACATACCCGTCGTTGATCTCGAAGATCGAACGCGGGTTGAAACCGGCCTGTCCCAGGGCGTTGTGCCCGGAGGCCACAAGCGAGAGATAAGATTCGCCGCCGTTGATGGTCAGTTTGGAGGTTGTTCCTTCGGGAGCTGTATTGGTGTTGCCGTTGTTACGTCCGATGGAGAGGGTGGTGTTACAGGAGAAGGTACCGTCGTTGATCTCCAGTTCGGCAGAGGTTTCCGCACCGGCATTGGTGGTGGAGTACATGCCGACATCTATGCGGTTGATGAACTCGTTGGTCTGTCCGGCCACGCCGAAGACAACTTTTCCGTCAAGGATGATGAGCCCGGAGAAGCCGGTGGTGGGGCTGTCGCCGTTTTCACCGATATCAATCAGGGCATTGGGATTGCCTTCATAGGCCACGAGGGTGTTTGGTCCTGGATAGGTGTAGGAAACCGTGCCGGTACCCGTTTTAACGAAGGCACCGGAAGTGGCGTTGATCTGTCCACCAAATGTGATGTCGGTGTCGGTGTCGAGGATGGCGGCTCGACCTGAACCGGCATTGACTGTGTAACCGCGGTCGGTTGTGGCAGCACCTCCGGTATAGCGCAGGGTGCCCGGTCCGAATGCAAGGTTTGCGGAAGCAGCTGATGAAGCGCCCAGCGGACTGGCCACGCCGCCGTTGGCCAGCGTGTCGGTTATAAAGGTGCCGCTGCCGAGTATGGTTGCGCCGGTGTAGGTGTTGGCTGCTGTGAGGGTTGCGGTTCCGCTACCGCTTGCAGATGAATTAACGGTTACAACACCGGGTCCGCTGATGACGTCCGCCATTGTCAGTGTGGAGCCGGACTCTGTCAAAAGAGCAACGCCCAGAGCAGTGGTGGTCAGCGGGGTCTCGAATGTGTGGTCGCCTCCGGTTGTAGAGATCAGTGACTGAAGCGTTGCATTCGTCAGGGTGATGGCATTGCCTGTGAATGTGTGAGCTGAGGTACTGGTGATCTGGAACTGTCCCAGCAGAAGTCCGGTCATGTCATTCGTGACGGAGATTGCCGCTGGAGGCTGATTGGTGAAAAAGGCGGTGCCGCCATTGCCGGAGGCAATGACCGAATCCAGCCAGTTGGCAGATTCAGACCAGTTGCCGCCGGTGGTAACATGCCATGCGCCTACAGGCAGGCCGGGAATTAAAAAGGGAGGACCGATTTCTGTGGTCCATGCCGCACCGGTAATTGTGCCGTTGGCAGAGGCGACAAGTTCGGTGGCAGTGGTGCCGGTTCCTTCGCCCAGCTGCCAGTAATAAGATAGTCCGCTCTCGCTTCCCGTGAGTCGGCTATTGTAGTTTGCCAGAATCTGCGGGGCGGTCCGGATTGTATTCCAGACCCGGACATCATTGATTTCGCCGAGGAATCCACCTCCGGATGCAGGAAGGATTCTTCCTATTCTCAAAGTGGTGTTGTCTAGTGCGGTGGAATTGCCGGTCTTGGTTGAGTCGAACGCTCCATTGATATAAAATGTCCAGGAGGATCCATTGCGTGTGATGGCAATATGAGTCCACGTATCAAGGGGAATTGTGGCATTGCTGTAAATCCACGGTCCCCCGACAAAAAGTCCTGCTTTGCTATCCCCTTCGCTACCCCTCACACCCATTATCATGCGTCCGCCGCCAAAATTGTATTGAGACAATACTTGTTGCTCGAATTGATGGGTGGTTGGCTTAACCCACATTTCGACCGTGAAGTTGACAGTGGTGATCTTGCCAGGTGTGGTTATATAGTCGCTCGCACCATCGAAGCTGAGTATATTGGCTGCTTGAACATTTATTTGAATTCCCGTCAGCGTTACAAGCACTAGTATGGCAGTAGCCATTGACCCTGCACAACGATGTGATAAGCTGTTGAGAGCTGCTTTCCAGTTGTCAGTTATTAACTGCGCGACAGAAAAATGCCGCAATGTTCCCGCGAAAATCCGCGAGTCTTTTACACATGATACACATTTCATGATTTACTCCTTTTTTTATACAACTATTGTTTTAAAAAAAATCATTCATTATCACATTCAGCATCATTAAAGGTAGTCCAAGCATCCTGCTTGGTTAATTACTGAGGCAAGCAGGATGCTTGCACTACTTTCCTTTGCCATGTTGCGCTCTCATTCCACATTCCACAGAGCGAAGCGTTTTTTATTGCTTCATAGAAGTAACACTGCATTTTACACCTCTCCGCCTACGGAAAGTGGCTCCTACAAAGAAAACCGAGAGCACTAGCAGTACCACTGCGAGCGGCCGGTGAAAAACAAAAGCAAAGCTGCCATCTCCCAATACCAGCGCGCGACGCAGGTTGGTTTCGGCCATTCCTCCCAGTATAAGTGCCAGCAGAAACGGGGCGGCAGGAAATCCGGTTTTGCGCATGCCGACACCCAGCACTCCGAAGCCCAGTGCCACCCAGCAGTCGACAAGATTTGAGCGCAGTGCATAAGCGCCCATCAGCGAAAGCAGCAGGATTCCGGTATTGAGAAAACGTCGATCAATCTTGAGTGCTCCCATAACAAAACGGGCTGTGGATAGAGCCATTCCGAAAACCAGCAAATGCGCACAGAGCATGATTGAAAGAATTGCGTAGGCCAGCGGCGCATGTTGCTGAAACAGCAGGGGGCCTGGTTGAATGCCGTGCAGAATGAATGCTCCGATCAGAACAGCGGTCACGGAGTCGCCGGGAATACCGAGTGAGAGCAGCGGAATCATGGCCCCGGATGTGGCAGCTGTTTTGCCGGACTCTGCGGCCGCAATTCCCTTGGGTTCGCCCTCTCCGTAAGTATCGCCCTCTTTGGCCTGCTGGCGGGCCGCGCTGTAACAGAGGAATGCGGCAATGTCCGCTCCGGCCCCCGGTGTGCTTCCTGTAAAGGTGCCGATGAGAGCAGATTTGATGGTTGTCCACCCACAGCGTTTGATATCTTTTAGATGCGGCAGTTCGAAAAGTTTCATTTTTCTCCCTGGTTGAACCACTGGGAGATCGTTGTTGATGGAGAAAACCTCGGCAATGGCGAAGAGACCGATCAGTACCGGAATGAAGGGCATTCCCTCCATCAGACTGACACTGCCGAAGAGGTAGCGGGGATATCCTGAGACCGGGTCCATGCCGACAGTGGCGCATAGCAGTCCGGCCACAGTGACAATGGCCCCCTTCAGCAGTGATTCGCCGGAGAGTGCTGTAATAAGTGACAGTCCCAGGATTGCAAGTGTAAAGAATTCAGCCGGGCCGAAGCTAAGCGCAAAGCGCGATATCTGGGGTGTCAGAAAAATAAGCAGCAGCGTGCCGATGATGCCGCCGATCAATGCGGAGAATGCGGATAGAGAGAGTGCTCGTCCAGCTTCGCCCTTCTGCATCATAGGATAGCCGTCTATCAATGTTGCCGCGGAGGCAGGTGTGCCCGGTGTACGGAAAAGAATAGCGGGAATAGTGCCGCCATAGATAGCACCGCAGTAGATGCCGATCAGCAGCGAGATAGCCGGCATGATCTCCAGATCAAAGGTGAATGGAACCAGCAGGGCAACACCCATTGTGGCGGAGAGTCCGGGAATGGCTCCGACTACCATGCCGGCCGTAACGCCGGCAAAGAGACAGGCCCACACCGCAGGAGAGAGGAGCAGAGAAGCAGAGCTTGAGATCACTTCCATCATCAGCCAATCCATCCTTTCGGTAGCACAACGTTCATTAAAAGACCAAATATTCCGTAAAGAGTAAAGGCGGCGATAAAACCGGCTGCCATTGCCCGTACCGGATTGCGATATCCATGGATCATCAGCACTGCCATGCAAAGCAGAGTTGTGGCTGTGATAAACCCAAGTAGGGGCATCAATAGCAGGTAGAGGGCTGTTGTGACTCCAAGCAGCAGCATATGTAATTGATTACCGCACTTTGGTGTTTCCTGTTTTCTTTTTCTGAATGACTGAATGATTCCGCACACGGAAAGAGCTGCCAGTACTACTCCCAGGAAAAGAGGAAAACTGCCGGGGCCTGAGTGCGCATCCGGGGCATGGGGAAAACGCAGGGCAAGCGCAACTGCGCCAATGGCAATAATAGCTGCCACTGCAAAAGATATCAGTTCTGAAATTTTGTGTGTTTTCATTTTATTGTATTCTCAAATTCTCGTGTTTCAATTGTAGTGTGCTCTTCATTCCGCCCGCCTTGGCTATCTTCTGTAGTGTTAGCGACGGGAGCCAAAGCGCTACCTTCAAAATTGCTTCTGAGAAGCAACTCTACAGTTTCACATCCCACATTCCACATTCCACCTGCATTCATGAGTCTTGTCTCGAACTTTGTCTCAAACCTTGTCTCGAAAAACAGCAGACTAAGTTCGAGACAAAGTTTAAGACCAAGTTTGGAAGCGCTTTTCTCACTTTACAAGCCCCAGTTTTTTCATGGTTAGAGCAACCTCGCCTGCCTGTCGGGAGACCATGGATCGAAAATCTTCAGAGCTTAACATGTGCAGGTTCATCCCGGATTGTGCCGCAAATGTCTCAAATTCGGGTGAGGTTGCAACATCGCTGAAGGTCTTCTGCAGGGTGTTGCGGGTTTCATCGGGAATTCCTTTGGGAAGGGCCAACCCGCGCCAGGTTCCAAAAACAAGATCATATCCCTGCTCGCGGCAGGTCGGTGTGTCAGAAAAACTTTTCAGCCGTTCAGCACTCATAACCCCCAGTAGCTTTATCTGTTTCGATTCCACATAGGTTTTCAATTCTGCGGGACTCACTGTAACGGCATCAATATGTCCACCGATCAGCGCTGTGATGGCTTGAGAGGCACCATTGAAGGGAACGTGGGTGACCGGCATATCGGCACGGTCGGCCAGCATTGCGGCAGCCAGATGCCATACGGCTCCAGCACCGGAGTTGCCGATGGATGGAGCTTTGTCGGATTTTGCTTTTGCAATAAAATCGGCCAGCGAGTCGGCAGGAAAATCAGAGCGTACGGCCACGGCCGCCGGGTCCATATTGAGCAGCATCAGCAGGTCAAAATCTTTGTAGGTGAAGGGGGCAAGTCCCTGAACCGGTAGGGATATCAATTCAAAGGTGGTCACCAGAATGGTGTGCCCATCGGCCGGAGCAATTCGTCCGGCAGCATGACCGATAGCACCGCCGCCGCCGGTAATGTTGCTGACCAGGACCGGTACACTGAGCTTCTTCTCTGCTTCATGGGCCAGCTTGCGTGCCAGCAAGTCGGTTCCGCCACCGGGAGAGAAGGGACAGATCAGAGTGATCGGACGCTGGGGGAACGTGCCACCGACGGCACGCCGTTGGTAGTTCATCCATGCAAGGATAATCACTGATAGAGCGATTATTGCCCAGGCTCCTATGTCATTTTTTTTGAACATGTTGTAACTCAATTCCTTTTTTAGTCTCTCCCGCAGTCGCGCATGCGTGGAAGGGCGCGTATCAGCAAAGCTTTATTTGCAGGTAATTCTCTGAGCCAATTTTGTGCTTCGCTTTTGGCTCAGAGAGCCAACTCTACAGTACTGCGTAGCAATAACATCATGTTAATCCTGTAATCCTGTCAAAAAACTTATTTTGCTGCTTCCAACGCCTTCTTCCCAACCGTATCCGTCATGCCGGTATATCCGGGTCCGCCACCTGCCACGTAGCCATCACTACGTCCGCTAGTGTCTTTGCTGACCCAGAAGGAGTAAAGTGAGGCATTTGTGAGTGTAAATTTAAACCGGAGAACTTTGCCTTTTAAAGCATCAAGGTTCTTTGCGCCTTTCCAGCTGATGTTTGCCAGAGTGCTGTCAGCTGTAATTGGTTTGCAGTTATCAGTTGTATAGGGCGGTATTACCTTGCCGCTCTGATCCTGGATTTCAACTTTCAAAGTACCTTTGGCAGCTACGGTGTTTACAAATAGCTGAGATCCGCTGAATGTTATCGGGCGGGTCAGGAGAGTGCCGGGTTGGCTGTTGCTGTCCATTGATGCAAAACCGTCACGTCTCAGGAAGGCGACTCCGGTTGCACCGCGGTCATACATTCCGTTTTTAAACCAGTGGCTGTTAGCGCGTGAGGCATCGCCTTGGAAGCCGGTGTAATAGATCCATAGCTTATCACCCTGAATGCAGCAGATGTTTCCGAGCGACTGCACATAACCGCGGTCCCAGACATCTCTGCGTTCAGCCCGGATGTCGATAGTCCGATCAGGACGATCCCAGTGAAATCCATCACGGCTGTAAGCAAAATTCAATTCGGTTATTTTTGGAAGACCTGTTTTTTCGCACTCACCATTGGGGGGGCCGTGATGTATCTCATACATGCCCAGCATAATGCTCTCATAGGCAACAGCATCAAGGTTATAGAGCTGAGGCGTTTGTTTGGTTACAGGATCAATGAGGTCTTTGTTGTCCGCAGCGGCCCATATTACCGGTTCATCGTCATCCCATTGGGCACCTTTGAGAAAGTCATCGCACTCCCAATAGTGACGGGAGCGTCCGCGAAAACCTGAACGCAGGCTGTAGACCCATTTTTTACGGAAGGGGTTGTAAAACATGGTGCTGCGGTCACCTGAAGGGGTGGCCGTCACGCGGTTAATCCAGTGGATACCGTCTGCCGAGGTCATGCAGATTGCTCCACTGGAACCAGGGGGATGCATATACATTTTATAACGTTGTTGTGGATCTTTGGCATCCCAGTCCGGGACAACCGTCCATGAGTCGGGTGTCAGATCAAGAGGCAGCACCTGGTTGGTTCCGGGTTTGATGTCCAGGGAGGGCCGTTCCCAGTGCAAGCCATCTTTGCTGGTTGCATAGCAGATTGTGCCAATCCAGCCGGCTTCATACCACAACTTGAAGATTTTTTCAGCAGGGTCCCACCAAAGACCACCACTCTTGGGAACAGCGGCGCTATTTTTTTCGCCATGCAGTTCCAGCTCTGTCTCCGGTTTAAGAATGGGGTTGCCGCTGTACTTCTGCGGTTTATGGAAGACGCGATTCAGGGTGCTTTTTTCAATCAGAAAATCGTCAACAAGAAGCTGGCGTCCGGTGTCAATCGGAATAACTGCTGGGGGTGCATCCAGATAGGGCACTGGCATGGGATCTGTACTGGAGGGATCGATGGTGCGAGGCGGCCAGTCTTTCGGCAGCACAATGCCGTTATAGAGCTTTTCGCCTGCATTCTGGCTCCATGGCTTTGCTTCAATTTTTTCAGCTGAAGCGAATCCAACAACAACGACAAATTTTGGAATAGAGAAACGCTCTCCCGCTTTGACCTGTTTCTGGTAGATACGGCAGATATCCCACTCGCCTTTGCCGAAGAGCTGAAATTCCGCAGGTTGGTTAATACGCTCAAAACCCTTTTTCTCAAGATACGTTGCCCGGGAGGCAGAGATCTTGCTGGCGCAGATTGTGGGGGTTATGAGAGTCAGAATGCCGTCTTTTGTAATATTAAACATCTCTGTGTTTATGCTGTTTCTCAAAAAGCTCTTGCCCTGGAGCCACTCAGGACACTCGGCAACAGTATACCCACGATCTGTAAAGAGCGTGGCGCCTACATTAAAAGTATCAATTTCTCCGGAATGATATTCTATTGCTGTGGCATTACCGGCGAGAGGAGTGTCGGCAGCAAAAGCAGTCATGCCGGATAACATTGCTGTGGCGAGAAATAAGTGTAAAATCTCTGTTGTTTTTCTAGTCATTTTTTCCTCAACCAATCCTGGCTTGTTTTCATGTTTTTATAAATCTCATCAGGATCATCTGATTTAGAGCTGAGTTCAATCGCTGCATTAATGGATTTGCCATTTTCGGTCAGAATGTCCAGGATTGTCTTAAATTTGAGGGGGTTTCCATTGAGGATCGGCAGAGCTGTCATATCTCTGGCGGATTTCACATGCACATAGGAGATTCGTGATGCATATTTTCTGATAAATACCTCTGCTTCCTCCGGGCTCACCTCAGCAGGTCCCGTGAATATATTGGCGGTGTCAAGCTGGAGCTCAATGGTTGGGTTGAGGGCATCCAGCAGTTGCGTCAGACCAAAGCAATTATGTTTTTTGCCATCTAAAACAACATCCGCATTTTCAATCATCAGGCGGAAATTTTCACTTCCAGCTAATTCGGATGCCATATTGGCCATTGCAAAAGCGGCTTTGAACTCACTTTCTGTCCATCCGAGTGGATGCTGATCGCGCAGTGCCAGCACGCGAAGCAAGGGTGGTCCTTTAAACAGAGTAGAGTTCTCAAATCCTCTTTGAACGACCTGTTTGAAATCAGGGGTAAGCAGACCTCGCTGAATGGAATATACAACAGCGATGCCGCTCTGTTCCGCATGGACGGCGATTTTTCTGCATTCATCCTTGCTTAGTTCGGCATTCGGGTCGCGCAGCTCAATCCATGAATATCCCTGCTCCTTTGCAAAATTTATATACTGCAGCGAGCTTTCCAGAGAAACAGGAATAGCGCTAAGAAAGTTGCAGGTTGTAAAGCCCCACTTGATATTTCTCTCAAGGGTAGGTGTTCCCTGCATCTTTTTTTTGCAACCGGCGAGGGTGCAGAGAATTGCAGTGATAGCAAAATACTCAACAAGGTTTTTCATTGTACTACTATTCCTTAAAATTCGTGTAGTTTTGTACGTTTTCTTCATTCTTAATTTAAATGATCGCGCGAAAGCGCTACCTTCCGTTGGATGTTGAAAGTTCGATGTTCGATGTTGGACGTTCAAGTTAGCGGGGTTCCCGCGTTACGCTGTCTCCTCCTTTACCTCTTTTGCAATAGTTGAAGCGATTAATGCCCGTTGTTTGATTTCAGCCCAGTTTTTGTTCTGAATCAGATCGCGTTTGGCAATCCATGAGCCGCCGACTGCGCAGATTAAGGGACTTTCCAGGTAAGTTCGTAGATTCTCTTCGTTAACCCCTCCGAGCGGGATAAACTGAAGTCCTAAAAATTTATAGGGAGCTGCCATGCTGTTGAGATAAGTCAGTCCTCCCTGTGGTTCAGCTGGGAAGAATTTCATGGTGTGGTAGCCCAGTTCCAGAGCAGATTCAATATCTGAGGGTGTTGCAACTCCCGGGGCAAAGGGCAGCTCCTGTTTAATAGCCTCTTTCATAACATTACGGTTCAAGCCGGGTGCAACGCCAAAACGGGCACCTATCTTTTTTACTTCACGCACCTGTTCAGGGGTTAGGATGGTTCCTACACCAGCAATCATCTCAGGAACCTCTTCAAGGATTGCCTGAAGAGCATCCAGTGCTGCCGGAGTACGCAATGTCAGCTCCATTGCAGAGATACCGCCTTCAAGCAGAGTCTCTGCCAGTCTGACTGCATCGTTTGCATTGTCAATTTCCAAAACGGCAAAAATATCAATTTCTTTTATAATCTCTTCTAAACTCATTTATATCCTGTGTTAGGGTCTTAGTTACCGCATAGGTCAGAGAGCAGAGCGCATGGCGTGTATTGAAAATCGTCGTTTCTCTTTGCCATGCGCCATGCTCTTTGCCCTATGCCGTTATCTCATTTATTAAGTTGTTAAAGTCTCTGCTTTGGGTGCATTGTTCCTTCTCGCCAACATGGTTTCTGCTGATTTGGTTGCATTTGTGAGGGCCTGTGCAAATGGGGCATCACTCTCTTCCTGGTGGGCGTAGGCGGTTAGGGTGTCGTTCAGGCTGTTGCGCACATGTTTTTCCATCCAGCGTCTGGCATCTGTCGGATTGCGCTGCTGTACGGCCATGGCGATTCGGGCATGTGCCAGCCAGACCCACGCAACATGGTGAATATCGCGCTCATGCGACCACAAGCCAAAAACGCGGCTGCGCAAGTGTCCCTCTGTTACGATCTTCAATGCCAGACGGTTATCTGCGTTTAGTAGCAGGAGCCTGTGAAATGCCATATCTGCTGTGACAAAGCGTTGAAGCCTTTCACCATGCATTAACTGATCACCTGTTGCCCGGAACTCCTGAGCGACTGAGAGCATTTCTTCGGCATACCTCCGCAGTTTCAATATTTCAGCTGGTTTCATAACCTTAGCGCTTTTTGCGGCGGCAGATCCCTCCAAGGCCAGACGTACTTCGTACATTTCAATAATCTGTCGCCTATCCGGCTTGGAAACATAAGTGCCGCTGGAAGGGACCTGATAAAGAACACCCTCGCTGACAAGACGGCGGATAGACTCTCTGACCGGAGTACGACTTATGCCAAGTTCTCTTGCCAGCTGTTGCTCTGAGATCCGTTTATCAGTACCCCAACGCTGATCCACCAGCCAGCGCTGGATATATTCATAAGCCTGATTGCTCAGTGTTGCTGTTGATGCTGATTGATTTATACGGTTATTAACCACCTGAAAATGCTCCCATAAATACCTTCAGAATATAATGTATTCCAGATTGTTAAACCAGTATACCGGTTTTTGTTTAAATATATCAATAAAAAAAGAATCAATTTTATGGATTAGTTACTCATGGTTGGTGAAATAATTTCTGTCATGCCGTAGCGGGCGCTTAAATTAGCATTTTATTCATGATCCCACGGGTTGAAATCCGTGGCTATGGATAGAAAAATACGTTTTTGTTGGGTGGCGACGGACATTGTGTCGCCACCCTGCTACATTACCATACTAAGATCAAGGTGCCATCAAGAGGACCAAACCACTGCCCGACTACAGCCGGATCGAATTCTCCGCCAGGTTCTTCAATGCGGACTCCGTAGATCGGTCCGAGCTCTCCAGTGCCCCCCATGAAATCGGAGCGCCGTACCATCGTTCCTCTCATTGCCGCGCCTCCAATACTCATTGTCCATGTTCCCACATGCCCATACATGTTCTGGTCTATCCGGGTGGAATAGGTGGAAATGGGAGCGCGGTCGGCATCCAGAGGCCTGACTTTGATAAAGTCGTTTCCACTGTGTTCAATAATAAAGAATCCATCGTCGGGCTGGCGGACAGGCCGGTCGAACATGTGCTCCGTGATGACTGACTGGAGAAATCCGTTAATGCTCAGTCCCAGGATAGCATTAGTGTATCCAGTTGTTCCTGCTCCCGGGTTGGTTCCGCCGACAGGATAGTATGTGGATTGGCTTCCGTGCCTCAATACTGCTACGCTGGATGGTCCGCTGACAGAATCGGACTCAGAATAGATACTCTGCACGCTTGCTATGTCAACATCGTTTGTGTAGGTTGATCCTTTGGGAAGAGGATCGAATGTTGCCGCCGTGATCGGCGATGCGATTCCGCTCTCAGGCGGATCAACCGGTCCTTTATACATACCCACCATCAGTATATCGGCGTTGCCGGAGACATTATATTTGATTTTCAATCCTATCACATCGTTGGTCAGTGATTCGCCGGATCCATTCGTAAAGCAGTCCAGCGTAAAGGCCGCACCGTAGTGGTCCCGGTTGTGGGTCTCACCGTTGGCCCTCCTCATTACACACTGGATTCCCATATGGTTCTCCACTTTCCGGAACATGTCCCGGTCTTTATCGATCACTACGGTGTAACCGCTGATTATATTGCTGTCTACACCGATCGGCTCGAAACTGTAGCTGTCTTCACCTCCTGATTCGAAAACGAAGAATCCGCCATCGAAACCGTTTGTTATAGTGGTGTCGAAGAAATACGATACAGCATCGTCATTTACCAGTCCTGATCCATCCAGTCCGAGCACCGCTGCTGCCCCGGACCCGGGATCTGTGCCGTCAATAGGATACCAGTAGTCGTTTCCGACTCCTGTCGCACTTGCAGGCCCTTCCACGTCAGTGTAGCGACCAGACTCCAGGGTAATGCTTGTCAGGCTCCAGTCGTGTCTGATATATCCGCCGAGAAGATTGGCATTAGGTGTAGGGGTCGGCATTGGATCGGTCTCAATATCGTATACTGGGAGCGGTTTATTCCAGGCCGTGTATGATCCGACCACAAGTGGATCCAGTCGTTTGCCGTCCCATTTAAGTGGGTAGGCGCAAACTCTGATGCCATGGACATTCGTCAGGCTGCCGCTGCCTCCGGCAAAAGCGGAAAGCGGCATGCGTACGCCGCCTATACGACTCAAGGAGTCGCCGCTGTCATCAACAGGGCCGCTCCAGTGAACATCACTACCCAGCAGATCGCCCCATAGATAATAGTTTGGCATTGTTACGATGGAATAGGTGGAGATCGGTTTCCGATCGACATCAAGCGGGAAAACCAAAACAGGATCCGATTGGGTTCTCTCCTCAATAATGAAAAAGCCGTCGGCAGCATTGGTTACAGGCTCTGCGAACATGAACTCCCAGTACTCGAAGTCATCCACGCCGTTGATGTCCAGTCCGAGCAAAGCATTGGTTATCGCAGGTTGAACGCCGTTTACCGGCCATATAACGTCGCTGTCGGATCGCGTGTCGAACTGATTGACACTGGCAGGGCCCGCAATACTAACCGCTCCGTCAAATCCGGTCAGGGCGAAGTCGTTGGTCATCGGGTTTGTCAAGGTCTGGTCGAAGGTAGGGTTGACCAGTGGAACAGCCTTTCCGGCCCGGTAGAAAACCGATTCGCCCGGCCCTCTGTAAATGCCTATTATACATGGGTCACAGGCGTGGGTGGCGTCGACCATCCTCAGTCCCTTGACATTGTTAAGCACGCCGGAACCTCCCGTGAAGTCGGTCAACGTGAAGGATGCTCCTCCCATGTCCTGCTGAGTGTCAGGCGATCCCTCTGTGTACTCTACGTAGAGCTGACCGCCATGAGGTGCGAGCAGCTTGTCAGAACCGTAATGGCCATTATTCAGAATCAGCTGCCAACTTCCGATAGGCAATCCATCGCTTCCGAGGGGATAGAGGGTAAGATCGTCACTGGAGCCGAACTCACAGAAAAAGAAGCCTCCGTCGGTCTCAGTTGTCACAGTGCTTTCAAAAAATACATCGCAGGTATCGAGTGAGTTGAAGAACCTGAGCGTCAGATTCGTAATCGACTCCGCAAACGATGAGGTCGGCTTTCCGTTGATCGGCCAGTAATCACGTCCGCCGCTTGTGGTTACCGTTGCATTTGTGGGACCCTCGATATCGGTATAGAGGATCTGGTTTATTTCGAGACCGGTCAACGTTGCATCATCGACGATAACTCTGTCATAGATATTAGTGTTTTCCGTCTCATTTACATTTGTTGTCGGCACCAGCGGGGGATCAAATTGCCCACCGGTAATCGGCCGGACCACTCCCTCTATGCTTCCAACAGAAAGAGCCACAGATAAAAACACATATATACTCAGAACATTATTAGACTTTTTCATGGAGATACTCCTTTATTTAAGAGAGTTCATAACAAAAATACACTACACTTTATCAATTGTTCTTATATAATAACCCTCTTAAGATAGATATACTAGACTGTTTTGCGCAAAAACATTATCTTATTTTCGCAAAGGGTGAAACATCGCAATTCGGTATTGAAAGGGAGGCTCATGGCCGAGAAACATTATTTCTTTCGATTTTTCAGCGGACGACTGATCAGCATTTTGATTTTTGATCCGGGGGTTACCAGTGCCTTTGCCAGAATATCATTCTCTGTGAATCGTGCCATCAGAATCTCTCCATCTTTGGCACGGTTGCGATCATAGGAGATATATACATTTACGCTCCATAGAGGTTTTTCTGCATCCGGGTTTTTACAGGTAATAACCCATACTCCCTGCCGACCATCGTAGTGGTTCATGGTCTGATCAAAAAAGAGCCAGAGCTTTCCATTAGGGTCGGTCCAGAAGTTGCCGATAATAACACTGCGGGGCAATGGCAACGAAGAGGACAGACTGTCAATTACGAGTCTTGGTTTGGACCAGGTTTCTCCATTGTCATCACTGGTTGCCGCAACCATGAATGCTTTCGGTCCATCCTCGCCCCCGATCCATGCGGCTGAAAGCAGCTTTAGTTTAGTTAACATATTCCCGTCGAATTTGATGAGCTGAAGTATGATGTTTTGTAGATGTTTCTTCAAGCAACATTTAATTACAATGCCCGACTCGCTATACTGCACCCCATTTTTCACCTCTCTTTATTCACAAAGAAGCAAACGAGAACTAATTTTGAAATCAGCATCTCTTGTTCAGAGCTTAAGAGGCGCAAATAGAGCCATTCTCGCTGTCAGCAATACCGTAATTATGATAATCTGTACGTCTAATGAATATTCAGGAACTAAGAGACAAGCAGGGCTTTATTTCAGACATGGATGGAGTTATCTACCATGGTAATCGTCTGATTCCCGGTGCTCAAGAGCTGGTTGCATGGCTTGAAAGCAGCGCAAAGAAATACATTTTTCTTACCAATAGCAGTCAACGTTCCCCTCGCGAGCTCAGCCAGAAGCTGGACCGGCTGGGGATTCATGTGGGGGAAGAACACTTCTATACCAGCGCAATGGCCACAGCGGCTTTTCTTCAGAGCCAGTGCCCTGGTGGCAGTGCCTATGTGATTGGGGAGCCGGCTTTGACCAATGCCCTTTACGAAGCCGGGTTTACCATGAATGACAATAATCCTGATTATGTTGTTGTGGGAGAAACTTCCAACTATACTTATGATCGCATCTGCTTCGCTGTCTCTCTTGTCAACAAAGGCTCCCGTCTGATTGGCACAAATCCGGATACCACAGGCCCGGTCGAAAGCGGGATTGTTCCAGCTACAGGGGCTCTTATGGCACCGATTGAAATGGCCACAGGGGCTAAGGCGTATTATGTTGGGAAACCGAATCCGATCATGATGCGGAGTGCCTTGAAAATGGTGGAGTGTCGCCGCGAAGATACCATTATTATCGGAGATCGCATGGATACGGATATTATTGCCGGTGTTGAAGCCGGAATGAAAACTGTTCTTGTGCAGACAGGCGTAACGACTCCGGAAAGCATGCGGCAGTTTGCCTACCGTCCCTCGCTGGTATTGCAGAGCATCGCAGAAATTCCCGGATAAAACTCTGCCGCTTTCAGTCATTTGCCGATCAGGCGCCTCACAACTCCATTACATATCCTCCAGTCAAGTATCTCCCGCAAGTGCTGGTGTTTAAGGTGTTATTTTACATCCTTTGAGGGAATGTCTGCGTTTTTAATGATTCCAAATGGATTTGTGAGAATTCGATTAATATGGCCACCCTCTTTTAGAATAATCTCAGCACGCACATAGTTCCGCAGTTTGGGATTGCTCCTGATGTCTAATGTTTTGCCGACATGAACCACTTGTCCCAAAGGCCAGGGACTCTCGCTTATTTTATAATCCTTTACAGGTTCCAAAGACTGGGGTGCAGAAATCCACTTGATCTGGTCATAGCCGGTTGCATGAATTGTAATGGTTCCCGAGTCTTCATCGACATTGATTTCTTTAATCTCGGGAAATGTTGATAAGCCAAGCGGGTCTTCCATATAATTAACCATTTTTGTTGAGACGTACATGAAAAATTGTCCTGCCTCCATAGCTTCCCGAACGCTAGAATCCGTCAGTTCACTGAGTAAAAAAACGTTACATGTTTGTTTTATGTTCTTCATGCTATGCATATCATCGTTGCCAAAACCCCAGATCGGTCTGGCGGGCATAAATCTGGTGAGCAGTTGATCCCAAAGCGCTTCATTGTATTTTGCACTGCCATTTGTTACCTCAATCCCAACCAAATAACGGGGCGAGTGATTCCGATATCTTTCAATGTACCACTGTAATGGTTTTCTCTCCCACCAACTATGTTTATCCGAAATACTTGGGTGGTTTAAAATAGCCAACCCTCCCTTATTTTTTACCGCTGCAAGTTGGTCGTCTTCTGATATTTCATGTCCATCGCTGTCTGTTATCTTGTAGGGGGCCTGACGGCCTATTTTGTCGCCTGGATTTCCATGCCAAATTCCATAATTATTATAATAACTATTGATATGATGCTTGTATGTGAGTTCGCTGCCCTGAATGCCGACCATACCCAAATCATCCGGCGCTGGTGTCCCATAATCGGTCCATGGCCACGTTGGGTTGGCAGGGTAATTATCCGGTTTGGGGGCTTTGGGATACGGGCTGGCTTTTTCTATAGGTAGCGGTCCCCAATTCCCAACGATTCTCCGGTTCGGTTCATTCCAATCGTGATCGGTAATTGATAAAACGGTGTATCCGGCTTTGCGGTATGCGAGGATCACTTCCTCTGGCATATGGTATCCATCGCTCTGTAGTGTATGAAGGTGTAGTGCCGCTTTATGTTGCTGGATTGTGCGCCAAGCTACTTTTTTATACGGATTCAATACGACAATGCTAGTGCCTTTGTGGATGTTGGATGATGCGATTTGACCAGCGACTTTTCCCACTGAAAAAGAGCCGATTGCTAAAACTGTGCTTTTCAAAAAAACTCTTCTTTGCATAATCGAAATCCCCTATTTAAACTGACATTTCACTCCTTGACGAAACGAAGCATATCGTCATAGCACTCGTCGAGCTCGGCCTTCTGGAGGTCCGTAAGGGAAATATCACTGAGTTTCCACTTTGTAGTGTCACCGACTGCCACCATGCCTTGTTCCTTCTTCTTGGCCTTGAGGTATACGCGCGACAGCGTGGTTTTGAACACACCCTGACGCTGTAGGTAATAAAGTGAGTACCCACGCAGGCCTCCGGGAAAGCCGCGCTGGTCGATCAGGAGGCGGAACAACGCATAAGCAAGCGTCAGTTTGCCGTAGCGGTCGTTGTTCTCCATCTGTTTCCAGATGTATCCCAGCAAAGGCGCGTATGCGCACCTTTCTGTGATAAGCCCCTCCGAGCCGCAACGGCGGCTCTGGTAGAGCCATTGCCAACCGCCCCATGCGCTGAATACCGTGTGGATAATCGGCTTCGCGGCGTTCTCTTTGATCATGTGGTTGTTCGCTTTCATGCCTCCCGACTCTTCTTTGATATATCCGTAGATTGACGGGTATTTCTTTGCGAGGTCGATCAGCATTTCGACCGTCGGGGACGGGCATTTATTGTTCACGACCGTCTGGATGATCACCGGACGCTGCGCCACCTGGCCCTGCGCCTCGTAGTAGGCGCGCACATCGTCGAGCGTCCTGCCCTTGCTCGGCGGACGCGTGATGATCGCGATATTGGTTCGCGTGTACTTCTTTGCAATCTGCTCGACGGCCTCGGTTTCGCGGATCATCTGCGCTATGTCCACGCCGTTGCAACCGAACGTCATCATGCCGTTGACGTCCTGCATCGCCGCTGCGCACGCCTCATACCCCTTTACCTTCTCGTCGAAGGTCAACAGGTCGACCGCGTCGTTCGACTGACACCAGATCACGCCCGGGCATCCGCTGTCTACGGTGAAGCGTACACCGCGTTTGAGCGACTCGTAGTCCACGCTGCCGTCCTTGTTGTATGGCGTGGAGAGGATCGGGAACGGGCCGCGCATCCGTTTTTCGCCGCCGCCGTCCGCTTTTGCAACAGCGGTGGACACTTTTTTGGGTGCTCCCGTCGTGCATCCGGCGAGCGCCGCGCTCGCCAAACCCAATGATATAAAATTCCGTCTCTGCATGGTTTTTCCTTTTTTCACGATTGTTTACACCTTTATTTCCCAGCCGGGCCGATAGGTTGTCTTGAGAAACGCGTTCGCGGAATCGTTGTTCGTGATCTTTGTGTCGTTCCACTCGAGTTTTTTGAGTCCCGCACGGGCTGCCACGTTGCCAAGGAGCACTGTCGTGGCAAGGGGTGCGGAATAATCGAAGTTGCAGCCGGCCGGCCGGTTTGGATTACGGATCGCGCGAAGCCAATCCTCCTGATGGTTCATTCCCCTCTCGCGCGGGATTGTCTTTGGCGGCTTTGGGAGTTTCTTTCTGAGGTTGTCCGGGATGAACTGGAGTCCGTTACCGTGCGGACCAATGGCCATGACGCCATTCTCTCCCACGTACACCGTACCGAGGCAGCCAAGCTTTTGTCCGTGTTTCTGTTCGAGTTCCTCTATGATCGGCGGCAGGTTCTGGTAGTCGCGCTTCAGGCAGATGCCTGTTTTGTTCACGTGCGCCTTGTCGTACGGGATGCCGTCCTTCACGCCGTCATACCAATGCAGTGTCATTGCGTCCATGCCCTTGCGAGCCGGGAAGCTCCAGTGGATAGTGTTGCGCCACGTCCAACTCCCTGTCACGCCCCACTTGAGATCGGTGGCCTCCACGCTCGCGGGATGGACCTCGCCGAGGCGAAGCGCCCAGAACGCAGGGTCGAGGATGTGCGTGCCCATGTTGCCGATCGCGCCGTTGCCGTATCCGATCCATGCGTGCCAGTCATGTGGGTGCATGCCGTTATGGTCCGCGGTCGCCTTGTAATAATCGCACACCGGGGCGGGTCCGCACCACGCGTCCCAGTCCATGCCCTTCGGCGGCTCGGCCTTCGGCGGACGGTACATCATCGCGTTCAGGCGGTCATCGAAGGCCCATACGTCATGAATTTGCCCGAGTGCGCCGCTCTGAATGTACTCCACGAGACGGCGCATACCTTCGTCGCTGTGGCCGTGGTTGCCGACCTGTGTCGCGACACCAGACTTTTTTTGCGCCGCGTGCATGAGGCGCACCTCCTCGACTGTGAGGGCCATCGGCTTCTCGACGTAGACGTGAAGGCCCTTCGACATCGCCAGGATTGCTGCGGTGGCGTGGTGGTGGTTCGGCGTTGCAATCGCGACGGCATCGATCTCTTTCCCCATCTTTTCCAGCATCTCGCGGTAATCGTAAAAAGCCCGGATTTTCGAGCTGTCCGTCGTTGGTTGATGATGCTTCACTACGGCGCGGATCCTGTTCCAATGGCTGGGATCCGGCTCGGCCATACAGACGATTTCCTCGTCTGGACCGCACATGTTGTTCAAAATGCCGTACCGGGTGCTGAGCCCCATGCGGCCGCCACATCCGATGAGGCCCAGCCGGATTTTTTTCCGTCCTGCAACCTGCTCACCGATGGAAAACAATGGAATCACCGCACTACCTGCGGCTGCCTTCAAAAAATTACGACGTCTCATTTGTATTCTCCCCTAAAAAAGTTCAGCAGTATTTTTTCATCATACCGATAATAGCCATGGTTTTCAACTAGTATCACCGCAAATTGTAAATCCGCATCCCATCAGTCTCCGCCAAGGCTACGCCCTGACAAGTAGGATGCAGGAGTTTAGGTGTTTAGACTGTTAAGTTTTTAGGTTTGCTACGAAAAAGTCGCAATTTAGAGTCGCTAAATGAAAAAAATTGGTGTCAGGCAGTAAAACTTTAAAACTAACTTTGATATTCCCGTTGACACCTGATACGTAACGCGTTACACTGAGGAAATGATAAGGAAGTTCAGACATCGAGGTTTGGAGCGGTTCTTTTTGAAAGGTACAAAGGCTGGCATCCAAGCGGCACATGAAAGACGGATTCGGTTGATTCTTGCCCGTCTACATGCTTCAACATGCCCGCAAGATATGAATTTGCCAGGATTGCGGCTACATGAATTGAAAGGGACACGAAAAGGAATTTGGTCCGTAAGTGTAAGTGGAAATTGGCGGATTACGTTCGCTTTTTATGGCCTCGATGCAATTGATGTTGACTATGAAGATTATCATTAAAAGGAGATCAAAATGAGAATGCATAATCCACCTCATCCAGGAGAAGTCTTAAAGGAACTGTGTCTTGAACCCTTGGGAATTTCCATAACGGATGCCGCTAAAGCTCTCGGCGTGGCTCGAAAAACGCTATCTGCGATTGTGAATGGGCGCTCTGGTATTAGTCCGGAGATGGCCATACGCTTAGGCAAGGCTTTCGATACTTCACCGGAAAGCTGGCTGAATCAGCAGGTTCAGTATGATCTTAGCGAAGCCGAAAAGAGTTCAAAAAAACTGAACGTCAAAAAATTTGTCGCAGCCTAACAAGTGGCTCTCACCAGATAAAGCTATGATATTGTTGAATATCCGAGCTTAACGATTTATAGGTTTTGTTCGATTTAGTTTGTATCTAAATCGAACATTTGTTGAGGAAAAATAAGAGTGGAATTTATGTTGGAATACGATCTTGATGCGGGATATGGAAAAAATAGATGACATAAAGAAATCTCTGGAAAAGATCAAGGTCTATGAGCTTCTGCTAAAATCGGGATTTGAACTGACCGCGAAGGTGGATAAACTCGATCTGGAGGAAAAAACGGTCTATTCGATTGAGGACGGGGCGCTGTTGATCTGTCTTGAGAGTGAGTTGACAAAAGAGGCCATTACTGCAATGGCGCGTCGGCATCCTTCGCGTGTGGTCTGTCTTGACCAGGGTTTCTCAGGGAACGACCAGCTTAAAACCAACGCGGTGCAGATTATGAAATCGCACGAGGTTGATGATTTCCGGACAGTGTACAGATAATGCGTTCGCCACGCATTATTAGATTCCGCTGCGCGGAATTGGATTGTGGAAGGGCCGATTTATTAGCAGGCTACGCCTGTTCGGTTTCAACTGTAGCGTTGGCTCTGAGAGCCAATAACTATTAGGAAAAACAATTGTGATTTGCCCTTTGATTAAGGTGGTAAACACGTAACTTCTCAATAACCGGTCAGAGAACTAAGACACCCTAAAGGGTGAACAACAAACGGGGATTGGTAATGCACCTGTTTGTTGTCCAGGCTTTAGCCTGTCTCAAAGCGGGTTATTGAGAAGTTACGTAAACACAAGGAGAACTGTAAATTATGGATGCGAAAGAGCTTATGGCGGTGTTAGACCGTGGGGAGGATTCCTCCCGCCAGTTTAAGGCTAATGTCTTGAATGGGCTTTCGTTTGCACAGGAGTTAGTAGCACTTTCCAATGCGAACGGCGGAGAAGTCTATATCGGTGTTGCTGATGACGGGAGTGTGGCAGGACTTGCTAAAAAAGATATTTCGCGGTTGAATCAGCTTGTATCCAATGCGGCTTCGCAGATGGTACGCCTTCGGTTAATCCTACTACAGAAAATGTTGCACACCCAGATGGCATTGTGATGGTGGTGCGAGTTCCGGCTGGTGTCTCGAAACCTTATTCGGATAAGGATGGCGTGGTCTGGGTGAAGTGCGGTGCGGATAAGCGCAAGGCAACGGCAAGGGATGAAGTTCTTAGGATGTATCAGGCTTCTGCACTGATTCATGGGGATGAGGTGCCGGTTCGTGATATGACGGTTGAGGATGTGGAGATGAGCGCATTCAGCCGCTTTTATGAAAAACTTTTTGAGGAACCGCTCTCTGAGCAGGAGCTGCCTTTGGCGCGGATTTTTGAGAATCTTAACCTGAGCCGTAAGGGAAACCTCAATGTGGCGGGTGCATTGCTGTTCGGCAGGAATGTGGAGTTTAAGCTTCCTGTCTTTATTGTTAAATGCGTGGCATTCCCAGGTGATGACATTGATGTGGAATGTTATGATGACAGTGAGGACATCTCCGGTCTGCTGGAGAATGTCTATGATCGGACGATGGGGTTTATCCTGCGGAACCTTCGTCGGGTGCAGGATGGGCAGGGGGTTAACTCTCTAGGAAAGTTGGAGATACCCAAAATTGTTTTTGAAGAGTTGATTGTGAACGCTCTGGTTCACCGCGATTACTTTGTATCGGCACCGATTAGAGTTCTTATGTTTTCGGACCGGATAGAGATTATCAGCCCCGGGCATCTGCCGAATAATCTGACGGTGGAGAATATCAAGAGCGGAAATTCAAATACACGTAACCCGATTCTGGCCTCTTTTGCGACTAAACTGCTGCCTTATCGTGGTCTGGGAAGCGGTGTTCGCAGGGCTCTTAAAGAATATCCCGCAACTGATTTTGTGGATGACCGTGATGGAAATGTGTTTAAGTGCATTGTTCAGGCGGAACTCGCACATAAGGACTCCGAACTCGCACATAAGGGCTCCGAACTCGCACATAAGGGCTCCGAACTCGCACATAAGGGCTCTGAACTCGCACATAAGGGCTCTGAACTCGCACATAAGGAGCTTGAACTCGCACATAAGGAAGAGCTGACTCAGATTGCAAGGGCGATCTCAACTTCAAAAAGATCCTCGCAGGAAGAGGTTGAGAGGTGTGTCGTTGCATTGTGCAGGGTTTGTGAGCTCTCAAGCCAGGAATTGGCGCATTTGATGAATAGGGATGAGAAGGCTCTTCGTTCTCATTATTTGAATCCTCTTTGTGAGAAGGGTATGTTGCGGCGTAAGTTTGCAGAGAAAAACCATCCGCGTCAGAAATATCTGACGGTGAAGGAGTGATTCTTATTTTATCAGAACCCGCAGAAAGAATTGCTTATTTTGTAAGTTATTGTAGGTCAACGATTTCTTATTTTATCGCAACCTGCACTTTTAGATGATGACTACCGCTAAGGAAGTAAAGACAGTGAATTTTAAGTTTGATGCAAATCAGCCGTATCAGCTCGATGCTATTCGGGCAGTGGTTGATCTATTTAAAGGGCAGCCCGGTAATCGTGGTGGCTTTGAGATCCTTTTCTCGGAGACCATCGGTGGCGATACGTGAGGGGGTGCTGCAGTCGATTCAGGATATGAGAGAGCATTTCCGGGAACTCTACAACAATGTTCCCTTTGATCACTTTGTTTATGATTCTAAGCGGGTTGAGCAGTTGCGGGGTTATGCTGTGAGTAATACGCTGCAGATCATGGTGATCAATATCGACTCATTCAATAAGAAGGCCAATAATATTATTCATGATTTCAGGGATAATCCGAATGTTTTCCAGATATGCACGCTGAACGAGAGTACATCCACATTAAAGAAGCGTCAGGAGATAGGGCGTGGATTGCGCTTGCCGGTTAATCAGAGTGGTGAACGGGTCTTTGATGAATATGTGAATAATCTTGTTGTTGTCGCTAACGAGAGTTATCAGGGTTGTTGAACAACATCAGCTACGAAACCATGTTAATGATCATAGAAAGAAGGTCAGTGTAAAGGTCAATGACCGTGTACTGGATGATCCTGAGTTCGAAAAGTTCTGGAACACAGTAAATACGCGGACAATCTATAATGTGAGCTACTCGACCGATGATCTGGTAAAACGTGCTGCTGCTGCCTTATCTCAGTGTAAAAATATCGGGCATTACATCATGACCTGCGAAAGCCTCTGTGTTAACTTTCAGGCTGTAGGTTATTAGTTGTTTGCATTTCAACTTCTGCAACAAAAACAAAGAAATCATCCACCGGATACCGGCGGATATACTTTGGTTTGTTAGTTGAAAGAGGGCCGAGATAATAAGAGTGGAATATCTGGTTTACCGCAGCATTATCAATGTGCCGAAATTGAAGTTAAGATAGACTTGGCGATTGGTGGTGTCGTATTTTACGACCCAGCGTTTGGGCAACTGAGTCTGGCTGAATGATCCGATCAGCGTGTCTGTGTACGAGGCGATTACATAGGATTCATTCTTGTTTAACACACTCGAAGCCGAGACGCTGAAGGTAAGTGCGGAGAGATCCAGATCGTCCTGTACGTGCAAACGGTCACAGCTGCCGTCAGCTGCGAAATCTGCCAGGAAGGTCCCGCTCAGTCCCGCGGGTGTTGCGGCCAGAGTCAGCGTGCCGACTGTATTGCTGCCCCCTGGTATAATTTCCTGCGTTACGGTCAGAAGGCTGTTATTGGCCACCGTGCCGCGGCCACCCAGACTTGCAAGTGTCTGGCTTTTTCCATTGACATTGAAGAGTGCGTTGGAGGAAACGAGCACACTGTTGCCTGTCAGGAGCGTATTGTCAACATCCAGTTTGAGTGTACCCGCTTCAACTGAGGTCACGCCGTTGAATGTGTTGTTTGTCCCCAGTGTCAGAGAGCCTGCCCCGCGTTTGACCAGACCTCCGTCCAGAGCAGCACCGAGATCAGGATCGTGCTCCAGTACCTGAGGAATAGTGATGGCGTGACTCTGGCTGTCGATGATCGCACCTCCGCTTTTGACATTGACGGTGGTCAGGAACGATGTTGTAAAGGTACCCGAAGCACCGATGATATTATAATTGCCCTTTGCCCGGATTGTACCACCATTCAAGTTCAGAATTGAAGTTGCCAAAGTCGGATCATCGCAGCGCGAAGCGATATAGTTACAAGCGATCACGCCTCCGTCGAGATTACATATTGTGGTAAAGCCTTCTCGCTCTCCTAATTTAAAAGTTGTCAGGTCCAGCAGGGAATTACCTGAAATCGTCATTACCGCGCTGTTTCTGCGGCCCACCATCAGTTCATATCCGATCATGGTGCCGCCGCTGAGGATTCCGATTGAAGTCAAGTTTGTGTAGGTACCTCCGGTATATTGCTGGGAAATACAGGAGTAGAACGGGATGGTATTAGTGCCGCCGGTCTGTTCATATGTTGCGCCACCCAGTACGTTGAATACAGTTGAGTCATTTTTGGCTTGCGGCGCTATAGCCCACACGCCACTTTGAATTGAGAGCTTGCCAGCCAACATGTTTAAACCTCCCAGGGGAGCACCGTCTGACCCACCCGTAAGGATCAGTGTTCCAGGACCGGTCTTGCTGAGAAAGCTGTTTGTTGCCACGTTGCCTTTGAGTGCGCTGGCCACGGTCATTGTGAAATTGGTGGGCACGTCAAAGGCGGCGGTGTAGGTGCCAGCATTGCTGAGATTCACGCTGCGGCTGGCAGGTAGCGTCAAGGGAGTGACACTGGGTTGAAGAGTTCCGGCTCCTGTAAAATTCAATGCGCTGCTGTCGTCACCCAGAGCGGCATTGGTACTGATGTTCAGTATGCCTCCATTAAGTGTTGTGTCACCGGTGTATGTATTCACCCCCGTGAGGACCAGAGAGCCGGAGCCTTTCTTGGCAAATGCATTGCCGTAAACCAGGCCGGGAACTGTCAATGTGGAGTTCTCTGGAATATCAAAGGTTAAGGTTTTTCCCGTATCGCTCCTGAAAAATCGGCTGGGAGCAAGGGAGATCGAGGTGCCGGCTGCTGTCTGGAAGATCAGGCTGTTGTTATAAGCCCGAACTCCGTTGTTGGTATGGCCCATGGCAGCATCTGAATTGATATTGAAAGTGGGAATAGACCCCGTGTAATTGGAAAGCAGATTGTTGGTGAAGGTGTTGTTGCCTTGGAGAATAAGTGTTCCGGTGGCCATTCGTAATCCGTTCATATTGCCGCCGCTGACCGTTCCACTGAGAGTCAGGGGTCTCTGACACCAGAAGTCTTTTCCGGGGGTCTGATTCAACAGCACGTTGCCGCTTAAGGTCAGAGAGCCGGCTGTCCTGCCCGCAATGGTATAGCCCACGGAGATAAACCGTCCGGTTCTGATCTCGACATCATTGGTGATTGTCTGGTTTCCGCAGGACTGGATCCACATCTGCGATTCGCCCGGGTACGCACCCACGATCAGCTTGCCGGAACCAAAGGCATTCGCGTTGCCGATGGAAAAAGAGGCGTCGCGGCCTGTGATGAGCGTGTCACCCGAATAGGTGTTTATTCCGTTTAACTGCACGTAATTGTTTTGGATTCCGGCTATGCCGGCGGTCAGGCCGTACGGGCCGCTGATCACACTGTTGACAACGAGTACGCCTTTGTTATCGAGGTAGTGCCCGGGTACGGGAGCCGCAGTCAGGAGCGGACTCGTGCCCAGCGTGATGGGAAGGTTGATGATCTGGTCGGCTGTCAAACTCTGCTCGTCAATATTTCCACCCAGTGTGATTGCATTGCCATTAAGAGTAAAGGCTTCAGCGTCTGAGGCGAAGGTAATGCCGTTGACCGTAACACCTGACAAATCGTTGGAGGGTGTCAGGCGGGAGGTGCCGCTGAATGTTAGTGCCGCAGGAAAGCTTGGAACGGCGTCGTTGTCCCAGTTCAGCGGGGTGTTCCAGTTGTCGTTGCTTCCGCCGCCGTCCCAGACATTGGCAGCCTGCGCTGGTATTGAGAGAAGGGTTGAGGATAAAAGTGTCAGCACGCATGCGCTTCCAAGGTTTGTGCCGAGATTCAACGTCCGTTTTCGATTCGTCATGATATCTTCATCTCCTGTGATTTATCCATAGAAATTAATAATAAATATTAGTATGTTAAAAATTCAAAATAGAGTCAACTGCTAATCCAGCCGAGGATTTTTTTGCGTTACTGGAGAATGGTATGACTAATTAACTGTGCTCTTGTCTATCCGGAGCTCATAGTTTATACTGTGCGCTCATTTTTAAGGAATCGAGCTTTAGTTAATTATAAGGAGATGCAATGAGCAAAGAGGTTAAGAAAGTTGGTATTTTGACAGCAGGCGGTTTGGCTCCATGTCTGAGCTCGGCGATCGGTTATCTGATTGATGAGTATACAAAAGTTGCTCCGCAGATTGAGATTATCGGCTATATCAATGGCTATATGGGTTTGCTGAAGGGTGAGAGTATTACCGTTACTCAGGAAGTCCGTGACAATGCTCTGATTCTGACTGAGCATGGTGGCAGCCCAATTGGTAACAGCCGTGTTAAGCTGACCAATGTTGCTGACTGCGTGAAGCGTGGTCTGGTGAAAGAGGGCGATGATCCGCAGAAGGTTGCCGCTGAACAGCTGGTGAAAGATGGCGTGGATGTGTTGCACACCATCGGTGGTGATGACACCAATATAGCCGCTGCTGGTCTGGCCGCTTATCTGGCATCCAATGACTATGGTCTGACCGTGGTTGGCCTGCCCAAGACCATTGACAACGATGTCTATCCTATCCGTCAGAGCCTGGGTGCCTGGACTGCCGCTGAAGAGGGTGCACACTACTTTTCAAATGTTGTTAAAGAGAACTCCGCTAATCCGCGTATGCTGATCATCCATGAGGTCATGGGTCGTAACTGCGGCTGGTTGACTGCCGCTACCGCTATGGCCTACCGCAAGCGCCTGATGGCTTCATCACATCTGCCGGCATTTGGTCTGACCACAGGTCGCGAGGATGTACACGCTGTCTATGTTCCTGAGATGGCTTTTGATATCAAGAGCGAGGCTGATCGTCTGCGTAAAGTTATGGATGAGAATGACAGCGTCAATATCTTTATCTCCGAGGGTGCCTGCGTTGATGCAATTATTGCTGAGATGGAGGAGCGTGGCGAAGAGGTTCCTCGTGATGCATTCGGTCATCCGCGTCTGGACAAGGTTAATCCCGGTGGCTGGTTTGCCAAGCAGTTCGGCGCTATGCTCGGTGCTGAGAAGACCATGGTTCAGAAGAGCGGTTATTACAGCCGTGCTGCTGCTCCGATTGAAGCTGACAAAGAGCTGATCAAGGCTTGTGCTGTCAAGGGTGTTGAATGCGCTCTGGCCGGTGTTGGCGGTGTGATTGGTGAAGATGAGAATCAGAACGGTGTTCTGCGCGCATGCGAGTTTGAACGTATCGCAGGTGGCAAGCCTTATGATACCGATGATCCTAAGTTTGATGAGCTGCTGGCAGCCATCGGACAGACTAAAGGTGCCAAGGTTGAAGTTAAGCACTAAAAAAGCTGCGCTTTTTTAGGAAAACGCGTTGCACGCGTTGATTTAAAATAGGATAGTGAAAATAGCCTCCGCGTTTGCGGGGGCTTTTTTTGTGCTTATCGCCTGCTCTTTTTAGTAGCTTATCGTTCATTTTATGCAATAAAAAACAAGAAATTCGCGATAGTTCAAGTGGATAAACAGCGAAGTAATTATGCTGTTATATTTTTGAGCTTGCATATTCAGGGTGATATGGTTTATATTTAGACCGTAAATTAAATTTAAGGATTAAATATGAGCCAGATATGTCATCCAACTGAGGTGGTTTCGATGCTGTCGGTTTTGGGCGAACGCATTCGTACAGCACGGGTGAGAAGGAGGTGGAGCATGGAGATACTTGCTGAACGTATTGGTGTTGGCCGTCGTACAGTCGCCCGACTTGAAAAAGGTGATCCAGGTATAGCCATGGGGGTGTTATTAACGGCCCTTTGGGCGCTTGGTCTTTGGGAGACGGTTGACGGCTTTGCCGATCCCGGTGCTGATAAAGTGGGAGAGTTTCTCGATAAGCAACGGCTTCCTAAACGTGTTCATCTTCCAAAAGAAAAGGATTTGGATTTTTAATGGCGTTAACTGATCTCATTGTCTTTTGCTATTTAAGCGGTGAAATTGAAGCTGTTCCCGCAGGTCGTTTTACTCACGACTCTGCTACAGGGGTCGGTTCTTTTCAATATGGACGGCGTTATCTTGAGCGACGAAATGCTCTGCCTTTGGATTATGTGGCGTTGCCACTTGGCGTGACTCCGCAGCCAGTAGCGATTAATCGCGGGTTGTATGGTGCTTTCAGAGATGCATCACCTGACTATTGGGGCCGACTGGTCATGGCATCCCGAATGAAATGTGCACCCGAAGCGCTTACTGAGATTGATTACCTGGGAAGGGCGAATGCAACCCGTGTAGGCAATCTTGATTTCAGAGAGTCGGTTGATCAGCCCGAACCGACTCTGATGCCACCTCAATTTCAGAATATCGCTGATTTAATTGATGCGGCTCTGATGCTGGAGCAGGGCGGGATTATTGATGAAAGAATCCGTCTCCTTTTAGAACAGGGCAGCAGCCTTGGAGGAGGGCGTCCCAAGTGTACCGTTCAACTGGATGGACAATTGTGGCTGGCAAAGTTTCCTTCCCGTTATGACTCAATCAATATTCCCGCTGTTGAATATGCGACCATGAAACTGGCAGGGATGTGTGGTTTGAATGTGCCGGATATACGTTTAGTTTCAGTTGGACCTCATGATGTCTTTTTGATTCAGCGTTTTGATCGTGTTTCAGAGCTATCTGCAGCGTGCTGGTCAAGGCGTGGTTTCATGAGCTCTCTGAGCCTTGCGGAGTGGGATGAACGTGATCGGGACAGATGGTCATATACGACCGTGGCAGAGAAGATTCGAAGGTGTTCAATATCGCCTGCTGCTGATTTACGTGAGCTGTATAAAAGAATTGCCTTTAATATTACTGTTCGTAATACGGATGATCATCCTCGCAATCATGGTTTTCTGATGGAGAGGGAGGGTGTCAGCCTTTCACCTCTCTATGATGTTGTGCCTTCTTTGACGCATAGTGGTGTTGGAACAGAGTTTTATCTGGCAATGACTCTTGGTAAGGAAGGGCGTTTAGCTCAAGTTGATAACCTTTGTTCGTCGGCGTCAGCGTTTGGTTTGTCGCAGACAGAGGGCAGGAATATTGCGGCTGAGATTCATAAAAAGGTAATGGATGAATGGAGAGATGTCTGCATTGCATCTGGTTTGTCTTCGAATGATGTTCAGATGCTTGAACCATCTTTTGTCCGTTAAGCAGGCTGTGACCGCAGGGAGCGGCAATCATGTCAAAAAAAGAATTTGGTTGCGGCTCTGCCGTGTTGAACTACGATCATTCATTTTCTTGTTTTTTGTGGCTATATTTTTTTAAAGAGCTGAGTTTAGTGGAGAGATTAGAAAATGGAGAGTAATAAATGCAAAGATTGATATTAGTTTTAATGTTGGCGTTTGCCTGCATGGCAGGAGCGACGGATTGGCGGATTGATGTTCGTAACAGTGCGTATGATCGGGCTGATCTGATTGTGAGCCATGCTGTCAATCAGCAATGGGTGAAGCTGATGGAGGATCATACTCTGGTTGAGGTCATCAAAGGGGGTAAGACGCAGCCCGTGCCCTGTACAATTGATGACAGCGGAGATCATCCGGTTCTTGTCTGGTTGATGGATGGTGCGACCACCCCATATCAGAAGCGCTCTTTCAAGCTGGTTTCGAAGGGTCCTTTTGCGGTGTTGGGCGGGGGATTGAAGGTTACCCAGCGTAATGGGAAGATAGAGATCGCGAATGCGGATTATAAGTTGCAGCAGCCGCTGGAGGGCGGCGGCGGCTTTCCGCAGAATATCACCTATGCCCGCTCCGGGTTTATGGATAATGAGCTCTACTTTTTAGATCGGCTTGTCTGTGCGGCACCCAAGGGCGGTATTCAGCAGTTCAGCGCGAAGGATTGTGAAGGGGCGCAGACAAAAATCCTATTTAATTCTCCGTTGCGTGCGGTAGTTGAAACAACGACCGGATTTGGCCGAGAAGGCTCTGAGTCGACAGATCTTCCTCAGGCGGTTTATCGCTATACGTACACGGCCTTTTCGCCGGTTATTGAGATCTCAGCAAATTATCGCCGTGGTGATGACCGGGTTTGGCGAGAGGTTCATTTTATGCATCTCTCCCGCGAGAAACGCGGCCCTTATAGGGAGGTGATTACGGGTTCGCCTTTGAAAAGACGTGCGTTAAATAAGGAGGGGGAGAAGAGCTGTGCTGATAATGGTGCTAACTGGGCTGTGTTGAGTGACGGCGTTAACAGCTGTGGTGCGGGGTATAGGAATGTTCTGTTCTGGGATGCCTCCGATGAATTTGTTTATTACATTCGTAGTGGCAACAGATCCTGGGCTAGCGGGAGCCTCTATTTTGAGGGAGGGCTCTATATTGGTCCTGGCTCGGATGGTGTTGACTACGACGCCTGGCTGGGGGCGGGGCATCAACCTGAGATCAGTTTTATAGAGGATGGCAGCGAGGTCCTGCCCATTGATCAGCCCCCTGTGGTTGGAAGGTATATCCTAGAGAACAGCGATATGAAAATAGCATTTGCCGCTGCTGAGCAGGGCTTTGATTGTCTGGGCATTGAAAATTCAGAGGCAGAGGGAAAACGCTTTGTGAATCCGCATGATGATCTGGCCGGATTCTGGCGGTTGACTTTCAAGGGCCCTGCCAATACCAATGGAGTAAGGGACTCTGTGACTCTTGACAACCATGCATCGGCACAAAAACGCTACGTGGAAAAGAAGAGGCGGGAGTTGATCTTTACATGGGAGGGGCTGGATCTTCCGGGTGAACCGGCCGCTGTGGATGTGATTGCGCATATTAAGTTGGATAAGGCAACAGGTGAGAGTCAGTGGCGGCTGAGTGTGAAAAATCGCAGTAAGGTTTATGGATTGTGGGCTAGCGACTATCCTGTGCTGCTCTCTGTGACCAAGCCTGGAAGTGGTGATCTGATTGCCCCGCGTGGAAATTGGGGCGGCAGCCTGCTGAAAAGATTCAATGGAACGCAATACCTGAACTATCCGTCGCACAGCTGTCCTGTGCAGTGTCTGGCCTATCAGCTGGGGGTTGCCGGACTCTATATTGCTGCGCATGATGGCGCGGCTTGCGCAAAGTCGTTGGTGATTAATACATCTCAGGATGTTACCTGGCGGCAGGCGGCTGCGAATGCCGGAGTGCCCGGTGCGGCAGGGGCTCCGGAGTATCCGGTTGTGATTGCCGCTTATACCGGCTCGTGGTGGGCTATGGCTCGCAAATATCGCAGCTGGGCCCTTCAACAGCTATGGACATCCAAAGGCCCTATCAAACAGCGCACGGATTATCCGAAGAACTTGAAGGATCTTTCATTCTGGATGATTACCAGTGGGGGGGCTGAGGTTGTTCAGAGTACGATGCAGCGGGCGGCAGAGCTTTTTCCCGGACTAACAATCGGCACGCACTGGTATAACTGGCACAAGATCCCCTTTGATAACAGCTATCCGGAGTACTTTCCTACAAAACCGGGGGTCTCGGATGCGGCAAAGAAGATGGTCGGCAACAACCAGGTTATCATGCCATATATTAATGGACGACTCTGGGATCAGGATATCGAGAGTTTTAAAGGGGCAACTCCGGCTGCTTGCAAACAGCCCTCTGGTGAGATCTATGTTGAGCATTACGGCGTCAATAGCCGCAACCTGGTGCCGATGTGTCCCTATACCGCTTTTTGGCAGAGTCGTATACAGAAGATCTGCAATCGGCTTGTTGATGAGGTCGGGTTTAATTCAATCTATCTTGATCAGATTGGAGCTGCTAAGCCGGGGCTTTGTTATGACCCGTCACATGGACATCCCGTTGGTGGAGGTCATCACTGGGTGGATGGCTACCGGACGATGCTAACTCCAATAAAGGAGTTCTGCATCAAGCGTGGTGTATCCTTGACCACGGAGAATACTGCCGAGCCCTATATGGATAATATCGATGCCTATCTAACATGGAACCCGCGTTATGAACCTGACATTCCTCTGCTGCCGGCCATTTACTCCGGTTATACAATTTACTTCAGTTCTCCAGAGGCACGGGAGGATTCACTGGAGGCATTCTGCGCCGCACAGGGACGTGACTTTCTGTGGGGATGTCAGCTGGGCTGGAATGACGGTTGGATACTGGAGAAGAGCCACCGGGAAAAACAGAAATTTCAGTATGAGTTGTGCAAATACCGGGCTGCAGCCAGGGATTTCTTCCTTTATGGTCAGCTGCTGGATGATATCCGGTTTGAAAATGAAGTTCCCTATATGCGTCATACCTGGAACAGGAGCTCGGCGCACTGTGTAAACCTTCCCGTTGTGATGGGGACTACCTGGCAGGCACAGGATGGGCGCAATGCGCTCTTTCTGGTTAATGTTTCTGACAAAGTTCAAAAGATACGTTTCGATCTTTCAAAGCAGAGCCAGCTGAAAGACCGGAGAACATGGACTCTACAGCAGCTGACACCTGATGGGCTGAAAGCCGCTTTTGAAACAAAGAGTTTTGTTGAAATTGAGATGGCACCGCACAGCGTGACGGGATATGTGGTTGGAGGATAGGCAAAGGAGGGCAGTCGCTATGCGGCTGACTCGCAAAAAGAACCTATGTTCTGCAGGATCATGTTTTTGTGGGCGGTGAACAGCGGTAAACTATTTTGAGCTTACATTTTCGAGAGTAAATGGGTTATATTTAGACTGTTAAAAAAGATAGAGGTTTAAATATGAGCCAAATTTATCATCTGGTTGAGGTGGTTGCGATGATGTCGGTTTTGGGCGAACGCATTTGTACTGCGCGGGCAAGGCGGAGGTGGAGCATGGAGATGCTTGAACCATCTTTTGCAGGTGCTTCAGTTTAGTAGCTATTCCCTCGACTTCTGCTACAAATAACAAGAAACTGAGGAAGCTGTTATCATAAATCATTGTCGTCTTATTAATTTCTTCTATGCAACACGAAGTGTTGTTGACTAACGCAGTAATGACTATCGTACAAATTATCAATGAATGTGATATAATATTGCACATTACTTGAAGAAAGTTTGGTTGCGGTGCTGCTGCGTTAGTTGCAAATGCTAGTGTAATTACTCTCAAATAAGCACAGGGCTTAAAAGGATAACAGGGGACGAATAATGAGAAACAGACGATCTTTTTTGAAGGCAGTGGGTGGCGCAGCCGCCTTTACAATTGTTCCGGCGCGAATTCTGCGTTCGGAAACCGCGCCAAGCAACCAGCTTACGCGGGCTTTGATCGGGTATGGTGGGATTGCCCACTCCGGTGCGCACATGGGCCTCACTGATACACGTCTAGTGGCGGTCTGTGACCCGGATAAGAGTCGTATGGAAGCAGGCATGCGTGATGGACAGAAGAAATTTGGTTGGAAGGTGGATGGACATCGTGACTTCCGAGAGATTCTGGAGCGTAAGGATGTGGATGTCGTGCATATCTGCACACCTCCACACTGGCACGGTCCCATTTCGATTTACGCTGCTGAAGCCGGTAAGGATATCTGGTGCGAGAAACCGATGACCCGCACGATCGGTGAGGGCAGGAAGGTTGTCGATGCTGTTAAGGCGAACGGTGCCATGTTCCGCATCAACACCTGGTTTCGTATGTATGGGGGATTCTATGGATTCGGTACTGAGGTAAAACCGATTAAGAAGGTGGTTCAGAATGGACTGCTGGGTGGCCCGATCCGCGCTGTTGTTGGTGTTGGACAGGGATTCAACCTGAAATTCGGCTGGACGGGGCAGGTGAATGTCGCGCCTCAGCCGGTTCCGGCAAACCTGGACTACGATATGTGGCTTGGTCCCGCTCCTTATAAACCCTATCATCCGCATCGTGTACACGGTAGTTTCCGAGGGTACTGGGATTATGATGGCGGTGGCCTGGGCGATATGGGTCAGCACTATCTGGACCCGGTTCAGTATATTCTTGATAAGGACAATGAGAGCCCGATACGTGTAGACGTTGATGCTCCGCCGCAGCACCCCGAGGTCGTTGGTAGTTTTCGACGTATTACCATGAGGTATGCCGATGGAACGGAGATCATCCTGGATGGGGACGGCTCACTTAAAAAAGAACCATTTCTGAGCGGACCGAACGGTAAGCTGTGGCCCAAGATGAAGTCGGATATTAAAGATCTGGATAAGCTGCTGGCAACCCTGCCTGATCCAGCGTTACAGGATTCCAGTTTTCTTAACGCTTTGAAATCGCGCAAACCATTTCCGCTGAATGAGAAGAACGCATTTCGCTCAGCTACACTTGTTAACCTGGCATTGGTATCCATGCGGGTTGGACGTGGTTATGATTTTGATCCCGTTAAACTGATCGCGCCGAATGATCCGACAGCCAACCGTTTTATTGAGCAGCCGATGCGGGCACCCTGGACAATTTAAATAAGATTATCCGAAAAAGAACGTAGTGCCGCATAGCCACAATCAATTTTTGACCCGTCTACGCCAGAGGCACGGCAGGATTAACAGGATATTATTGCTTCAAGAATTATATCTCACAGAGTCGCAGAGAACATAGAGAGAAAAACCCCTAAAGATATTACTCTGAGAACTCCGTGCCTCTGTGAGAGATAAAAAACGTACGGAAAATCTTGTATTAGAAAACAGAAAGAATTTATTATGAAAAGAAATACTACAATTGTTTTAAGTTTGTTTGCATGTGCCCTGTTGGGATTTGCGCAGACAGGGGTTCAGTTCGGGTCGACAGCTGAAAAAGAGGCAACCGTTGAAAAGGTGGCCCCGTTGCTCGATTCACCTCAGCTTTCAGCGGTGGATACGCTTTGTAAACAAGTTGCCGCTGATGGGCTTAATGATGCGCTGGTACGCACGAAGCTCTATATGCTGGGACAGGCAGTCAGTGCAAAAGGCTCGGCATCCAAACATCTTGCGGCGCTTGAAACACTTTACGCAAAGTATGCTAAGGAGAGTGCTTCCCCTGTGCAGCAGCTCTTTTTTGTTGAGCAGCTGCGTTGGATCGGCACAAAGAGTTCGTTGCCGGTTATAAAAGAGTTGTGTGGTGCCAAAGATGTGAATATAGCTGCATCGGCAAACATGACGCGGCAGGCGATTGAGGCTGTTTTTGATCCTGTGACTCAGGTCTTTCCTCTGACGAAGATGCGCCAGCTGACGAATGCCCTGGATAAAGCGAATGATGCTGAAAAATTCCGGTTGCTTACAACGGCCCTGCAATCTAAGGGCGATCTCAGATATCAGGCGTTTGCGATCAGGAGTATCGGGAGCTCCCTCTCCCCTGAGTATCTGAAAAAATGGTGTGATCTGACCAGTAAATGTGATGACCCGCAGGTGGCGGCTCTGTTGATTCATGCCATGGGAACATATCAGAAGCCGGTGGTTTTTGAGCTGCTGCTGGAGATGTGCGGAGATGTAGATGCCGCAGTATCCACGGCGGCATTGGATGTTCTTGCCACGCGTGACCCGAAGGTGTTGAAAAAGGCATTGCCAGCCCGTCTGGCAAATGTAAATGCAGATAACTACAAGTCATTCGCGACATTTCTTACAACCCTTCCTGCAGAGGTGGTTGTTCCGGCCCTGACAACGGCCTATCCCAAGCAGAACGATCTCGGCAAACAGCTGATTTTTGAGACCCTGACCGCACAAGCCGGCTCTGAGGGTATGGTCAAGGCAGCCCTGGGAGCGGCGACGAATAGCGGTTCGGATAAAAAACTGGCGAAGGCGGCATTCCGTTACCTGAGGCAGAGCGCTGGACCCAATGAGTGTGAAAAACTGCTGTTGAGCCTTTCCACTGCGAAGGGATCATTGCAGAGCGAGGCAGTACAGGCCTATGCAATGGCCGCACGGCGTCCGGGAAATGCTGTGTACAACAAGAAGTTGCTGGAGTCCCTGAAAAAAGGTGGTTCAACACCCTCGGCTACTCTGCTTGAGGCGGCTGGTCGCTCTGGTGAAGAATCACTGTTGGCTTATGTGTGCACCATTGCCCCTGTCAGCAAAGATGCTCTGAGGGCATTATCAACATGGCGTGAGGGATTAGCGGCTCCCTACATGATGCAGGCATTGGCAAAGCAACCGGCAGACAAATTCCTGCTGCGTGGTGTCCGTCAGCAACTGCAGAATACAAAGGCTGACACCTCGGAGCTCAAGAAAGGTTGGAAGGCCCTTGCCGCCAGCGGCTCTATCTCGAAGGATGACCTGAGCGAGTTTGCCGTGGTGATTAACCATAGCGCCAATATTGCATTGAACTGCCCGGTGAAGGCAACGCGTCCACAGCAGGGTGCATATGCACCGGCTCAGATGGTTGATGGTAATACAGCGAATGGTCACGGTTACCATGGTTCTGATGCGCCGGTTGAAATCACTGTTGACTTGCAGAGTATGCGCACTGTGGCTGCCGCGCATCTATATTTTTATGCGGATGGCGGGCGTTACTATCAGTATCGGATTGATACCTCAATCGACAATAAAAGCTGGAAATCCGCTATCGACAAAACCTCAGACACCTCAGTTTCCAAGGCGGAGGGATTCGTTCTGACTTTTGAACCGCGAGAAGCACGCTATGTGAAGTTGACGGTCACAAAGAACAGCGCTAATCCAGCTGTACATGTTAATGAGTTGATGCTTTTCTCCGCGGCGGGTTTAGGCATGCTTGATCCTGAAAAAGTTAAGGCGCCGCAGCCCAAACCGGATGCCGAAGGTTTCTATACCCTCTTTGACGGATCGAATCTGGATGCGTGGAAAGGGAACAAAACAGCCTATTATATTAATGAGAATAAAGAGATTGCTGTTGATCCATCCAAGGGGGGTAGCGGAAATTTTTACACCGCAAAGGAGTATGGCAACTTTATCTTTCGCTTCGAGTTCAAACTTACACCCGGAGCCAATAACGGGATTGGTGTGCGCACGCCTATGGGAGTAAGTGCGTCTTATAATGGTTTTGAAATACAGGTGTTGGATGATACTGCCAAAAAGTACGACAAGCTTCAGCCCTATCAGTATCATGGATCTGTTTATGGGCTTATTCCCGCAAAACGCGGTTCACAGAAGCCTGTTGGCGAGTGGAACACAGAGGAGATTGTCATGGATGGACGCCATGTAAAGGTGACCGTTAACGGCAAGGTGATCGTTGATGCTGATCTTGATGAGGCCACCAAAGATGGCACTATGGATAAAAAGGATCATCCCGGACTTAAGCGCAGCTCGGGCAATATCAGTTTCTGCGGACATGGTGATAAATTGTGGTACCGCAATGTTAAGGTTAAACCGATAAAGAGATGATTGAGTGCTTAGTTTTTTGCCACAGAGGCACAGAGAAGATCTGAAGCAAAATACATTTAATCAACGGAGCTGAATTGCACACTCGTCTTCCTCGGCATCGATGTGCCTATTTTAGGGTTGCGTATTTTCCCACCCTCCATATATAATAAATGCATTACTATAATGAGATGTGTTACAAAAAAAGAAATGGGTGAACTATGAAAAAAATAATGTTTATGATTCTGGCCTGCGCAGCAGGGGCTCATGCGGAAACGAAAACCTGGCTGGGCAACGATGGCGATTTCTCAACTCCCGCACAGTGGAGCGGATCATCTGTTCCGGTTGCCGGTGATGATGTGGTGATCTCCAATGGTGTTGTTACAGTGCTTGAAACTGATAGCGCCTTCTTCGAGCTGAATTCAATTGACCTGGACGATCCAGCCCTGTTGTCGATTTCTAATAATGCCGACCGCGTCTATTTCGGCACAACCTCCGGTTCAGGAACGCTTGTGAAGGAAGGTTCTGGTAGACTGCAGTGGGAGGCCCTTAGCGGGAATCACTATGGTCATGCAGCTACAATTGTCAACAACGGGACGATTACTCTCGGAACCAACACCAGCTCTTATGTGGATGGCAATTTCGGAACATTTACTGTAAATGCTCCCGGAACAGTCGAAACGCTTAAATATGGCAATACTAATTTCAGATTTCTCTGGGGTGATGGAACGCTTACCAACACGCTGAGTGCTGGCTCAGAGCAACAGTTGCGGATCATAGACGGGCCCAGCGAATTTGCAGGTGAAATTCACGGTAAGATCCGGTATTACTCCCGGGGGGAGTTTGCGTTGACCGGTACAAATAGTACGTTCATAGGTAATTTCGCGATTCACAGTCAGAGCGGACCCGGTATTACCGGAGCAAAGAAAATCGGCATGATTGGATTACCTTCATCCATAGGGACCTCCGATTCGGTTGATATCCGGGAAAGCGGCGGTACCTTTCGGTACCTCGGCACGGGTGAAACAACGGACAAAGGCTTTGTCCTCTATCCCTCTGCTAACAGGGCGGTCATTGATGGCGGGCTGTATGGCGGAGTGATATTCAATGGCAAATGGGGCACCTCCGGCGGGCACCTCAACCGGCTCGCAATTACTGGAAAAAATGCCACCCCTTGTGTTTTTAACGGAGATTACGCAGAACATTCGCAGTATGGCACAAACTACTCCACCTATATCGCCAAAGAGGGAACTGGCACCTGGATTTTTAATGACAATACAAGTCGTTCTAATCGTGGTGTCGTTGATGTTCGTGAGGGGACATTGCAGTTTGAATCAATCGCGGAATCTGGACAGATCTGTTCGCTGGGACGTTCCGACCAGCTGTTCGAAGATGTCATCAACCGCAATACCAACGGACTCGGCGTTGCTTATGCCTTCAGTCTGGGGACTGCCTCAACCGTCGGCACGCTTGAGTATATCGGCACAACTCCTGGTTCCTGCAGCACCCGTAAGCTTGTTCTGCAGGGGGATGGCCGGTTGAAATCCGATGGCGTATCACTGGCCTTTAGTGGTGGAGTGGAATCTCTTACCTCTGGAGCCAAAACACTTTATCTTGATGGTTCCGCCACAAATGCCATCGGCTCTGTCTCTGATGGCGCGGGAACGGTGGGCATCACGAAGGAGGGGGCTGGCTTCTGGAGTCTCTCTTCTACTAATACGTTCAGTGGTCCTTTGGAAGTTAAGGCTGGCCAGTTGCAGTTGGATAAAAGTGGATACACCTATTATCGGTTTAATTTGGAGCAACGGAACTACGGTGTCGTGGGGGGGGACTCAAACATCGAGTTGACTGAATTTGCTCTCTATAGCGCTGACGGAGTCCGCCGCAATCTGAATCTCGTCAAGAACGGTACTAACAACGTAGCCGGGCTTAATCCCGGAGAGTTCTGCCCTATGGCACCGTACTCGACTTATGCCACTCGAACCGATATCAACCTGTTTGATGCGACCAGTTCGCAGTGGACGACCTACAGCAGCCCTCCGTTAACGCTTGTGATGCGGCTGGCTGATGATACTCCGCCCATTACCGGTTACGACCTGCAGTATTTTCCCGCCCATACTGTCGAACGTTACCTGTCTGGGTGGTCTGTCGAAGGTAGCCGCGATGGAGCAACCTGGGATATGCTCGATACAGTGACCGACTATGATCCTATCCCGCCAGCTGTTTTTAGTGGCGGCGTCCATTGGTGGTACAGCACCGGCACCTCATCGCCGACTAACGACTTTCCGATCGCAGATGGATCAATGACGAATGCACAGCTGACAGCCGGGGTGCAGGTGAGCGTGGCGGCTGGTGCAGAGCTGGCCTTTGTGGGAGGAAATGAACCCCTCAGCGCATTGAGCGTTGACTGTGATGCCGGTGGCGGTACGATCAACGGTTTGTTCCTGGAGTCGAACGGACGGATGGATCTGACCGGCAGCTCGATTGAGGGTGGAAACTTCACGGTGCCTCTGGCGATCGAGAATTTCAGTAATCCCGAACTCCTTGAAAACTGGAGTGTCTACATTAACGATGAGCTGATTAATGGTGTTGTGCTGATCTGGGATGAGACCAGCGGGACCCTCCGGGTTGCTACTCTCGGCACAATCATCATAATCCACTAAAGCAGCAGAGCCGCAACCAAACTTAGCCTATGTGATATGCGAAAGCTTTACTCTCATATTAAAAGGTTGCATGAATTTAATAAGTTGAAGGTCATTGTTGTGCTGGCGGAAAAATGCCCCAAATCGCAGTTATGTTGCGAAGAGTATTATGTTGCGTACTTTGGTAAATATTCGTAAATCGTCTTGTATTTGATGCTGATAGAGGATTCTGAAGGAATTTACGCAACATAATGTCAGCGA